>QWPB01000058.1 GCA_003671275.1 Planctomycetota bacterium | reverse complement strand
TTGATGGCGGCTCCCGTGGAGTCGGAGCTTTGGATAGCGGCCTGGACCGCCGCACCGGCTTCTTCCGCGTCCCCGCCCGTTCCATATCGTTCTTCGTCAGAAACCACTTCCCAGGTGATCTTCAACGGATCTCTTTCGGGATCGCTGACCTTCAGTGAAACTCGCAATACCTCTCCCGGCTTCCCGGTGTTGGGGCCCGCCAGAATTAGAGAAGCAATCTCTGGACAGCGATTGCCAGGGGGCTTTCCCGTCCACATTTCCGAGAGCGCATCCACGGCACCCAGCCGGGAACCATCGGGAAGCAGCAGCGAAAACCACGTGGCTGTCACCTCCTGTTTTTGCCCCCACATAAACGCATACGATCCCAGGCAACTCCCTGGTTGATCGACTACCGATCTCTGATAAGCGAGTCGGTAGGCTGCGACCTTGGCTGTACTGCTAAGTTCTGGAAAAGCGGCGATGTCGTTCGCGGTGATTTCCCAGATCCCCGGAGGTCCGAACTCTGTCAGGAGGTAGGGCTTGGTTCCTCCCAGCTTCTGATAACGTTCGCCGACCGACGAGGCTCCGGCATAGGAGTTGATCCCGAGGATGTCGATCTCCGGGCACAGGGCATGCAGGTTTTGAACCTTGTCGCCCCCCAATTCGGCGATAACAGTCATTGTGGGATGTCGGGGGTCTAGTGATTTGACCATTCGGGCCAAGTTATTGATTTCGGACCAGACAGCTCCATTACGGCCCTCGGGGTCCTCCATCTCATTTCCCAAGGACCACATCAGGAGGGCCGGGTGATTCTTGTATTTCAGAACCACCTGACGAATCGTCTCTCTCTGGCGGATCAGGCTGGCCGCATCGGACCAGTCAAACCCCTGCCGAACCTGTCCCAGCCAGATTCCCGCGGTGACGGTCAATCCCAGCTGGTGCGCTTGATCGAGTTGTTCGCCCAGTTGATCGTGCCCCCACGTACGCACCGAGTTCCCACCGAGCTCCGACAACAGCTTCCACGAGCCATCCCCCCCGACGCCGCGAATAAAATAAGGGTGTCCGTCCCGCATCAGCGTCCACTTTCCCGCAGAGCCCTCGATGAGGATCTGGGGGGATTCCGCCACCGCAGTCTGGAGCGATCCCCATGTGCCGATTAGTAGAAGCAGGATCAGAGGTAATCGATTCATGAGAAATCCGTCGATGAAGGGCCAGAAGTTTCGTGAACCATGGGAGGGTGGAATCGGCCCTGCCGCCAGCGAGCGGGTCACCCAGAGTGAGTCCAGTTGCATTGTTCACAGTCCAGACAATATTGCCCTATCGCCGGTTCTTCAGCATCTCGATGGCCTTCTCGACTTCCGGTCCATCCAGATGGTCATCGCGGTTCTTGTCGACCAGCAGGAATGCCTTGCTCAGCAGGTCAATCTTGGCAGCTTCTTTTCGAGAGATCTGCCCGTCCTTGTTCTGGTCCAGCGCCGAGAAGACCAGATCGGGGGTCAGCTTTCGCTTGAGCAGATCGCCGCTCGATTCGCGGGCTCCACGCGGGACAATGATATCGAAGTACCCCAGCATCATCTCTTCCCACGACTGATCGCCCCATGTGACGGTTTGCGAGGGGTCGGGGTTGGCGGGGTTGGCTGCCGAGTTGTCATAGGTGGCTGTGCAGACCAGTCGCGATCCGGCGGGGACCACCCGGGGTTCCGCCAGCCGATAGCTGGTCTGCCAGTTGAAGTCATATTGTGGGACGTTCAGCAGTGTTTCGTGCTGACCATCCGTCGAGATCAGTTCGTATTTGTAGCTCTTTCCCCGGACATGCATATGCGGGGCCATCGAGAGGATCACCACTTCCGCTGGGGCGATGGGACTGCGTGCGACGACTTCCTGATTGTCGGTTTGGGGGGTGAGGCTGAATTTGGTATTCGAGACCTCGGACGTGATCACCTCGTGGGTAATGGTGGTGGGGTCCGCAAAGACCATTCCGACGCGGCTGAGGTCCGTTTGTGGTGACCCGTTGGGCGTATAGTGAACCTGGAATCGGATGGCTGAGCCCGCAGGGATCTTCTTGGCGGAACCCGCAGGGTAGAACATGGCCCGCGATCCTGGGACATAGGCACAAAGGAAGTCGCCCCGGCCTTTCTGCTTGCGCCCCTCGGGATGAACAAAGGCGATGATGTGATGCACCACAGCGCGGTTCCCCGGGAGGACCTCCACTTCGGACACCCACTGCTCTTTCGTGAAGTTCGTGTCGACCCAGAAATACTGGTAACGGACCCCTTCGCTGCCCGCGTCCGCCGGAATCGAGAACGGGGACTCCATGGAAAACACCTGATCGGGAACCCGTGACAACTGCCACCCGGAGGTAAAGGTCTTCGCGGGCAGCACCTGGGCCGGATCGCCTTCCGGGCATCCATCCTTGACCCAGGCGAGGATCAGGTCTCGATCCTCCGGGGAGAGGCTGCGATCGTTCGAGAATTTTCCATGGGCAGGGTCGGCGTGCCATGGGGGCATGCGACGTTCCTGGACGACTTCGGCAATCATGTCGCCCCAACCTTGGGCGTCCTCGTAGGAGAGCAGGGGGAACGGTCCAATCTCTCCAGAGCGGTGGCAGTCCGCGCAGTGTGTCTGAATGATTTTCGCGATCTGGTTCGAGTACGTCACGGTTCCCCCGGCTTTCGGATCGCGAATCCGCCCAATCAGGCAACCGGTTGCCTCGGTTCGGGCGAGACTGACTGGCTTTCCCGCCAGAATCTCATCCAGTGCCGCCTTGAGGTCTTCCCGCTGGGGGGCTTTCCGCTGGACTCCGACGATGTACTGGTCGTCGACACGTCCTTGGTAGAGCAGGGTGCCTTGCGGGGAGAGTACAAAAATTTCCGGGGTGCGGGTGGCATGGAACTGGTCCACGACCTTTTGTCCTGGATCTTTCAGGATCGGGAACGTGATCCCCAGTTCTTGGGCATAGGCGGCGATCTCCGTGACGGAGTCCTGCTGGTTGGCATTGATCGCCAGGAACTGGACTCCCTGGGGCTTGTACGCTTGAGCGAGGGACTGCAATCGCAGCCCGTACAGCTTCGCCAATGGACACTCAGTTCCCAGAAAGGCCACGACCAGACATTGGGAATCGGCAAAATCTGCCGATTGCACCAAGGCGCCGCGATGGTCGTGCAGGGCAAACGAGCCGACGAGTCGCCCTTCCGCCTGACAGAGAGATCCCAGTGCCAGCACGACCGCCATCAGGGGCAGACCCACGCGAACAAACGCCATTACAGCCACCTTGAGAGAGAGTTGGAGAGACGGCTTTCACCTCGAACCCGGAAAACTGTCCTCGACATGCAGAGTGTAACCCGGAACTTGGAAAAGGGTTTCGAAGGAACCCGCGGAAAAACAAAACTCCATGTCGCCAAATCAATTACATTTGATGTGAGATGCAGTCCGATGTAAGATGAAAGCCGCTTAAAGCCCACACACTTCGATGCATCCGTTTCGCTGGAATCAGGAGTGACCATGTTTGGAATGACTGGTGCTGCCCGTCGGTTTTGCGATGGCGTCTCGCGTCGAGATTTCCTCAAGGTGGGGGCGACTGGAATTGCGGGTCTCTCCCTGCCGCAACTGTTGCGGGCGGAAGCCTTGGCGGGGGCTCAGGCCACGGGGCGGTCGATTATCAATATCTACCTGCCCGGCGGTCCGACTCATATGGACACGTTCGACCTCAAGCCGAACGCACCCCGAGAATTCCGCGGCGAGTTCTCTCCGATTGCGACCAAGGTCGCCGGGATGGAGATTTGTGAACTGATGCCGATGCTGGCATCCGTCGCGGATAAGACAGTGATCGTACGCTCAATCACCGGGATGAATAACGAGCACGATCCCCGGCAGTCGGACTCCGGTTGGTCCGAACGGGATCTCAAGAGTCTGGGCGGTCGCCCCGGCGTGGGATCGGTGCTTTCCCGGCTGTATGGCACTGTTCAGAACGGTCCTCAGGGCACGGCACCAACGGCAGTCGATCTCAACAACTGGGGCAAATCCGGTTACTTGGGCCCGATGCATATGCCGTTTCGTCCGGATGGAGCGGCCCGTCAGAATCTGTCGCTGAACAAGATGGTGACGGAGTCCCGGTTTGACGAACGGAATGATCTTCTGGCCGGATTTGACCGCTTTCGCTCGGAAGCCGATGCCAAAGGGATGATGGATGCCCTTGACAGTTTCGAACAACGCGCGGTGTCATTGATCACCTCGGGCAAGGTGGCTTCCGCTCTGGATACCACTAAGGAATCTCAAGAGGTGCTGGAGCGGTATGGAATTAAGAAAAACCGCGATAACGAACGCTTCCTGCTGGCTCGCAAGCTGGTGCAGGCCGGCGTCCGCAGTGTGGCTCTTTCGTGGGGCGGTTGGGATACGCACAGCCAGAACTTCGCCTCCATGCAGAAACAGTTGCCCGCACTGGATCGGGCGCTGAGTGCCCTGATCGAGGATCTGGAACGTCACGATCTGTTGGATAAGACGATCCTCTTGATGTCGGGTGAGTTTGGCCGCACCCCGCGCATTAACGGGACCGCCGGTCGAGACCACTGGCCGCAGGCCGCCTTTTTCTGGATGGCGGGTGGTGGCCTGAAGACCGGGCAAGTGATCGGCTCCACCAATCGTCTTGGCGAAAAGGCCGATGATCGTCCGGTACACATTCAGGAAGTCTTTGCTACGGTCTACCACCAGCTGGGGGTTGATCTGGAGGTCAACCAGCTGACAGACACTGCCGGGCGTCCCCAGTACATTCTCGATCATCGGCGTCCGATCACCGAACTGGTCTGAGTACCGGTCGATACACAAAAAAGCCGCTGTCGCTCATGGGGGACAGCGGCTTTTTGCTTTTTTGTCGAGAACGTCTGGGCCGGTCAGCTCGATCCCGGGTGGACCCATTCGGTGGTTCCGTCGGCCCAGTTTTCTTTCTTCCAGATAGGAACGACCTCCTTGATCTGATCCATGATCCATTGGCCCGATTCAAAGGCTTCCCGGCGATGCGGTGTGCTGACGGCCACGGCGACAGCCACCTCTCCCAGATCCAGATGCCCGAGTCGGTGGACGATGGCAGCCTTCTGGATCGGCCAGCGAGTGGCTGCCTGGTCGACTAGCATTCCGAGCTGTTTCATGGCCATCTCGGGATAGGCTTCGTACTCCAGGGCGGTCGTGTGCTTGCCCTCAGTCAACTCGCGCACCGTGCCCAGAAACAGCACTACGGCGCCTGCAAGATTCGTCCGCACCGATTCCACGACCGTCCGATGGTCAATCGGGGCGTGCGTCAGCTCCAGATGGTGTGGAGGTGTCATAACCGGTTCACAGAAGTCTCGGCGAGGCAGGCAACACTCGCTGGTGCCAGAAATGGCGGAGCAGTGTTACGGGGTTTCCGTGGCTTCCGCTCCACTGCCCAGATCGAGCTTGGTCCACTTCCGGGTCGACAGCTTTTGTGCGGCCTCCGGGGTGACTGAACCGTTCTCTTTGAAGGTCAGCGATTGCAGGTGTGGCATCGCCAGCAGCTTGTCCACGGCGGCATCGGTGACGCCGGTCGTTCGCAGAGACAGTTCTTTCAGATTGGGCAGGGCTGCGATGATATCCAGCGTGGCGTCTGTCAGCTGAGGCACCGTCCAGATATCGAGCTGTTCCAGCGACTTGAGCGAACCCAGGTGTTTCAGTCCCGTATCGCTCACAGACGACAACTCGTGCAAGTAGAGTCGCCGCAGCTTGGGCATGTCAGAGAGAGCTTCCAGCCCGCGATCATCCACGTTCGGGAGATCACGCAACGTCAGCCGGACGAGCCCCATCCCCTTGAGGGCCAGCACGCCTTCTGATCCGAAACCTTGGCAACGGAACACTTCCAGCTGGGTCAGCTTTCCAAGTTTGGCCAGATGTGGTCCCGACTGGTCCGTGATGTTGAAATCCTGGATGAGCAACGAGTCCAGTGTCTGATTCTTGCTGAGATACTCCATTCCGGAATCTGAAACGGCGGTGCTGCGGTGTTTAAATCCGACCAGCTTTGGCAGGGCTGCCACGACCTCCAGGGCCATGTCCCCGGCTTCCATGTTGCCTCGCAGGTCCAACGCCCGCAGAGATTGCAGCTTCGAAAGACGTTGGGCTCCGATGTCGTTGACCTGGTTTTGCACCAGTGTCAGCCGCTGCAACTGGGACATTCCGCTGACGATCTTGACCACGGAGTTGGTCATATTCGTATTCGACGACAGATCGAGGTCCGTCAATTCGGGGAATGATTTGACGATCAGTTCGACCGTCACGTCATTGATGACCGAGTTGGTGATCGCCAGGGTGGTCAGTCCCTTGAGGCCGGTCAGCTGCGTGGCCATTTCGTCATTCAAGGTTCGGCAGTTGAAGATCTGCAGCTTGGCTAGATCGGTCAACCGACCAAAAAGAGCAATGTCCTCAGTGGTCAGGCTAGATCCATCCTGAATCACGATTTCCGTGAGGAGGTCTCCCTGCTTGGGGGCATAAGTCGACCGGGCCAGGCCCTCGAGGCGGGCTTTTGCGGCGGCGACATCCTCGGCCTTGGCAGTGGCCGCAGGCTGGGCCGGAACTGCGGGAACGATGGGAGCCGGAGTGCTCTCGGTCACAGGGGCCGGAGCACTCTGTGGCTTGGAACATCCCATCGACAGAGACAGCCCGAGGGCGACACTTGCCAGAACACCGCGTGACCAATTCCAACGCACCATCACTCAACCTCGTTCGATGATTTCTGATCGGGTGGACCGGCGGGGGCTTTCGCTCGTGGTGACTGTGGTGCAGTCCGATTGAAGCGGGGAAGTCATACGGTCCATCACCAGATACTGTAGAAAAAACAAGGGACGCATGCGAACCGCATGCGCCCCCGATTCACTCACGCCGATCATCTTGCGGCGACCGGAGGTTCGGTTTTACTAATCCAGCCGGTGCCCTTCGGCATACTTCGGCTTGATCAGGTCGGCCACATGCGGCGTCTTGAGCGACGCCAAGTTGGTGACGACCAAGTTCTTGGCGTCCCATTCGACCTTCTCGCCCCATTCACCCATCTCTCCATTGGCTCCGCCGGTGGCGGCGGCCCAGACAGCGAGGTTGCCGAGGAGAATCGTTTCGGTCAGCGGACCCGCTCGGTCGATGAAGTTCGACTTGCAGATCTTTGGATCATTGGCGTACTTCGCCCGGAACAACTCGTACATGTTGTTCAGGTCGTTGTTCCCCTTGTTCTCGGCCTTCTCGAAGTCGACCTTGACCTTGTCGACTCCCTTGAGCGTGTAGGTGCCGCAGTAGTCGTCGGAGCTGTAGAACGCTCCCTTTTCGCCGACGATCAGCACACCGCTGTCCGAGACGCTCGTAATGCCGTGCTTGGCGAAGACTTCCATCGGGGGCTTGTTCCCCTTGCGGTCGTACCACCAGAACGGGATGGCCGGACGGTTCTTCGTCTCGGGCATTTCGAACTTGATGATCGAACTGGCGGGGAAGCTGTCGAAGTCGTGACCGGTCGACTTGGCCTGGACTGAGATCGGATCGCGGAGTTCACACGAAGCGAACGGCACGGTCAACTGGTGACAGGCCATATCGCCTAGGGCCCCGGTGCCGAAGTCCCACCAGCCGCGGTGCTGGAAGGTGTGGTAGATCCCCGGCCAGAATTCACGGGTCGGAGCGACTCCGATCCAGCTCTTCCAGTCGACCTTTTCGAGTGCCTTTTCGATCTCTTCCTTCTTCTTGGCGATCAACTTCTCGGCATTTTCCGGATCTTCCTTCTTCGCCTGAGCGGAGAACTTTTCCATGGTCATCCGGCGACCAGGCCCCTGCGCCCAGACGGGGCGGTTCGACCAGGCGTAGACTTCCTTGAGGGTGCCGAGTACGCCCGATTGAATCTGGGCGATGGCTTCACGAGACGAATCGAGGGCCGTCCCTTGGTTCCCCATCTGGGTGCAGACGCCGGTTTCCTTGGCCACGGTTGCCAGCAGGCGGGCTTCGTAGATCGTTCGGGTCAGTGGCTTCTGCGTGTAGCAGCTGATGCCCAACCGCATGGCAGCCAGAGTGATCGGACCGTGCATATGGTCCGGGGTGCTGACCGTCGCGATGTCGATCTTCTTGCCGTACTTGGCCAGGACTTCGCGGTAGTCGGTGAACTTCTCGGCGCTCTTGAAGCCCTCCGAGTTCCCCTTGCTCTCCAGTGTGCCCCGGTCCACGTCACAGATCGCCAGGACGTTGCCGAACGTGGCGGCGTTGGCCGAGTCGCTGCCGCCCTTGCCGCCGACGCCGAAGCTGACCACGTTGAGCTTTTCGTTGGCCGACCGCTCCTGAGCGCGGAGGTCGACCGCTCCTCCGACGAACACCGCAGCCCCGATGGCCGATGTGTTCTTGATGAACGTACGACGTGAAGGTTGTCGACTCATGCGTCTCTCCTGGCAGTAGAAATCTGGTGAGGTGCGAAGCAAGCACGAAAGGCTGTTTGCTCAACACAACAAATCGTAATCATATGTTAGGTAAGATTACAGTATGCGTTGGCCAGAGACGGCCCCGGTGATGCGGTTTTTCAAAGTGCGCTGCCGTGGGTATCTGCATCCGGAATGCAGGTCATCGGGGGCGTCAAGCTAGCCTGCCCCATGATCGTCAGGAAAACGATGTCCTGGAGGCGGATGCGACAGACTGGAATGCCTGCCGTACCTGTTTTCATGACACACACCGGCCGAAGAGTCTGCGTTTCTATTGTCGGTGAATCGCTCCCATGGGGCGAGGCACCTGCCGAGACGCATGCGCAGGAGCAAGGATTTCTCAAGGTCGCGGCTCAGCCGGAGCTTCGCCCTCCCGACCGCACAAACTTCCCAGAGGGACCTTCTGGCCAGCCGCGGGCAACTGGGTAACCTCGATTGACGTTGACCGGGGTGTCACCGGATAATCGCGGAGCGGTCCGAGGGATGCCAAGCCTTGGTCCTTCGGGACACTGCGGGGATACCCCGTGGAAGACTCGTTGTTCGACATTCACCGTGAGTTTGTTCAAGCTGTGCGTACAGTTTGAACAAACTCGCCACAGGATGCGTTGAGTGACTCTCGGACCGTTTCGAACACTGGGGGAATGAATGGCTGGATGTTCATGGGGCTGTTAGCGTTTCTCCAACGGCTGTTCTGGGGTGCCCCTCCCCGGGAGTCGTCGATGGTAGGGCGGGGCACCGCCGGGGCCCCATTCGGTGATCCGCTATCCCGCGACAACTCGTTGAGCGGCCCCGCAACTTCCGGCCAGGTTCTGTACAAATCTCGGCGGGGTGTGTTCCAGAATCCCGCGAGCAACCGTTATGCCCCTCATGGTGATCGCACTGGCCGGGGACAGGTGGTCGAGCAGTCCCCGTACCGGTTTGCCCGGCGGGATCTGCCCTCCGGTGGTTTTATCGATCTGACCGGTGATCATCGGCCCGACGTGTTGAACCAGTATGGATTGCCACTGCTGCGGACGCCGGATGATCTGGCCCGGTGGTTATCGATTCCGCTGCCCCGGCTTGCCTGGCTGATTGGCCGATTTGACGACAATCACCGGCCTCAGTCCGAATCGGAGTCGCACTACCATTTTCACTGGATCAAAAAGAAGTCCGGTGGCTTTCGGCTGATTGAAGCTCCCAAGTCGCAGCTGAAACAGATCCAGTTACAGATTTTGCGAGGGATTCTGGATCGTCTGGTGCCGCATCCCGCGGTCCATGGATTTGTTCCCGGACGTTCGATTCGCAGCAATGCGGCTCCGCATGTGGGGCAGGCGTGGGTGCTGAAGCTGGATCTGACCAATTTCTACCCTTCGGTGTCTTTCAATCGGGTCGTGGCGATCTTTCGCAGCTTGGGCTACTGCCGGGAAGTTGCAATCTGGCTGGGGCGGCTGACGACCTCCGCGATTCCATCGAGTTTGAACTCCCCGGACCGCCGCATGGCGACCGTCTGGCCGTATCTGCGTCGTCATCTGCCGCAGGGGGCTCCCACCTCGCCGGCGCTCGCTAATCTCTCGGCGTTTGGGTTGGATGTGCGGCTGCAGGGGCTGGCGGGAGCGTATGGGTTGCGATACACGCGATATGCGGACGATTTAACGCTCTCGGGACCGCAACGGGCAGTCGCAGCTTTGCGGGAGATTATTCCGTTCGCGGGCTGGATCGTGCGGCAGGAACGATTCCATCTCAATAAAGCCAAGCGGCGGGTCTTGCGAAGGTATCAACAGCAGTCAGTCACCGGCCTCGTCGTCAACGATCAGCTGGGAGTGCCACGGGCTGAGTTTGATCGGCTGAAGGCGATTCTCACCAATTGCCTGAGGCACGGTCCAGCCTCACAAAACCGGGAAGCCCATCCGGCATTCGCGGCACATCTGCTGGGCCGGATCGGGCACTTGGCCTCGGTTAATCCGGGACGTGGAGTGAAGCTGCGGTCGCTCTACCAGCAGATCGACTGGAACCGGTAACTCTTGGCCGGGGTCTTGATGTCAACTCCTTCACGTGAAGCCACAGCCTACCATGAAGCGGGGCATGCCGTGATTGCCCTGCATCTGGGCCGGCCGGTACAACGGGTTTCGATCCTTGCCAAAGAGCAGACGCTCGGACGCTGTGAGTTTCGGAAGGGACAACAGCGTCCCACGGAGGATTGGCTGGAACGTGAAATCCTGATCTCGCTGGCCGGTCTGGCCGCCGAAGCCCGGTTCACCGGCGAGTATGCCTGGGAAGGGGCCCTGCGGGACTTGCAGGGAATTCGCCAACTGGCTCTTCAGCGGGCTGGCGAACGGCAAGCGGATCGGTTCATTAAGCGGATGCTCAGCAAGGTAGAGCATCTGCTGTCTCAGCCGGGAATGTGGCGGGTCGTCGAGCGGATAGTCGCCGAGTTGTTGCGATGCGAGAGTCTGAGTGGCCGCGCTGCGGTGCATTTGTACGAACAGGGAATTGCCGATGCGGACGATCTACATTGATGCCGATGCTTGTCCGGTCAAGGACGAGATCTACCGTGTCGCCTTGCGCTACAAGATGCCGGTCAAGGTGGTCGCGAATAACTGGATGCGAGTCCCTAACAGCCCACTGATTGAACTGGTGGTGTGCCGTGAGGTGGGGCTGAATATCGTCGATGACTGGATCGCCGAGCAGTCGGGACCGGGCGATATTGTGGTCACCTCGGACATCCCGCTGGCAGCTCGCTGTGTCGCGAAAGAGGCCCGCGTGCTGGACCCGAAGGGTCGCGTGTTCACGGATGCGGATATCGGCGAAACCCTCGCCATGCGAGATCTGATGGATGAACTGCGGCAGACCGGAGCCATCACCGGCGGTCCGCGACCACTGGCCGGTAAAGATGTGTCCCGGTTCCTGTCGAAGTTTGATGAGCTGATTAATGCGGTCCGTCGCAAGCACCCATAATGTGTGCTGGTAGATACCCCTGACAACACGACTGGCCTGCTGGAACCATGCCCTTCGGAACGGTCGGGCAGGGCACCATCATCGGACACGGCACCATCACAACACGGCGGCGAGGTCAGTCTGGCAGCGGTTGACGCAGCTCTTCACTCCAGTACGTCCGGATCAGCCGCACAACTTTCTGAGCGAACTCGGTGTTGTGAGTTGTCGTGAGAGGCAGAGGGTAAGGGACGCCCTGGGCTCTCAGGGCGGCGACGGCTCGGACGGTCTGGGTTCGTCGAGAGAAAGACGATTCCGAGGTCGTCCGCATGCCAGTCATGATCCGGCAGTCGGTGACGCTTTCGATCGGGATGTTCTTCTTGATCGATACGAGGCCCCATCCCCAGCGGAGTCGCACTTCCTTCGGCGTCAGTTCGACGATAATTCGACCTCCGCGAACAGCCATCAGAAAACACCCCGCGGTCAACAAGGGCATGCTGATGAATAGCAGTGGAGCAATCAGGAACAGGAAGCCCAGTGGCTGACCAGCGGGAGGGGCGATGTTCGAAAACATCATGCCTCCCATGCCTGCGGCGACCAGCACCATGAATCCCGCGAAGATCGTCGCATAAGTGCGGAACGCACCAGCCATTATCAACGGATAGCGAAAGGCCCACCGTTCGGGGCTGTGGTCCTCGACAACCAGTCCCTCGGGAAGTTGTTCCCCATGATCGAGTGACAACGGCTCCCAGAGACTCGTTTGACCGGATGCCTCGGATTGAGCCTGGCAGGCAGCACACAGCCGCGGCTTGGGGATGTGAGACGGGTCCGTTTCGCCTTCTGTGATGAAATCGAGTGTGTGGTTATTCTCGGCCGCAATGAATCCGTCCGGTTCGGGATCTCCCGGCAGTTGAACACCGCAGAAAGAACAGACATCCATTTTCTGAAGGGGAGTGATGCTGAGCGTCTCGACGCCCAGGAAATCGTTGATCTCTCGCATCAGCAGTTGTTGGACAGGGGGCGAGAGGGCGACACCGAATTTCTCAGAAGCGCCTTCACCCCGGACGACCAGTTGGTACACCTTCACCTCATTGGAAGAGTAAGCCTCTTCCAGTGAGGCCCGAGGAGCGGCCCCCAGAATCAATTCGCGATTTGAAGTGCGAAAGATCTTCCGCTGGATCACTAGCCGGTCTTTTTCCAGTAGAAGGAACAGCCGGGTGAATCGCATTCGCACCCAGACGACGATGAGGCCGAAACCCGTCAACCAGAACACACTAAGAAACGCCGCGATCGCCCAGGGGGAGCTATCGATCTCGTCTTTCCCCGCTGCGAACGCAAACACCGAAGTGAATATCGTGATGAAGACGTTCCAGATGAGTGCAAAAAAACCAATGCCTCCCGTGCTCTTCGCCGCAGGAAGATGGAGAACCAGCCGCTCGGGAGATCGCTCGACGACCTCATAGCTGCCGGAGGGAACCTCCCTGGCGATTGCATCGCGGGGGGCTTCATCGACGATGGAAGTCTCTGGCGACGTTTCCGGATCGGGAAGTTCCGTCAACTCGGCCGTGCAGAACGGGCACTGCGCCTGATCGGGGGCGATATCCTCAGCGGTGAGCGTCGCATGACACTCGGGGCATTGAATCGGCATGGCAGGCTCCTTCAGGTCTTCCAGAATAACGGATTCCAAGGCGTGTTGGATTCACCGAAACACATATTTTCCGGGAAGTGTCCGGAGAGTGCGGAGCTTCGGCCGGAGTGGAGTTCCTGAGAAGCGAACGGCAGGTCACGGCGTGTCCGTGTCGAGGACGGGGCGGCGAATGACGAGTAGGTGCCTTTGATCCTGGCGGAGCTGTTGCTGCGGGGGCGAGTCGGTTGTACCGGGGACTGGCAGCAGGGACCGTCGCGAGGGGATTCGCAAGGACGGATGGTGCCTGGGCTGCTCCCCTCACAAAGACAGAAGTGCATACGCCAGGAGTACCAGAATTCCAACGGTCCAGGTTTTCCACTCGAGACCGCCCGCAGAGGTTTTGATGACCGGGGCGATCATCGTGGAAATAATCGCCGAATCGAGATCACCATTCGATGCTGTCGGATGTTCCCGCAGGACATCCAAATCCAGGGGGCAGGTCACGCTGGCCCGGACGCCGGATGCGGTGCAGTCGGCTTCATGGGACAGTTGTGTCAGAAACGAACTCAGCAAGGCATTCTGTTCCGGGCTCTGAACACTGCGATAGGTCGTTTCTGATATCGGTTGTCCCGTCAGGCAGGCTTGCAGGTCCGCGAGGACCGCTTCCATTGATTGATAACGCTGATCCGGTCGCTTGGACAGCATGTGGTGCAGGATGACATCGAGTGTGACCGCCTGCAGGTGGTTCGGCTGGAAGTCACCACGTGTCCACATCAGCGAAGGGATCGGCTGTTCGCGGTGGGCCAGGAGTTTCTCCATCGAGGTTTCGCCTCCATACAGCATCTTTCCGGTGAGCAGAAACCATAACGTGCAGCCAAAGCTGTAGATGTCAGCTCGATGATCCGCTGTGTGCGTATTCAAGGCCTGTTCCGGGGCCATGAAGTCGACCGTTCCCATGATCTGTCCGGATTGGGTGATGTCCGTGCGTTCATCCTCGCAGTCGAGTCGAGCCAAACCAAAATCGAGGATCTTGACGCCCCCCTTATCGTCGACCAGCAAATTCGCCGGTTTGATATCCCGGTGGACGATCCCCTGAGTATGCGCAAATGCCAGACCGCGCCCCGCCTGCAGCAGGTAGTGGAGTGCCAGCGGGATTGGCAGGGGACCCTTGTGGCGGATCAGTGATGCCAGGTTTTCGCCCGCCAGATATTCCATCACCATGAAATGCGATCCGTTGGCCTGATCGGCGTCGAACGCTTCCACAATGTTCGGATGCTTCAGTCGGGCTGCCGCGGTAATCTCCCGCTGGAATCGCTTCAACGTCTCCGGCGAACGGACAGCGGTGTGCGTCAACACCTTGATCGCCACAATGCCTTGAGTTTTGCGGTCGATCGCTTTGACGATCAGCCCCATCCCTCCCTGGCCAATTCTATCGATGACCGTGTACTGGCCCAGGAGCAGGGACCGGGCCTTCCCCTGTTGGATGATTTTGGCCTGAAATCGAGTCAGTTGGCCTCGGCTGACCAGATCATCACATACCGCCTCGGCACTTGTCAGTTGCGGCAATCCCGCCAGCAGTTGGTTCAACTCTCCCGGTGGCAGCAGAGAGGTCTCCTGAAGTTGATGAATCAGCTGTTCCAAACTGATACACCGATTGACCGGTGAAGGACCGCAGGCGGGCGTACTTTCGTGTTTTTTTCGGGACTCACTGGGGACGGTCAACCGTTGCGAGTCAGCGATACCGTGTTCCGGGGATAGGGCATTCACGATGAAAACACCAAGGGCAGGGCTCGATTCCATGGAATGCCAGGGAAGTATCCATGGTGTGCCGCTCTCAACCCTAGGTCACAGCCCCCCGTTAAGGCGGAATCTCATGACGATGCCAGGAACTCGTCGGCCTACAATCGGTATAATCCCTCCCGTCGAATCAGGTCACCATGAAGGACTCCCCCCGCTGGTCTCGGCTTGCTCCGCAATGCGGCCAACTTCGGTAAGGCGGTCGTGCGGCACGTGGCCGACGGCGGGAAGCATGTCAGCGACGAAGTCTATCTCGCTCGCCTCTCGGTCTGTGCCAACTGCCCGTCACTCGATCCCGAGCGGATGCGCTGCCTGGAGAAGTCATGCGGCTGCCGCCTGAAAGTCAAAGCCCGCTGGCGTTCGGAATCGTGCCCGCAGGGGAAATGGCCGAGTGCTTAAGTGCAAATGACACCTATCGGTCGCATCCAAGTGAAATTGGATTCACAGCACGTCCGATCCGCCGCTCCGGATGACCGACTTTCTTCCAGCATTCCATTCATACGCGAGCAAGGAATTCCTTGTATCCGATGAATTCATTCTTCCAATCACCGTAGACTGCGGTGAGACCACATTTAGGGCAGCGACAACCCAAATACAGCCACTTGATGTCCTCGCTCCCGTCATACAGTGAAACCCCAATAGTGATCTCGAATGCTTCGCTGCCGCAGGGGCATTCGCATTCTTCAAGCGAGGCATCATCAAGGAAGTCTTCGCTATCGCCAATCGCATGTTCCGATTTGCACTGAGTACAGATGCGGACTGCTGCTCCCTCATTGTCATCGAGTGCAAGCCGAAAGGTGTTCGATCCGCATGCGCAAATTGCGTCTGCGAAATGTTGGACCAAGTATTCATTGAGCTGACTGTAACGGAGTATTTCATCGCGAATGTCGGCTTGGCTGTCACCAAAATAGCGTTTTCCTCTTTTCTGATGCGTCACTTTGTGTCTCCTCCTAACAGGTACTCCGCCCACGAAACGCGGTCGAGATGTTCCGAAGCTTTGCGGTGTCGCAGAGACCTGTCAACTCCCTCCCCCAATCTCCCGCACCACCATGATCACCCTCTCCGAGAAATGGGACAGCCGCGAAGGAACCACCGGGGAAGGTGCCTCGACCGATCTGCGGTACATCATCCGGGGGACGGACGACGACGCTGCGGCCCGGGATGCGCTCGTGGCGAACTCGCCGGCGTTCTACAACTTGCTGATCCGGCAGTCGGCCCATATTGCTCGGATTGGCGAGGACACCTGGGAAGGGACCGTTCGCTACGGAACCAGCAGCCCGCCGCAGACGGGGCAGTCGTCGTTCTCATTCGACACCGGCGGCGGCTGGCACGGCCAGATTGTCGCGCCGTGGGGCCAAACTCGTATTACGTTGAATAACACTCTGTTGCCGTGCCTGACCATCCGCCCACGGCGGGCACATCACGCAGGGGCGCGGGACCGTGGCCCGCTACTCGGCTCCGGGCAAGACCGCCCCCAACTTCGGCGGGGCGATCGGCGTCACGCAGGACAACGTCGAGGGCGTCGACATCTATGTCCCGGTCTACAACTTCTCCGAGGCGCACCACATCGACCCGGCCAATGTGACGGGGGCCTACAAGTCGACGCTGTTCTTTCTGACCGCGTGCGTCAACAGCGATGGGTTCAAAGGGTTCGCCCCCGGCGAGGTGCTGTTCCTGGGAGCCTCTGGCACGCAGCGCGGCCAGGAGGACTGGGAGATCACCTTCAAGTTCGCCGCCAGCCCGAACGCCACCGGCCTCGTCATCGGCGAGATCACCGGGATCAACAAGAAGGGGTGGGAGTACCTGTGGGTGCGGTACGCCGATGCCGAGGACATGACCGCCAAGGTGCTGGTCAAGAAGCCGATCGCGGTCTACGTCGAGCAGGTTTACCCGATGGCAGCGTTCGCGGGGTTGGGGATTGGGGGTTGAGGTTTCAGCACGCGAATCCCAAGACGGATTTGGAACACTGATCTCCGCTAATCAACACTAATCCGGAACCGAGTACTCCAGCCTCCCCCTCTGGATTAGTGGTTATCAGTGAAGATTAGTGTTCCCCCTTCTTCCTGCTCCCGACCCTCGACTCCCGTCTCCCGACCATGCAAAAGGTCCAATCCGGTCAACCGCTGCGTATCCCTGCCGAGACGTTCAACGCGTTCCTCGACGCAGCTCAGGACTTTCGCAATCGCCAGCAGGCCCGGTACCGCGATCCCCAGCCGATCCTCCGCAAGGCCGAGATGATCGACACCCTCACGCAGGGGGACACGCTCCCGCGAAAGCCTGGCTCCTCAAGTACGAGAACGATGCGTGGGCACGCACCGACAAATAGATCGACCTGTACGGTGATCTGGGCTTCCGAGGCATTGCGTGTGGCTCCTCAGCCATCCCATTTCCCCTTTTCCCGAATCGACCGCTTCCAGCTTGACCTGGATAGTCGAATAGAAATACGCTTATGTGTCTGGTCTCTGCGTGACGAAGAGATTCAGAATACGGGAGGACGACAAATGCTGAACATCCTGGGGCAATCGATTGGTCTGTGTGACGGGCTGTCTCGACGTTCGTTCCTTCAGATTGGTGGTCTGGCCATGGGCGGGATGGCCCTGCCACAGCTATTGCAGGCGGAGCAGGCTGCCGGGGTGAATGGCAATGGTAAGGGGATCATTATGGTCTTCCTGCCGGGGGGGCCCCCGCATCAAGACATGTGGGACATCAAGATGGATGCCCCGGCGGATATTCGCGGGGAGTTTACGCCCATCCAGACCAAGGTGCCCGGCATCGAGATCGGAGAGATGTTTCCCCGGTTGGCGTCGATTGCCGATAAGACGGTCTTCATTCGGTCAATCGTTGGGGCGACGGGCGATCACTACGCCTTTCAGTGTCTGACGGGGCAGCACAATCGCAATATGCCCCCGGGCGGATGGCCCGCGATCGGGTCGGTCCTGTCGAAGGTGCATGGTTCCAAGCATCCGGCGTTACCGGCTTATGTCGGGCTCTCACCGCGCATGGGGCACATGCCGTGGGCGGATAATGGAACTCCGGGATTTTTAGGTGTCGCACATGCCCCGTTCACGCCGCATGGCGAAGGGCGGGATGACATGGTCCTGCAGGGGATTACGGTCGATCGGCTGGCGGAACGGCGGGGAGTGCTGGCGTCGTTCGACCGCTTCCGCCGGGAAGTCGACAAATCGGGAATGATGGAAGGCGTCGACGCCTTCACGCAGCAGGCCTTTGGTATCCTGACCAGCAGCAAGCTGGCCGATGCGCTCGACATCGAAAAAGAGCCGGTGGCGATCCGAGACCGGTACGGACGCGGGGTCAACGAACTGAAGGATGATGGCGGGCCCCGGTTGCTCGACAACTTCCTGACCGCCCGGCGGTTAATTGAAGCGGGGGTCCGCTGCGTGTCTCTGTCGTTCAGTCGCTGGGATTGGCACGGGAACAACTTTGGTCAGTCGCGGACCGAGATGCCGATGCTCGACCAGGCGGTCAGCGCGTTGATCGAGGATCTGGATCAGCGGGGCATGCTGAATGATGTGACGGTCGTGGTCTGGGGCGAGTTTGGCCGGACCCCCAAGATCAACGGAACCGGCGGGCGTGACCATTGGCCACAAGTCAGTTGTGCCATGCTGGCAGGCGGTGGAATGCGCACCGGGCAGGTGGTCGGAGCGACCAATCGATTGGGGGAATACGCCGCGGAGCGGCCTGTGCATTTTCAGGAAGTGTTTGCGACTCTCTATAAGACGCAAGGGATTGATGTGGACCGGACAACCCTGCTCGATCTGCAGGGGCGTCCGCGGTTCCTGGTTGATCAGAATACCTACCACGCGATGCCCGAATTGATCTGAGGGACCGTGTTGTTTGAGGGACCGGGGCGGACCGTATCGATCATGCGGAACCGGTGATTTCCTTGAGGTCCGCTCGGATCGACTCATAGGTTTCACAGTAGGCCATCGCCAGTGGGTCGGTCGGCACACCCCAGTGGTGGCAGGCCCGTTGATAGATCTCGGGCCACCAATTGCGATGCTGGGTCAGCCCTTGGTCCCGGTACTCGCGCCAGTGAGACATCACTTTCGACCAGCACGCATCGCCATACGCCAGGGCACTGTTCAGGTCACCAAATCCTTTGACGTACCACTCGCGTCCGATCTGGGCATGCAGGACTTCATCCGCCCAGTCGAAGTCCTGAAACAGGGCCGACAATTCATCACCCGATGCTCGACCGACTTCCCACTCGAACCGCTTTCCGGTCTTGGGCATCAGCCCCTGCTCGATGAAGAACAGTACGGCGTGCCGCTCGGTGGCGTTGAGTTGAGTGTTGAGGTTGTAGGACCAGAGGAAGCTGATCGGGATCTGTGTCCAGTCGATTCCCGCTTGGCGAAAGCCTACTTCTCCGAGCATGGCATGGCGGGCTTCGTCCCACAGTTGCCGGGTCATGTCCCGCTGAAATCCCCAGGGCTTGTCGGGCATCTCGATCAGGATGCTGGCCATCATTTCGGGGACATCGATCTCGCGAATTCGCTTGTAATACATCATCAGCGTCTTGTCGCGCGGGCTGTACCGCGGATCGTAGAGAAACGCTTCCGGATTGACTCCCGCGTTGAAGGAGTCCTGAAACCGTTCATCCCGTCGGGGGACGCGATCGTATTGAAAGGGAGTGACAGAGTAGACCGGTGCGGGGGACGAAGTGGTAATCGCATCGCGACCGCTCAGACCCCCGGCACTGGCGAGTGCCTGCCACAGCCCCTGGTAATAGGCGACCGCCGTGTCCGGGGCCATCTCCCACGCTGACATGACCTGGTCGCCGAAGGCCAGAATGTCATGCAACTCCAACTGGGCAAATCGAAGGATGCGCACACTCGGGGCATCAGCCAGCCGGTTCGTGGTTTCCAGGTAGCTGTGAATCGATTCATTCAGTGCGGGCAGCAGAACCTGATACAGCCCCAAGCAGCGTTCATACGTCGTCGGAGCACAGAGCACTTCATCGCACGCCTGTTCCAGCCCGGGGTGGGGGATGACTTCCAATCCCAGTGGAGGCTCGCGCATTTCGCTGACGCGGGTGCGGATGGCCTGGGCATGTTCAGCACACAAATGCGAATGCAGACTGAAGGCGGTTTTCAGCTCGTAGAGCGGTTCCGCGGTGATATGGGCTGTGAAGATCTGGTGCAGCCGCTTCCACACATAATGCAGCCGTTTGAGCCAGTCGACGCAGTTCTCGACGGACAAGCCCGTACGGTGGGCCTCGTCGTACGAACATAAACCGGCCAGGGGAGGGATCGTGGGGATCATCAGAAGTACCCTGCCATCAGTGGGTCTGGGCGGGGAAGTCGCCGTGATACGGATTCCAATCGGCATGACGGCGGCCGGCCCGAAGCTCGCCCTAGTCGCGTTCCCATCGCCAGTTCGAGTGGTCTTTGAGGTTTACGATCCGGTCTTCCGGCCATTGTCCTGCCGTAAGTTGGATGAGCGTATCCGCAGACATCGTCAGCGTGCCGGTACGGGATTCGTTGTCGGCTCCCGCCAGATGCGGGGCCAGCAGGACGTTCGAAAGATCGAGCAGTCCGCTGTCCAGCGGTAACGGCTCGACCTCGAAGACATCCAGCCCAGCGCCTCGGAGCGGTCCATTTTTCAGGGCTTCGATCAATGCGGGCTCATCGACCAGCAGGCCCCGCGCGGTGTTGATAAAGACCGAGCCACGCTTCATCCTCGCGAACCGCTCGGCATTCATCAGGTGGTGTGAATCCTGCGAGTACGGGCAGTGCAGTGAAACATAGTCTGCGCGGGCCAGTAGTTCGTCGAGGCTGGTCAGTTCGACTTCCCACTGATCCACGAATTCCTGGACCGGGTATGGCTCATAGGCCAGCAGCTTCATTCCTAGCCCACAGGCTCGTTTGGCCACTGCCTGACCGATCCGGCCCAATCCAATCAGCCCCAGCGTGGCTCCCGTGATTCGCGGCTGGGCCACATAGGTCCAGTGCCCGGCTCGGACCATGCGGTCCGCTTCCGGAAATCCACGGGCCACCCCCATCAGTAAGGCGATGGTCTGCTCGGCGGCGGAATCGTGATTCACTCCGGGCGTCACGGCCACGGCTACGCCCGCCCGATCACAGGCGGCCACATCAACGGCATCGTAGCCCACACCCGTGCGGGCAATCACTCGCAGTTCCGGACAGGCCGCCAGTACCTCGGAAGTGTAGGGTTCGGAACCGGCAATCACTGCGGAGCAGCCTGCCAATTCACGAATCAGCACATCGGCCTGATAGACTTCCGCTTGCAGATTACAGGGCAGGATTTCGAACCCCGCAGCCTTCAACAAATCCAGATGGGGGCCACTTTGGGCGACCCCCGCCGTCAACCGGACACGACGATTCACGCACTCCACTCCCTGAGCGTTAACCAGAAATTAGGCGATGTCGGGGACTACTTGGCGTCCGCGACAGACACGACGTTGCTGATCCAGCTGCGGTAGTCGAAGCTTTCCCGGTAACGGGTGTAACCCGGTCCCGGTCCCATGACGAGGGGGTCAATCCCCGTCTTGCGGCGATAGGCGAAGGCTTCGGATGTGGGCGAGAATTCGAAGTCTTCGCCTCGGACGGTATGGCTATATTGTCCGATCATCCGGCGGGTCGCGAAGGCCAGCGTCCGTGAGGCACCGTTCGTGTCGCTGTTTCCCCAGAATGTGTTCCACGCCTTGGCATCCTTGACCAGCAAGTTCGCCTTGCCAGCGGCACCGACCCACCCTTTTCCCTTGAAGTCGTACATGTTGGAATTGCCTTTCCAGGTGACGCCCTTGTGGCCACTGGGGGTGTTCAGCATGTTGGAGCCCATCGATTCACCCTGGAAGGCCACCCCGTCGGTCTCAATGGACAGTTCGCTGGTCAGGCCTTTGCACTGGAACGCATCGGTGGCCACGATCACGGAATGACTCAAGGTGGTGGAGCATGTGCCCGGAGTCCCCTTGGGAGCGTTCTGTACGGAAATGGCAGTCTTCGCCAGAACGGCACAGTTTTCCATGGTCAGGTGCTGGTCGCCGGTTGACTGGATTTCGATGGCGGCGCGTCCGCAAACGAGCGAACAGTTGCGGATAATTGTGTGGCCGGGAGCAGTGATTCGTACACCGGCGATGTTCTGCTTGTTGCCTTCCGAGACGGAGCAGTTGAGCATACGAAGGGTTCCTCCGTTGGCAACAACGGCGGCCCAGGAGATCCCAGCTCCAAGTTCCGGCGGGTCCATCTGCAACTCCACCCCTTCGAGGGTCAGAGTGCCTTTGGAGACACGGATCATGTGACGGGCTTCCGCGTTCTCCTGCGGTTTGGAACGGCGCCCATCGGGGTCAAACCCCACGTCATAGCGGAAGACCGGCTGGTAGCCGAATCCTGCTTCGATCGTCAGATCCTGTGTGATCTCGACGTGCGGCAACGGGAACGGGCCGGTGCCGTCCACGCGGATATGGTCGCCCGGCTTGGCGGCCTTGATCGCGTCGTCGAGCGATGTGTACCGGGGCTTCTCCGCCTGAGTGATATTTTGAAAGCGATCGTCAGGCTCTCCGTTGAGCAGACGGGAGATATCGCTGCCCAGGTTGGCCTTTCGCAGGAACAGAATCGCAAAGGACGAGTCGGCCAGATCGCCGTGCGGACCTTTCCACGAACCGTCCATTTCCTGGGAGGTGATCAGTGATTTGGAACCTTGAGCGAACCAGTCGGTTTCCCCGAATTTCTCAAGGCCGAGTACGACACCCATTCGCTCGACCGACCACATGAAGTAGCGGCCATGCCCCATCCCTTTGGCAAATTGACTGGCCCGCTTGAGTCCGTCAGCGAATGAAGGATTGGCCAGTAAGGTCTCACCACCCTCCGCCGCATCCCCGCCCGCAGCAACCTTGTTCTTTTCACTGCGGAGGACCGTCGCCCGGGCCACGGTCAGGCAGAAGAGCCCGGCAAACGTCATTGATGGGCTGGATGGCATATACTCCGACTTCTCGCTTGTCCCTTCGGCACCCGGAAGAGCCGCCGGAGCATCATTCGCCCCCGGCAGGTTATTAGCACCGGGCAAGTTGTTCGCTGCCGGGGCGGCGGGCTTGTCGTCGTCTTTTTCCTTCCCTTTGTCTTCTTTCTTTTTGCGTTTAGGGGCCCCCGGTTCTACCGCAGGCTTTTCCCCTTCCTTGGCGTGTTCTTCTGTGATGGACGCAGTGGAACCGTCCGCCGTAGCATTGGACCATGCCTCGCACCGATACGGCCACCCGCCGTCCTCACGCTGCGTTTCCATGAATCGTTCACCGACGATCGCCATCGTCTCTTCGATATCCACCCCCCACCGGGAGGCGACCCACAGGCCCAGTACCGCGAATTGAGTACAGCTGTTGTCCCCAACTCCCGCTGGCGGTTTGGGGCGGTCCTGGGGATTTGAGAGGATGCCTGCTGATACGAGCGGGCAGGTGTAGCTCCAGCCGCCTTCGACATTCTGCCCCGCAATCAGGCGGGCGGCGAGATCCCGGATCGGTCCTCGGTTATCGCGATCACCAACCCGTGACATGAACAGAATCGCCAACGCGATGTCGTACGTCCCTTTCTGGGTGGCGTACTCTTTCTTGACGAACTTATGGGCACTCTCGATCACCGGGTCGGAGACCGGCATCCCATTTTCAATCAAGGCCATCGCACAGAGGGCCGTGATCCCCACATCGTGCCCCTCCTGTTCCCAACTGCCGTCGTCGAACTGCTCTGACTTGATGTAGTCCATCCCTTTCAGACGGGACGCTTCGATCTCGGCGGCAGTCTGAGCCTGACACGGAAGGGGCAGGCAGCACAGGGCCAGAGTCGCCAGCCATAGGGTCCAGGAGCTGAATCTCATCATGATCGTCTCGATTACGAACGGCACCAAGAGACGGAATGCACCGCAGAATGCGGGCGCAACAGAACAGATCAAATGTTACATTCTTGTCTGTCTGGCTGACAGCGTTCCATCGGGGTTCCGCAAAAAAGAGGCAGTTCGCTGCCGGGGACATTCCTGTGAAGGAACTCCGGGTTCTTAGGGATCAGCCGCGGGTCTGAAGGAGGAGACGCAGTTCGATGAGCCATCGAGCATTTGTAGGAAACGTGCTGGGAGTGGTTGTGTTCTGGCTATGGGTGGGGCTGTCTGCCCATGCGGAGGAACCCTCCGAAGGCACAGCGACAGCTTCCGATTCCGGAACGGTCTGGAAAGATGATCGGCCCGATGCCCAGCAGATGCTGGAGCAGCTGGCATGGACGCGGGGCCGGTTTCCCGTGACTTGGTCAAGGGTCGAGGGGCGGGATTACCAGCGTTTGGTACGGTTTCCGACGCCGCATCCTTCGGGGAATGCCCAGAACGATCTCGTATCGATGGAGTGGTACCAACCGAAGAAGCCCCTGCTGGAAGTCGGACCACTGCCGGTGATTGTGGTCATTCACGAATCGGGATCCGCCATGCCTGCGGGACGGGCAATTGCCCGAGGTATTCAACAGCGGGGACTGCATGCGGTGTTGTTGCATCTGCCGTATTACGGGGAACGTCGCGGCGAGAAACGCCGTGATGCCGCCGATTTTCTGGTGACGATGCGGCAGGGTGTCGCCGATGTGCGGCGAGCCTTTGACGCGGTGGCCGAGTTGCCCGGAATCGATCGGCAGCGAATTTCCCTTCAGGGAACCAGCCTGGGGGGATTTGTGGCGACTTCGGCTGCCAGTCTCGATGGCTGTTATCATCAGACGTTTATCATGCTGGCGGGCGGTGATTTGTTCAACATGATTCAGACAGGCAAACAGGACACGGCCCGGGTTCGCGAGCAACTGGCCGCAGCCGGGTATGAGGGCGAGGCACTCAGGGGCCTGCTCAATCAGGTGGAACCGACGCGAATTGCCCATCGGTTGCCCTCACAGCGGACGTGGATTTATGCCGCCTTGCAGGATGATGTGGTTCCCATTCGCAATGCCCGTGTTCTGGCCGACGCCATCCCACTGGAACGCTCCCATCGTATGGAGTTTGTGGGGGGACACTACACCGCGGCCTTATGGCTGCCGGTGGTCGTGGACCATTTTACACAACAGGCCCGAACACCGGTGTCGGTGCCCCCACAGCCGTGATCGGATCGGTCGCGACCGCCGTACCGCGAAGGAATACCGAACGGTTGATACGAGCCATTCGTCCCCCATGGAATACGGTCCCGAACTCCTTGGGGGCCAGCGCTGTCACGGCTATAGTACGTTTCTCCCTGTGACATCGAGAGGGCCGAAGCTGCGCCGCCGGGGCGGTGGACGGTCGATCACGAAGGAATCATGGGGCCAATGGTTCGGATGTCATGTCGCATTCTCCCGATTTCGCTGCCGTTCAAAAGCTCGCTCCTCAGGGGCGGCTTGTCCCGGTCTATCGCCAGTTGTTGAGTGATACCCTCACTCCGTTGACGGCACTGGGACGGTGTGGATGGGGGCAGGAAACGTTCCTGTTCGAGAGCGTCATCGGCGGCGAGAAAGTCGGTCGTTATAGCTTTCTGGGTGGGGATCCATTCATGCGGGTGTCGGCCCGCGGAAACACATTAACGGTCGAGGAGGATGGTGAAAGCTGGGTGGAAACCGTTGCCGACCCGCTGCTCGTACTGCAGGAGATGATCGACGATTACAAGGCCGTGCAAATTCCCGGACTGCCCCGGTTTCTGGGAGGGGCGGTGGGATACTTTGGATACGACACGGTTCGTTATACGGAACGGTTGGAGCATCCACCGGAAGATGACCGACTGCTGCCCGATATGATGTTCGGGTTCTATGACTCGATGATCGTGTTTGATCAGATTCGAAAGACCATTCTTGTCGTGGCGCACGTCTGGACGGATGTCCCGGATCTGGCTGCCGAATATGCGAGGGCCTGTTCCCAGGTGGATGATCTGTGCCAGAAGCTGGAGTTGGGACGAGATGGCCTGCAGGTCCGGGACATCAAGCAGGGAGGGGATCCGCAACTGGCCTGGAAGTCGGATTTCACTCAGCCCGAATTCGAAGCGGCGGTCCGTTCATGCCAGGAATACATTCGTGCCGGGGATATCTTCCAGGTGGTGATCAGCCAGCGGCTGGAACTGGAAACACGAGCCACGCCGCTGGATATCTATCGTGCCTTGCGGGTGGTGAACCCCAGCCCGTTTATGTTCCTTCTGACCTCGAAGGAAGCCTCATTGGTGGGCAGTTCTCCCGAGATCATGGTGCGGGTGGAGAATGGTGAAGTAACGATTCGTCCGCTCGCCGGAACTCGCAAACGCGGCGTCACCGACTCCGAGGATCAGGCCCTCGCTGAGGAACTGCTGGCCGATCCCAAGGAGCGGGCCGAGCACGTGATGCTGGTCGATCTGGCCCGCAACGATGTCGGACGGGTCGCGCAGTACGGTTCCGTCGTGGTCAGCGATGTTATGGTGGTCGAACGGTATAGCCACGTGATGCACATCACGTCGAATGTTCGAGGGCAGATGCGTCCGGAATTGCGGGCGATCGATGCCTTGCGGGCAGGGTTGCCTGCGGGGACGGTCTCCGGGGCTCCCAAAGTTCGGGCCATGCAAATCATCGACGAGGTCGAGAAGCACCGTCGTGGTCCCTATGGGGGAGCGGTGGGGTATATCGACTTCACCGGGAATATGGACACCTGCATTGCGCTGCGAACCCTGGTCATGCAAGGGGCCCGAGCCTACGTCCAGGCGGGAGCCGGAATCGTGGCGGACAGTGTTCCGGCCAGCGAGTATCAGGAAACACTGAATAAGGCCAAGGGGTTGCTTCGGGCCATCGAGGCTGCGGAGAATTTTCAGCCAGCCCGTTGAGGTACCGGGGTTCGGCTACAGGGTCTTGTCGCGTTCGTGGGCTCGCAGATCGTCCATCCGTCCAGTCAGAGCGGCCACCGCATTGCCATAGTTGGCGACCACTTCGGACAGATGATCGTATTCACGAGCGAGCGTGCGGGGATCGGAAGCCTGGGCACAGGCGTTGATATGGGAGATGAGCGGGCTGACCTGCTCGCGGATGGTCGCCAGCAGGTGTTGTGCCTGTTGCTCCGCATCCTTGGCGATCTGGTGGATGACCGCCCGATCGTCCAGACGTTCCTGATTGGAAAGTGGACGAAACTGGCTGTCCGTACGGTTGGCCAGTTCCTCCATGTTGACGAGGCGGCCAAACGGGTTGATGGCCTTTTTCTTTTCCTCCGCCAATTCGTAGGAGCGCTTCAACCCGGCTTTGGCCCGTTCGAAGTCCGGATTGATCTCGATGGCTTTGTGATAGTGGAACTGGGCCTGCTGAATGTTTCCCATCTCGACATAGAGATTCGCGAGGTTCTGGAATGCTTCGGCCATCCGGGGGTTCAGCTTCAACGCCTCTTTGTAGGCGGAAACGGCCAGCTGGATCTGGTTGAGGCCCTTCTGCGCGATCCCCAGATTGTAGTAGGCGGTAGCGTTTTTCCGGTCG
>QWPB01000109.1 GCA_003671275.1 Planctomycetota bacterium | reverse complement strand
GTGTCGTCGTCATGTTCAGAGCCTTTCCAAGACCCGCTTCGCGGGGCATCAGGGGTTAGACTCTCATACCACATGGATCAGAAAACGGGGAGCAGGCCAATTACGGCAGACGATTTCATTATACCAATGTCCGAGTGATCCATCGCAACGTGTCGGGGCTGCGAACTATGCTGGAAACTTCGGGTATGGATACCAGAAGTTCGGATCGGCGAATGGGGTGATTGTGAATCTGAATCAGCCTCTGCGTTTTTCGGATGTAACCGATGGAATGTCACAGACGGCATTGATCTCGGAGTGCCTCAAAGGGAGCCGTGACAATCCGAATCGATTGTCTCGTATCTGGCGGACGCCCTACGCCTTGCAGGGCGCGGATCAACTCGATCAGTTCATGACTCTCTGTCGAATGACCGCTGCTTCAGGACCGCTTCCAACCAGTCTGCGAGTAATAAGTTGGGTCGATTCCTTGCCAGCCACCATGTACACCCACACTCTCTATCCGAATGATGTGAGTTGCCGCAATCGTGGCAACGGGGCGACGGGAATTTTTTCGGCAACGAGCTCGCATCCCGGGGGGGTGAACCTCCTGTTTTGCGATGGCCATGTGAGCTTTATTCCGACGGCTATCGATCTGGCCGTCTGGAGGTCGATTGGCACTCGCCATGGGGGTGAGTCCGTAACTGGGTTCTGAGGTGAGAGGTTGAAAATGATGAAGTGGATGCTGATTTCGAGTGCGATGGCGCTGGCAACAGTGCTTCATCCGGTCTGTGCCAACGAGGTGGGAGAGATTATTGATCCTGAAGGTCAAGATCCGCCTCTGCAATTCGAATGGACCAACGATCTGCATGTCAGAGTGTCGTGTCAACCCATCGGAAGTTATCTGGTGAGAGTCAGGGATGGGAATCAAGTGTTGTCGACCGACTACACGTTTCAAAAGATTACAGGCGGCGAGTCTGTCGAGCATGAGCACGACTTCGAACCCACAGGCGGAACGCCAGAACACTTCCCACTCGGAGAGGCCGAAGTGTTCTTCGGAAAGCACAATGGTTCAACTGGCTACGATGAAGTAGATACCGCAACTGTCATCTTTTATGAGTTGGAATAACAGCCGCCATGCAAAGGCAGTTCTTCACCGTGGTCGTGTTGCTCAGCTTGTGCGAGGTGGGTTGCGAGCCATCGCAGCCCGCCCCGCCAGCTTTGGCACCGTTGGCGACTCCCCTGCCCGGTCCACCACAGCCGCGAGTGTTGCCTGAGCGGATCGATGAGCGATTGGCATTCGTCGACAACGATGGAAACGAGATCCACGAGGTCACCTGCGGGGATGAGGTAACCATTCAATATCGATACCGCCTGCCTCAGAAATGGACAGAAGCTCCGGGGCGCGCGCTTTGCAGTGATCAAACCTCCCGGATTACCTTTCGGCTGGAAACGGTCCACAATGGAAACTTGGCGATTGGTGGTCAATCGTCGGCGGGCACTCCAATCAAAACCAAAACGGGTGAATATCAGTTGACGACTACACTCAAACTTCCCCGTAAGCCCGGGAAAGAGAAGTGGTTTTTACGAGCTCGCGTCGATCAAACTGAGGGCCTGGGGCCTCTCTCCCTTTGCGTCATTCCTGTGAATCTAAAACGCAACGCCGAGGCGTCGAAAGTTTCAGAATGACGTTGAGTCAATGGTGTTGATGTTCGTTTGTTTAGATTTACCGTGATTTCTCCACAGTAACGCTCCTCAGGTGATGATTGACAGATTTCCACCCTTTCCACTCAGGGAGACTCGTACAGCCGCCGGTAGGTTGCTATACTCTTCTGCTTCGACGGTTGCTCGATGGGTTATCCTCATGGAGCAACCTGTCGGTGGCGTGTCCTACTGCACGAAGCACAACACGAAGCCTAGTCCGGTTTTCGCTCACGCGATGATGGAGCATCGGGCAGCTTGTCGGGAAGAACGGGATCGACTGAGATGTTCGCGATTATTGCAACAGATGGCCGTCAGATTCGGGTCCAAGAGGGCGATGTCCTGAACATCGACCTGCGAGATTCGGGCGAAGCAACGGGGACGCTGACCTTCGATCAGGTTCTGTTGGCCAACGCGGGGGCCGCCAGCGTGATCGGTCGCCCGACGATCGCCGGTGCCACCGTGACTGCCGAAGTGGTCACTGGACTGGTGAAGGGCGAAAAGCTCGAGATCCAAAAGTTCCGTCGTCGTCACAACTCGCGCCGTCACACCGGCCACCGAGCCAAATTTACCCGTATCAAGATCACCGGAATTGCCGTTCCCGGTCTGGCCAAGGCTGCCGTGCAGTCCTAGTCCAGCGGTGGAAGCTCAGCTCGCACGCTCTGCTTGCGGTCTTGCTGAGGCTTCGCGGAATCACAGCAGGCACCAGTGGGAGATCCTCACCGGTGCTTGTTTGTTTTCAGGTTGCCTGATCGCCTCCTTTGCAAGTGGGCCTCTTCACTCGGAGCCCGCGCGAGATTCCGTGGTGATTCAGGGCCTTTCCAAGACCCGCTTCGCGGGGCATCAGGGGTTAGACTCTCATACCACATGGATCAGAAAACGGGGAGCAGGCCAGCCCCACTGGATATCAGTGGTTGTCAATCAGTGGTTGTAAAAAGCATGGTCCAGCTGGGACGAGATTTGTAGACTGCCAGACATCACCGCTTTCCGATCAATCCCGGAGTGGACTGTCATGCATGTTCGCAGCTGCGGAATTCTGAGCTGTCTGCTTCTCAATTTCGTACTGTCTGCGGGGGCCGATGACCACACCAAACTTTCCTGGTATCGCACGGCCTCCGGATCAATCGAACCGATCACCACCCTGCCCCAGTGGACCACCCGGCGAACGGAGATTCTGGATCAGATGCAGCGCGTGATGGGGCCCCTGCCCGACCGCTCGCAATGGCCTTCTGCCGAGGTTCGCGTCCTGGAACGAACCGAACTCACTGAGGGGCTGATCCGCCAGAAGATTCAGTACACCCTCGATTCCGTCGACCGGTCGATCAAGGCTTGGGTCTTTCTTCCCGATGCCCGACGGTTCCCCGGTCGGCGACCTGCAGTCTTGTGTCTTCACCAGACGATCGCCATCGGCAAGGATGAGCCTGCGGGACTGGGGGGCAACCCGCACTTGCACTATGCGCTCGAACTGGGCCAACGGGGGTTCGTCACGCTGGCTCCGGATTACCCCAGTTTTGGAGAGTCCACGGACGCGTTTCCGGTCGAACACGGGTACATCAGTGGCACCATGAAAGCGGTCGCCCAGAACATGCGGGCGATCGATGTTCTGCAAGCGATCGAGCCCGTGAGCACGCAGCGTATCGGTTGCATCGGGCACTCCCTCGGCGGGCACAATACGATGTTTACCGCCGCGTTCGATCCCCGGATTCAGGCACTCGTGACGAGCTGTGGCTTCACTCGGTTTCACAAGTATTACGGTGGTCAGCTTCAGGGCTGGACCAGTGCCCGCTATATGCCGCTGATCGCCAGTCAGTTTCACAACAGTCCCGATGAGGTCCCCTTTGACTTCCCGGAGATTGTTGCGACGTTTGCCCCGCGTCCGTTTCTGGCCTGCTCACCGACCGGTGACAGTAACTTTGAAGTTTCCGGAGTCCGCGACACGATGCACGCAGCCCAACCGATCTATCAGCTGTTGAAGGCCGAGTCGGCATTACAGGCGACCTACCCCGAATGTGGCCATGATTTTCCCGACGAGACGCGAGAGAAAGCGTATCAATTTTTGGAAAAACACCTCGGCGTTACTCCATGACAACAGCCGTTTCTCCTCAGAATGCTCCCTCCGGTCGGTCCTCCTGGGGCTGGTGTCGCCGTGTTCTGGGGCCGGGGCTGTTCACGTTTCCCGTACTGCTTTTATTACTTCCGCCTCTGGATCAGACACGAGGCGAGGCCCGTTACTCTCAAGCCCGCGGTCGTTGCCGTTACTTTACAGCAGAGTCCAGGACACCAGGCTTTGTCCGTCCGCCAGCGACGCTGCCGCATCAGCCCTGGAGTTTGGAGGAGCCGGACCCGTGGGGGACTCCCTACCAGGCGGTCTTATTCGGAGACCCGCCAGCCGTCCGGATCTATTCGTGCGGACCAGATCTGTTGTCGACCTCGTATGGACTCGACCGGGATGACATGAGCCTCGCGCTGACGCGAACCGCGATCGATGATTTTCGCGACCAGCGCCGGCGCGAATGGTGGATTGCGTTTGGCAGCTGGCTGGGGTTGTGGTTCGTGGGAAGTGCTCTTCTGCTGGTGGAATATCAGCCCCTGAAAATCCCCGAGAGAGTTGGATAGTGTCTCGGATCGTGAAGGTGTGCCGCCACGATCAGACGCTTGGTACTCTCATTGCGGTAGCGATTGTAACTATTAATGTGGTTGTAAGAGTTATTTGGTTGGTATTCGACCAATGTGGCGATTCGGCAACAGACATCCCATTCAGTCTCAATCGTCAGGATAAACAATGCGCATCCGGAAATTTGTAACGGTTCCGCAACATTGACGGTCTGTTTCGGCAACGTGTGTTAGGGTTGCATCATAGGCTAGACCTAGAGTCTCGAAATTCAGACGGAGAGCCCATCAGCCATGCCCGAACTCAGCCTTGCTTCCTGGATACTTGTCGTTGTCGCCGGACTATTTACGGCGATTGCCGCGATCTGGGACTATCGGCAACACCGCATTCCCAACAAGCTGACGCTCCCCGTCTTTTTTGCCGGGTGGGTGTATCAGGTCATCTTCCATCAATGGAGTGGGCTGGGGAATGCCGCATTAGGATTTCTGGTGGGCTTCGGCGTACTGTTCGTTCTCTGGATTGTCGGTGGCGGCGGCGGTGGCGACGTCAAGCTGATGGGAGCCCTGAGCGTCTGGCTCGGTTATCGCCTGACCCTGCTCGTGTTGATCGCCAGTACCGCCGCGGTGGTCGTGGGGACCGTCACACTGGTCGTCTGGGGTGTCTTCACCAAAGGCGTCCGCGGCGTGAAGGGCGAGTATCTGGCCAATGCCCGGACTGCTGATGGCAAGCCCCGCGCGGAAACTATTCCTGAGAAACAACGCCGCCGGATTATGGCCTACGCCATTCCGGTCTGTGTCGCTACCTGGCTGGTACTGGCGTGGAAGCTGCCCACGCTGGATGGCCCGGCCGTCGCACCCATCCAGGCACCCGCTCAGAACGTGGAAGGCGTCTGAATGATCACTCTCGTGACCATCCCCGCAATTCCGACAGTGCGTCGTCGCGGCATCCTCAGCGCCGAGCTGTTGCTGACCCTGCCGATTCTGATCGTGCTACTGTTCGGACTGCTGGAGTTCTCACTGTTGTTTTTTGCCCGTGGCGATGTCGTCGATGCCAGTCGCGCCGGAGCCCGGGCCGCCCGCATCTTCGGGGCTGGCCTGACCCCATTTTCTGTACCAAGGGCTATGAGAGTTGGGGTGGTAGGGGTTGGGCGGAGCCCAAGGGGCCGTTGTATGGCTGGAGCGGAGAAGC
>QWPB01000186.1 GCA_003671275.1 Planctomycetota bacterium | reverse complement strand
TGATGGCCAGCCGTTTGATCTGAAGTCTCTCAAAGGCAAGGTCGTGCTGGTCGACTTCTGGGCGACCTGGTGTGGGCCGTGCCGCGGCGAGATCCCCAACATGAAAGAGCAGTACGCTCTCTATCATGAAAAGGGATTTGAAATCGTGGGTGTCAGCATTGATGACGATCGCAAGGCTCTGGAGGAATTCCTGGGCGAAGAAAAACTGCCCTGGATTCACCTGCACCAGAACGATGGGACGGGCTCGCATGCGAATGCCGAGCGATACGCGATCAACGCGATTCCCGCCTGCTTCCTGATTGATCAGAGCGGCAAGGTCGTCAATCTGAACTGCCGTGGTCCGGTTCTGGCGGCCATGCTGGAAAAACTGCTTGGCCCGGTCGAAAAGAAGGCAGCCACCGAGGAAAAGCCGGAACCAACCGAGAAGAAGGAATAGTCTTTCCTCGTTGATACCGGAATCAGGCGATCCCGGTAGGGTGCCCAGCACGATTCGAGTACGGCTGTCAGGGAGCGACAAATGCCTCCTGACAGTCGTTTCGTTTTTCCGGGGGACGGATGGATGATCAACAGCTGCGTAATTCGTCATGGGAATTCGGCGGTGCGGGCCAGTGGCCGGTGCTGGCGGATGCGGGGGACGACATGGGGCTGGCTGCTGGCGACAACCGCGGTCACGCTTTCGTCATTTGTCGAAGCTCAGGACACGCAGCCCGCTGGCAGTGCCGCTCCCACGGCCCCCGTAACTGAGCCAGCGGCTCCCGCGGCGAATGGTCCAGCGCCAGGGCACTCGGTACATGGAGAGGTCTTTGATGAAGGCCCCCGTCAGGCCGCCGTCCTGATGGGAAATACAGGAAATGTCCATTGGCCGGTGCAGAGCTCGGTGCCTGGGGTCCAGGCGTTTATTAACCAGGGACTGGGCCAGCTGCACGGATTCTGGTACTTCGAAGCCGAACGGTCATTCCGTCAAGCGGCAAAACTGGATCACGATTGTGCGACGGCGTACCTGGGGATGGCACTGGCCAATTTTGAAAACCAGAAGCGGGCCCGGGGCTTCATGGCGGAAGCTGTGAAACGGAAAGAAAAGGTGTCGGCCCACGAGCGGATGTACATCGATGCGTTTGAGGCTTTTCTGAAAGAGGAGCCGCAGGCCGAACAGCCCAAGGATGCCCAGCCGCTGACCAGTAAAGAGAAAGCGGACAAGGACCGTGAAGCCGATAAAAAACACCGCGAACGCCTCGCTTCCGATCTGGAGAAAATTCTACATGAACACCCCGATGACCTGGAGGCGAAATCGCTGTTGGGATGGCATCTGTGGATGAGCCGCAGCAAGGGAGTGCCCATCGTCAGTTATTTTGCCGTGGATGCCCTGCTGCACGATGTGCTTGACAAGAATCCACTGCATCCCTGCCACCACTACCTCATTCACCTGTGGGATTACGAAAAGTCGGAACGGTCCCTGGATTCGGCGGCAAAGTGTGGCCAATCCGCTCCGGCCATCGCCCACATGTGGCATATGCCGGGGCACATTTACTCGCGTGTGAATCGGTATCACGACGCCGTCTATCAGCAGGAGGCCAGCGCTCGCGTTGATTACGCTCAGATGATGCGATACCGGATATTGCCAGACCAGATCCACAACTTTGCACACAACAACGAGTGGCTGATTCGCAATCTGATCCATATCGGCAACGAGAACGCAGCTCGGGATATGGCCCTCAATATGCTTTCGCTGCCTCGGCATCCCAAGTGGAACAAGGCGGAAGATACCGGCGACAGCGCTGGCCTGGGACGCAATCGCCTGCTGGAAACCCTCGTCCAGTTTGAGGACTGGAATGCATTGCGGCAGCTGGCCGACAACCCGATCCTGGAAGAGGGGATCAACGAAGATCAGAAGATCAAACGCCTGCAGTATCTCGGACTGGCGGCATTTGGGGCCGGCAATATTCTCGGCGGATGTGACTACACGACAACGCTGATCCGGATGCGATCGGCCATTGAAGATGAGCAAAAGGCCGCTGAATCGAAAGCCCGTGAACAGGCGACCCAGGCCATGAAGCCCGCAGCCGAAATTGACAAGGCTGGTAAAGATGCGGCGAACGGTTTCAATGGTCGGCTGACGGCCTTTCGGATGGCGATTCAGGATCTGGAGGCCCAGATTCATCTAGCTCACGGTGCCTATGCCGATGCTCAAAACCTGCTGAAGAACACAACTCGCGTGGACCGCCCGCTACAGGCCCGCATTCAATTACGGCTGGGCGAGACCGACAAGGCCATCAAGACTGCCCGGGACCATGTCGATTCGCACAAGAATGAAACGATTCCGTTGACACACTTGATCTCGATCTTGTGGGACGCGGGACGCAAGGACGAAGCGAAGGCGGAATTCGAAAAACTTCGCAAGATCTCCGCAGCGATCGACCGGACCGCCCCGGTGTTTCAGACGCTCACTCCCATTGCACTCGACCTGCAATTCCCTGCCGACTGGACCCAGCCCCTGGAGCCGCGGACCGATACCGGTGTCCGCCCGGAACTCGCCTCACTGGGACCGTATACCTGGGAGCCGCAACCGGCTGCCCCCTGGAGCCTGTCGGATCATGAAGGGAAACCGGTTTCCCTGGCTGACCTGCGAGGAAAGCCGGTGATCGTTGTCTTTTACCTCGGGGCGGGTTGCCTGCACTGCGTGGAACAACTACATAAGTTCGCTCCACAATCTGCGGAGTTCGCCCAACAGGGAATCGAGATCATCGGAGTCAGCACCGATTCGACTTCGGATCTGCTCGATGCGCACAAAAACTACACGGGCAAATTCCCGTTCCGGCTACTGTCGAATCACGATCTGTCCGTGTTCAAAGCGTATCGCTGTCATGACGACTTCGAGGGTAAGCCGTTGCACGGGACATTCCTGATCGGGGCCGACGGGCGGGAGTTGTGGCACGACATTGGGGCCGAGCCCTTCATGGATGTCGACTTCCTGCTGAAGGAATCCAAGCGGCTGGTCCAGTTGCACAGCCAGCCCACGGTGCCTGCTGCCCCAGCGGCTGCGTCCACGGGAGTATTGACTCTCGCCGATTCGCAATTACGCAGACGGTTTCACACGCAGGAGCAGGCCCCATGCGCCGGATTGTCAGATTGCTGATTTTTGTCGGGAGCCTGCTGGGCATCGCGGGCTTGTTATCCGCAGCCGATTTGCACCGGCCAAACATTCTGATCATGCTCAGTGATGACCATAGTTATCCCTATCTGAGCTGTTATGGGGATCCCAATGTGCAAACTCCGGCCATCGACCAGCTGGCTGCTGAAGGGATGAGGTTTCATCGGTATTTCACCTCGGCCCCGCAGTGCGTTCCATCACGAGCCGCCATGATGACGGGACGCTCCCCCGTCGCCGCCCGGATGACGCGTTTCAGTTCACCCCTGCCTCGCGACGAAATGACCTTGCCGGAACTGTTGCGTGAACAGGCGAACTACCACACCGGGATCTGCGGACGCAGCTACCATCTGGATGGATCAGGGCAACGCGGCGGATCGGCTGTCGGGGAGTTTCTGACTCAGCACGAAATGCGAACCTTTGAAACGCGTGTGAACTTTCTCAATCACTGCGGCGATCCGGATGTCGCCCCGACGGTACACGAATTTCTGAGCACGCGTCCGGCCGATAAGCCATTCTTCCTGTGGGCTAACTTCAGTGATCCACATCACGTGTGGAATGCGCCCGATCAGTTGCGGCCCGATCCCGCCAAACTGAAGCTTCCCCCTCATTGGCCCGACATGCCGGGGGTGCGTGAGCAGTTTGCGGACTACTGCGCGGAGGTGAACCGTCTGGACCGAACCATCGGCGGTGTCTTGCAGGTACTGCGTGAACAGCAGGTGCTGGACAGCACGTTGATCGTGTTTCTCGGAGATAACGGAGCAGCCCTGCCTCATGGCAAAGGTTCCCTTTACGACCTCGGTTCCAACGTGCCCTGTGTCGTCCGATGGCCAGGCATCGTTGCGCCCGGGGGCGAGTCGCGGGCTTTGATCAGCGGCGAGGATCTGGCCCCGACCTTGCTGGCCGCCGCGGGGCTGCCCCCATATGCCAAGATGAGCGGAGTGAGCTTTCTCCCTCTGCTGAAAGGCCAGGCGCACACTCCGCGTCAGTACCTGTTCGTCGAACGGGGACCGCATGGCTCAGCTCCGGTGACGGTTGGCATGTCCAGCAGCGGCTACGATCTGGCACGAGCCGTCCGCAGTGATCGATACAAGTTCATTTACAACTGCACCCCGTGGATTCCCTATGGCCCGGTGGACTCTGCCGGAGGAGTGGCCTGGAAACAGATGCAGGCCGCCCACACGGCAGGCCAGTTGCCTCCGGAGTTTGGAGCCTCCTATTTCACGACGCCCCGCCCGGTCTACGAGCTGTACGACTTGGAAACCGACCCCGGAGAATTACGAAATCTATCGGGAAATAGCGAGCAGGCAGCCGTCGAACGAGAGCTGCGGCTGGCATTGGCCGAGAAGATGATTCTCGATTTTGATTACCTGCCGCTGCCCGCCATCCCGGAGTCTCCACACGCCCCATCCAATCAGGTTCAGACGGCGGGCAACCGGCAGGCGGCCTTTCAGCGGCTGGACACTGACCGTGACGGAAAGCTGTCATTAGACGAATTTGGCCAGGGACGACAGCAGGACGAAGCCCAGAAATGGTTCACCCAGCGGGACGCCAATCAGGATGGATCGATCAGCCGCGAGGAATACCTGCCAGCCTCTCCGGCCCCCGCAAAAATGGGCACCGAATGATCGGTCCGCGTTTTTCGTCGCCGAAGTCAGGAATCATCGGAAGCGATTCCGGATGGCGGGCCGCGAGATCGCCATGACTTGAAAAATCGGTGCGAGTGTGCATTCCACGAATTGACGCCGCACGCGTTCTCCATACACTTCTCTATCCTCCCCTAGAATGGAATGACGGTTGATGTCTGTTCGGAACTCCCTCCCCCCTACACTGATTGGTCTTTTGAAGGCTGCGGGGGCATTGGCGGAGAGTTCTCGGGCGACGGCGGTCTTGATGCTCGCGGACACCCCGTACGATTTGAAAGCGGTGGGCGATATTCTGGGGATGACGAAGTTAATCGTCGCCTCACACAAGACGGACGTGCAGCAGGCCTGCCAGGAGGATCAGGTCACGCTCGTCCCCTTGATTCACGAACCCCACACGCGGCAAGTACAAGTCAGTCAGGCCCTGCTCGAAGCCATCGCCGACAATCTGGTGGCCACCGGGGATAAAGTGGTCGTCGTCTACACGGCCTTTGACCGGGAGCATATTGATACGGTCAGCGTGGTCAGTCTGTCCGAGCGCTTGGCGCGATTAACCACGCGGGATTTGCAGCGACTCGAGACCCAGGTGCCCCTGGAAACGTTGCGTCGCGTCGTCGATCTCGCAGTGGAAATCGGTCGCGAAGGCCGCGAGGGACACAAGGTCGGCACGCTGTTCGTCGTCGGCCAACACCGCAAAGTGATCGAGATGTCCCACGAAGGGGTTCACGACCCTTTCCGGGGCTACAGTGCCAAAGAGCGAATGATTACGAATGCCCGCGTTCGGGAAAGCATGAAAGAGCTGGCCCAGATCGACGGCGCCTTTGTTATTTCGGCAGAAGGGGTTGTAATCGCCGCCGGGCGAATTCTGGACGCAGCTGCGGAAGACCTGACCTTGTCGAAAGGACTCGGAGCCCGCCACTGGGCTGCGGCGGGAATATCGAAGGCAACGAAAGCGATCGCCATCGCCGTCTCCGAATCAACGGGCACCGTCCGAATTTTTCAGGATGGAGTGGTGGTACTGCGGATTGAACCCATGGACCAGGCCATGAAGTGGCACGAAGTTGCGACGGAACCCCCTGACGAGTAGGCATTTCCCAGGGAATGGGGGCCTCTTTCGGTAATCTGTCGAGAGTTTTCATCAATCCACCATGGCTTGCTTGCATCCTTTCGCGGGATGCGGACAATGGGTCGGATTTTGCCCGCAGCCGAGTCACACTCCTGACAACGCGATCTGGGCTGATCGTCCGCGCGGAGTCGCGGATTGCGGCTCAGGCAGCGTGAGCGGCGGCATCGACGAGTGATGCTGGCGGTTCGTGCAACTGGGGGCAAGTTCGACTCCCCTCCTGCCTTTAGCCCCCCGCGTTCACCGTGCCACGTCGTAACGACATCAAGAAGATTCTCCTCATCGGCTCCGGTCCCATTGTGATCGGCCAGGCCTGTGAGTTCGATTATTCCGGGACGCAGGCCTGCAAGGCCCTGCGTGATGAGGGGTACGAGGTCGTCCTCGTCAACTCGAATCCCGCCACCATTATGACCGATCCCACGACGGCGGATCGGACCTACGTCGAACCGTTGACATGGCACTATGTCGCCAAGGTACTGGAAAAGGAACGCCCCTGCGCCATCCTGCCCACACTAGGGGGACAAACCGGCCTGAACATCGCGATGGATCTTCATCGTCGAGGAATTCTGGAGCAGCTCGGTGTCGAGATGATCGGGGCCAAACCCGAAGTCATTGCCAAGGCTGAGGGCCGTGAAGAGTTTAAGCAGGCGATGATCAAGATCGGCCTGGATGTGCCGAAGTCCCGGACCGTCCACAACATGGACGAGGCCCGCGAAGTTCTCAAGGAAATCGGGTGTCCGATCATCATCCGCGCCAGCTACACACTGGGCGGAACCGGCGGTGGGATCGCCTATAACAAAGAAGAGTTCGACGAAAAGGTCAAGAACGGACTGGCGCTCTCTCCGGTCCATGAAGTGCTGCTCGAGGAGTCGGTCCTCGGGTGGAAAGAGTACGAGATGGAAGTGATGCGCGACGTGGCCGACAACGTCGTCATCATCTGTTCGATTGAGAACTTCGATCCCATGGGGGTGCATACCGGTGATTCGATCACCGTCGCCCCGGCGCAGACCCTGACGGACAAGGAATTTCAGCGGATGCGGGATGCCACGATCTCCGTCATGCGAGAGATCGGCGTTGAAACTGGCGGTTCGAACGTGCAGTTCGCCATCGACCCCAAGTCCGGACGGATGATCGTCATTGAGATGAACCCTCGCGTGTCGCGGTCCTCGGCTCTGGCCTCGAAGGCGACCGGCTTCCCGATCGCCAAGATTGCCGCCAAGCTGGCAGTCGGCTACCGGCTGGACGAAATCTCGAACGATATCACGCGCGAAACGCTGGCCTGCTTTGAGCCGACCATCGACTATGTGGTCACCAAGATTCCCCGCTGGGCGTTCGAAAAATTCCCGGAAGCCAACTCCGAATTGACCGTGCAGATGAAGTCCGTCGGCGAGACGATGGCCATCGGACGGACCTTCAAGGAGTCGCTACAGAAGGCCCTGCGCGGCTTGGAAATCGGCCACTTCGGTCTGGGCGGTGGTAAGAAGGATCTCTGGGGCACCGAACAGCAGCCCACGGTCGGCGACATCCGAGCGGGGCTGTCGCGGCCGAATGCCGAGCGAATCTTCTCGATTCGGTATGCGTTCAAGTCGGGGATGACGGTTGAGGATATCTTCAATCTGACCAACATCGACCCGTGGTTCCTGCGGCACATTCGCGACTTGCTTCAAACTGAACAGGAGATTCAGGCGATTGGTCGACTGGCCACTGTCACCCCGGAACAGATGCGGCGCTACAAGCGGCAAGGGTTCTCTGACAAACAGCTGGCCTCGTGGCTTTCGTCGACGGAGATCGATGTACGAGCCCGGCGGAAGGAGATGGGGGTCATCGCCACTTTCAAGCAGGTGGATACCTGCGCCGCCGAGTTTCCAGCCTACACACCGTACTACTACTCAACGTACGAAGACGAGGACGAGACGCCTGCCCATCGGCGATTCAACCCGGGCGGATTTGGTCTCCTCGAAGCCGATGGAACCCCAGTGGCCGGGCGAGAAATGCTGCCCTGTTCTCCCGTCAATCACCGGACGGGCTCGCTCGATCAGAAGCGTGTGATGATTCTCGGCGGCGGCCCGAACCGGATCGGCCAGGGGATCGAATTCGACTACTGCTGCTGCCATGCTTCGTTCGCGATGCGCGATCTGGGGATCCAGAGCATCATGGTGAACTCGAATCCGGAGACCGTGTCGACCGACTACGACACGTCGGACATGCTGTTCTTTGAACCGCTGACGACCGAGGACGTACTCAACATCGTAGACCGGCTCGATCCTGATGGCGTCATCGTCCAATTCGGCGGACAGACTCCGCTGAACCTCGCGAAAGCCCTCGAAAAGGCGGGCGTTCGGATCATCGGCACCACCCCCGAGATGATCGATGTCGCCGAAGACCGGGAAAAGTTCAAGGTGATGCTCGATGAGCTGAACCTGCGGCAGCCCCCCAACGGAACGGCCTTCGATATTACCGAGGCCCGGCAATCCGCGGAGAAAATCGGCTATCCGGTTCTGGTTCGTCCCAGCTTCGTGCTGGGGGGACGCGGAATGGAAATCTGCTACGACGATAGTCAACTCGTTCGATTCATGAACGAGGCGATTAACATCTCACCGGACCATCCGGTGCTGATTGACAAGTTCCTGGAAGATGCCATCGAAGTCGATGTGGACGCCATTTCGGATGGCGAGACAACGCTCGTCGGTGGCGTCATGGAGCATATCGACGAAGCCGGTGTACATAGTGGCGATTCCGCGTGTGCCCTGCCTCCGTTCTCTCTGCAACCGGCCATTATTCAGGAGATCAAGCTCGCCACATACAGGCTGGCTAAGGCCCTCAATGTCAGGGGACTGATGAACATTCAGTTCGCCGTCAAGCAGCACGGTGAGGTGCCCAAGACTGGCGAAACCGACCACCGCGAATGGACCGTCTATGTCCTGGAAGTGAACCCCCGGGCCTCACGGACCAGTCCCTTTGTGTCCAAGGCTACCGGGCTTCCCCTGGCTCGCATGGCCGCCAAGATCATGGCGGGCGTTTCCCTCAAAGATCAGGGAATCACCACCGAAGTCTGGCCGCACTACACCTCGGTCAAGGAAAGCGTGTTCCCGTTCAACCGCTTCCAAGGAATTGACATCATCCTCGGACCGGAAATGAAATCGACGGGCGAGGTGATGGGGATCGCCAACGATTTCCCGGCAGCCTTTGCCAAGAGCCAGATCGCCGCAGGGACGAACATTCCGACCAACGGCAACGTCTTCATCAGTATGGCGCACGGCCACAAACATCTGATCGTCGATGCCGCCCGACAGTTGATTTCGCTGGGGTTCAAACTACTGGCCACTGCTGGAACCGCCCGCGTGCTGCAGGCCGCCGGACTGGAAGTCCAACTGGTTCGTAAGTTGCAGGAAGGCCGCCCGAACCTGCTGGACTTCATGCGGAACGGTGAAGTTCAGCTGATTTTCAACACTCCCAGCGGTAAGGGGGCCCGAACTGACGAAGGGAAGATTCGCGCAGCGGCGGTGACGAATGGGGTGCCCTGTGTCACCACCCTGCCCGGCTGTTTGGCGATGGTCCGGGCAATCGAATTCCTGGACGCCCACCCAGCGCCACAGGTCAAGACGCTTCAGGCCTGGGCCGCAGAGCTGTCCTCGTGACATCCCGATCGAATGGATCGTCTCTGTTCCGTCGGCACCGACTGGAATCTGCCCCGAATCCAAGGGACTGACATTTCTGTCCGTCTTCCGGCAGTTGTCGATCTCTGAATCGGCTCCAGGAAGAGCGGCTGCAGATTTCAGACGCCCCAATTCGCACGTTCTGGGAGTCCGGACATGCATCGTCGGCAGTTCATCCAACTCACCCGTACAGGTGTCGCCGCCCTGCTGACCGTGGCTCATCTCAGCGCTGCGGAGTCTCGCCCGCCCCGGATTTTGCTGCGATCATCGTGGCAGGTCGTTAACATCGGAGACATCGCTCATACGCCCGGTGTTCTGGCATTGATCGAGAAGTACATCCCCCAGGCGGAGGTGATCCTCTGGGCTTCGGGAGACCTCAGCCCTGAGGTGGCGGCCATGGAGCACCGCCGGTTTCCCAGGCTGAAGATCGTCAAAGGGTCGATAAAACCCGATGGGCAAGCCTCGAACCCCGAGCTTGAAGAGGCTGTCACGTGGGCCGATTTTCTACTTCATGGGTCCGGTCCTTCGCTGGTAGCTGCCAAGGACGTGGCGGCGTTTGTCAAACACACGGGTAAACCATTTGGTGTCTATGGAATCACACACGGTTCCTTTCTGTCCGGGGACGACAAGTCACTGCTGAGCCAGGCGAAATTTGTTTACTTCCGTGATTCGGTCTCCCTGGAGCGGGCGAAGACCGAGGGTGTGACCTGTCCTGTCATGGAGTTTGGTCCAGATGGCGCGTTTGCCTGCGATCTCCGGGATGAGGCTCGGGCGACGGCCTTCCTGAAAGAGCACCAGCTGGAACAAGGGCAGTTTCTGTGTTGTCTGTCACGGCTGCGCTATACGCCCTACTGGAGTATCCCTGGAAGCAAGCGGCCCTATGACGAGAAACGGCATCTCCGCAATGAGGCTCTGAAAGATCAGGACCACGCTCCCCTGCGACAGGCCATCATCGATGTGATTCGGAACACGAATCTGAAGATCCTGCTCTGCCCCGAAGACATGACGCAGATGGCCGTGGGCAAAGAGCAATTGTATGACCCATTGCCGGAAGATGTCCGGTCGCGTGTGGTGTGGCGCGACCAGTTCTGGTTGACAGATGAAGCCTTGAGCGTCTACGTCCGCAGTGCCGGGCTGTTTGGCAGCGAGATGCACTCGCCGATCATGGCACTGGGGAACGGGATTCCAGCGATCGTCTGCCGCTTCGAAGAACAGACGAGTAAGGGGATCATGTGGCGCGACATTGGCCTGGACGACTGGCTGTTTGACTTCGACCTGCCTGCAGATCGGCAACGGCTGCCGGAGGCAGTGCTGGCACTGGCTCGAAATCCGCAGGCCGCCAGGGACAAAATCACTGCCGTCCGCCGCTTCATCGAACAGCGTCAGCGGGAGACGATGCAGTTCGTTCAATCCCAGCTTCCGACGACATAAGACAGCTGGCGCGGCGTTTGGCAAGGTGATTCGGTTCGCGACGACGGCGGCGCTGATGACATTTTGTGCGGCACATTATCCGCATGATTTCTGGTTCAAACGCCGCATGGCCATGGGACGGCTGGACGGAGGGGGCATGGCCGTACTGACAGACCTGATTTTGCAGTGCTGTGGCCAGCCGCATAAACCGTTTTGTTCTGGCGTCGAACGCCGGAACTTGGCATTATAGAACTCGTTGATTCGTCCTCCGATCCCGAGCGAGCCGTTCGATGATCCGCATTCTGATGTTCTGTGTCCTGTCTCTTGTGGCGGTCTCGCGGGAGGTCGTCGCCTGTCCATTTTGTTCGGCCCCCTCGCTCACGCTGACCGAGCAGCTGAACATGGCCGATGCCGCAGTACTCGTGCAGTGGTCAAGCGGCCTGCCTGCGGACAAAGACAAGGGGTTCGCTGGCAGCACAGAGTATGAAGTGCTGAAGCTGGTACACGACTCCAGTGACACCCTGAAACCCGGCAGCAAAATCACGATCGAGCGGTATCGTGCCGGCAAACCGGGGGATCTGTTTCTGATGCTGGGGACCAAAACTGCCGAACTCGAATGGGGCAGCCCACTGGAAGTCACCGAAACCAGCTTCAATTACGTGACTCAGGCTCCTTCGAAGGAAGCGAAACCTGCGGAACGGATGGCGTACTTCGTCAAGTTTCTGGAATTCTCCGACTCGATCGTCGCGGACGATGCCTATGCCGAATTTGCGAATGCCCAATACAAAGACATTGTGGCGATCAAGGACAAGTTTCCGCGTGAAAAGATCCGCCAGTGGCTGGCAAACAAGCAGACGGTTCCCACCCGGCTCGGCCTGTACGGGTTGATGATTGGGCTGTGTGGAACCGGGGATGATGCCGAGTATCTGAAGCAACGGTTGCTGGAGCCGGTCGAAGGGTTCCGACTGGGGATCGACGGAATGATGGGAGGCTATCTGGTGTTGACTGGGCCGGATGGGCTCAAGGTACTGGAAGACTCCAAACTGCGGGCCCAGGGGGTTCCGTTCAGCGAGACTTATGCCACGATGCAGGCGTTGCGGTTCATGTGGACCTATGGCGAGTCGCGGATCAGCAAGGACCGGCTGCGGGAGTCAATGCGGATCATCCTGGATCGTCCGGAACTGGCCGATCTGGTCATCGTCGATCTGGGCCGGTGGCAGGACTGGTCGGTCGCGGATCGACTGATGGAAATCTACAACTCACCGGGATACGACATTCCCTCGACAAAGCGGGCCATTGTCCGATTCTTTCTGACTGCGGAAGCCAGCAAACCCAAAGACGCCAAGAAACCGTTCCCGGCGCACGTGTTGACCGCACAAAAACACCTGAAGACCCTGCGGGAGAAAGATCCCGATACCGTCAAAGCGGCGGAAGAGTTCTTCTTCCTGAACTTTTAGAGCGAAATCGGTTTTGGTGTTTCGGAAAGACCGACAGGAATGTCGGTCCCGCGCTTGTCGTGGCACAGACTTTCCTGTCTGTGCATGCCAAACTTCGGTGAGTCCGTTGCTCTCCGATTCCGCTCTCATCGAACGAATCGGGGCGAGCAAGTGTCTTCCGATACGGAAGCCTTTCAGCGAGCCTGTTCTCGCCACAGCCGTTCCCCGAGATTTTCTGAGTGGGACCGCCGATCGTTCCGTAATCGCAGGCTGTGTTACACGGTTGGGGTTTACCGCCCGGAATTCAGCCTCGCCCGTACCAGTTCCGGCATGTACTTCACCGGCACGGTTCCCAGATCCAGTATCGCCTCGTGGAATCGGCCCAGCTGGAAGTTGGTTCCCAGTTCTCGCTGGACATCACGCCGCAGTCGCATAAAAGCCGACCGTCCGACGAAGTAGGTCGATAGCTGACACGACGACTGCTTCGAACGAATCACCTTCAGTCGGGCTTCTCCTTCTCCCTGGAACGCATCTTCGACGAGCAGCTTCAGGGCCTCGTCATCGGTCATCTCGGTACAGTGCATCTGATGATCGAGGATCGAGTTTGCGATGCTCCGCAGGAAAAACTTCAGCTGCATCATCCGCAGTGGCAGGTCAGCTTCACCATATCCCTGATCGAGAATCATCTGCTCGCAATAGTTGGCCCACCCTTCGGCGTAGACTCCCGAACCAAGGATGCGGCGAATCATGGACGGGTGCCGGTTGGCGTACTCCAACTGGACGTAATGACCGGGATAGGCTTCGTGAATCGTCAGGATGCGGAGCATCTGCCGGTTGTACTCGCTCAGGTACGAGGTCGATCGTGCGGGCTCCCAGTCCTTGGGCGGCGGGCTGATGGCATAGATACTCGCTGCGGAGGTATCCAGTGGAGGGGCCGAGTCGAGAAAGGCCACACTGTTGCCGCGCTGAAACTCAGGCATCTCGATGATGCGGCATCGGTCCGGTTCCGGCAGCGCCAGGATGTCCCGGTCGGCGATGAACTTTTTCAGGTCGGCGACCGTGGTGATCGCATCGCGGGCCAGTTCGTTCGGCTGGCTGTGATCCCGACCGATCTGTTCGATGACGCGTCGGATCGCGGCCCGTCTCCCTTCTTCGTCGTCGGGCGGAAGGGGTTCGTCGGGAAAATACCGCCCCCACAATTGCCGAGCGACCAGTAGCATCGCCCGATGGGTTTCGAGGAGGTTGGCTTCGGCTTCCCGCAGCACCTCATCCGCCGTTACGCCAGCATCCAGTTCCATCAACAGCTTCTCGGAAAAGTGGACCTTTCCGATCCGCCAATCTCCGGTGGCCCGTGACAGCAGTTCATTCTCCAGGAACACCTGATGCTGCTTCAAAGCCTCAATAATGGGCTGGCTGGCCGCTCGCAGAGCCTCCCGCTGCGGTGTCTCTCCGACCATCGAAAACAGTTCCGACTCGTAGAACGCGATCGCCCCTCGATTCTGTCGGATGGCCGTTTCGGTCAGCACGCGAGGAGGATTCTTCAGGGATGCCCGTCCGGAAGCCACCAGCGCGGGAACCTGCTTCATCCGGGCCAGCGCATGGGTGACGTTGGTTTCCAGCGGCAACGTCGATTGTGTGAACAGCACATAGACGCAATCGGTCGCCAACCCCGAAACAATGCGAGGATCGCGCTCGTATGGTTTCTCATGCTCATCGATCCAGAGATCGAGACTCAGCCGATGCTGCAGGATCTCGAAGTCGATCTGGCCCTCGCGGGAAAGCTGGGTGTAGTTCACCTCGACAGGCAGTTGCTTCAGTGTCTGTCGTACGAGGTCGACTCGCTGTGCCCGAGACTCAACCGACAGATCATCCAGCAGATGATCAAACCGGTGATCGCCCAGCCGAGAGGCTCGAAGCGGACTCAGTTGAAAGTCCGCCTCCAGATAGCCCCGGAAAAACGTGGTCAATGATTGATCCGCAGACACTTGTTCCGCACTCCGGGGAATCGCTGCCTGCACGGGCAACGTAACGGTTCCAGGAATCAATGCCGTGAGCAGCAGTCCACCCACAGCCGTACGTATCGTAGAAAGTCGCATCTCGTCCCATTTCATGAATCGCCACCACCCCCGTCATCTGTCGCGGGCAGACCGCAGACCATACGCTCTGCCAGACAGTTAACGAATGCGCTTCATCCGACCGACTTGGGGATAAAACGGGGCGCTGTACTTGGGGTAGCCTTTGACACTTTCACCGGTGGTTGACGTGTGATCCACCAGCGAGAACCCCTTGCCCCCATTCAAAAAGGGCACCCCATGCGGCCAGTAGATAAAGAATGCCTTGCCGATCAACAGCTTGCGAGGCACGCTTTGCAACTCGGGGGCCCAGTAGCGGCTGTCAGAGCTGCGGGGGCTGTTATCACCGAAGGCCAGGTAGCCATCCTCGGGGATCGAAAATTCGCGACTATCCAAGTCTGCCTGCTGCTGATACAGCCGGCTCCAGTCGTCGGGTTTTTCGAGGAGTGTTCCCAACTCGCGACGGAAGTTGTCCTGTTCGAAATTACGACCGCCGCCCAGACCCGGACGATCCCCCCGGTAGTAGATGTCTCGTTCGATCAGCAGATGGGAAAGCGTGGCGGTCATTCCCTGAGCCGCGATGCCGACGGGTGACAAATCGTGATCCGTCGGCAACGGAGCAGCCAGTGCATGGGGTTCATCGAGTGTGGCCCCGGCCCCGAAATCCACAAGTCGATCATTGATCCACAATACAAGCCGGTCATCCACATTCGCATAACGAAAGGTGTAGTCCCCCGGACCGTTGATCGGGCTGCTGGTCGTGGCCAGCTCCTGTTCGCGATCCACCGTCACGCGATGCAGCGAGACCTTGTTCGCAGCCAGGTCAAACCGGCATTGGAATCCACGTCCCCCATCGATCAGGTCCAATACCAGCTGGGCTCCTGCGGCGATCGACTCAATGTGAAGCGAACCACTGACTGTCAGATCAGGTGTCCAGAAGGCCGCCTCGAACAGGTTATCGTTGGGCGGCGTGTAAGTGTTGTAGCCACAGTAATCACTGATCAGTTTGGGGCGCGGCGGGGTCAGACTCGGTTCCAGCGGGGCCTTGGATACCGACTCCCATTCAAATGAGTTCGGCGTGAAGTGGCGATATCGCAGCCAACTGAGCCTGTCCGATGCCTCCAATTGGTACTCGCGGGCTTCCGTGCGTTTCCAGGCTTCGGATTCTTTCCATTGATCTGGCAGTTGCTCTTCAAACACGGGAACCACCGAGGCCCAGCGTTCGGGCCACCCATTCGCCAGCAGTCCCGTGGGGGCAAACCGGTCGTCGTACACAGGAATCTGCAAATCCCGTTGTTTCTCCGGGTCTTTTCGGAGAATCGTCTCTGTGTTCTGATCCCACTGGTAGAGATTTCCCTGTCGTACGCGAAGCGTTTCACCCGGCAAACCGACCAGCCGCTTGATGTAGTTGGTCTGCGGCTCTTCCGGCCACTTGAATACGAATACATCCCATCGGTCCGCATTCCCCAGTTCATAGGGGAACTTATTGACCAGAATTCGGTCGCCGTTAAACGCCGGAGCGTCTTCCACCGCATTGTGGGCTCGGCAGTTGGGACAGACGGCAATACCGATCCGCTGCCCTTGATTGAGCAACTGGGTCTCGCGATCGACTTCATCACTGGCGCCGATCAGGATCTTATGTCCGCACTCGGCACAGGCCGTCTCTTTATGTCGCCCGTACAAAGTGGGAGCCATCGATCCGGTGGGGATGACGAAGGCTTCCGCCTCGAACGTCCGGAACAGCAAGGCTAAAACCAGTGCGAATAGAATCGACTCGAAATGGTCACGCCCTGTATCGACATGGGGGGGCTTGACAGGATCGGGTTTACCCGACGTCGAGGCGTTTCCTGAAGACGCTGGCGCAACAGGAGCGGAAACCGGAGTCGACTCAGTCATCAATCATCCATCCCGGAGACGAGGCCCTCTTCCGAAGGGAGAACAGCCCGTATTTGTTGCCGCAACATCCCGCACGCGGGTTTCTGGCGGGAAACGGAACTCGATTCCGCGAGATTGCAACAGGGTGCAGATTACGCAAGTTGGCTGGGGAAGGGAAGTTTTGTTTCGCGGTTCGTGGTTCACGCGGCTTCCTGACGGGGAGGCCGCAAACGGACTCTTGCCTTCGCCATTCCCTGAGTCTTACGCTGTGTCACACCGCTTTTCAGACGAGATGTTCCATGACTGCCCTGCTCCGTTCCCTGATTTACTTGCTCCTACTAGACACCCCGGAGGGCCTCGCACTGGGGAAGGTGGCGGCGGAAGAACCTGCAAAACCGGGGAGATTGTACCTCGACGAATTCCGCCCTCGGGCGGAATTGCGAGCGGCGGCACATCCTTTAGAACGGGCCAAGTTTCCGTGCATCAATGTTCACACCCACCCGGACAAACTATCCGACGAAGAACTTCGGGAGATGATCCGCGTGATGGATGAATCCCAGATCGCCGCCAGCGTTGTCCTCGATGGTGAAATCGGGCCGCGCTTTGTCGGGCAGGCCGACCGCTTTCTGCGGCAGCATCCGGGACGGTTCCTGCTGTTCGTACGGATGGACTATATCGGCAACGGAGACCCGCAGAACCCGGCCACCTGGGATATGCATCGACCTGATTTTGGTCAGCAGATGGCGGATCGCTTGACCGAGGCCGTCAAACTGGGAGCGTCCGGACTCAAGCTGCTCAAGGACTTGGGCCTGACCCACAAGGATCGCAATGGCCTGCTGATTGCTCCTGACGACCGACGGTTCGATCCGGTCTGGAGGCGGGCTGCCGAACTGGGCGTGCCGGTACTTTGGCATTGTTCCGACCCCGTCGCGTTCTTCCGTCCCGGTGATTCCACCAACGAACGCTGGGAAGAACTGCACCGGCATCCCGAATGGGGATTTCAGCAGGTTGACCTGAGCCATCTGCCCCCACCAGTGGACCTGCCTCCGGGGGTCCCCGCTGCCCATCGCCAGCTCATAGAGGCCCGCAATCGAGTGATCGCCCGGCATCCTCAGACTCAATTCATTTGCGCCCACATGGCCGATATTCCCGAGGATCTGACGCTACTCTCCCGCTATCTCGATCAGTACCCCAACATGCATGTCGAGATTTCCGCCCGCGTGTCGGAACTGGGACGCCAGCCCTACACCGCAAGAAAGTTCTTTATGAAATACCCGGATCGGATTCTGTTCGGGACGGATGGAGTGCCCCCGGTGTCGGAACTGATCCCGCACTGGCGGTTCCTGGAGACCTTTGACGAAAACTTTCCCTACGAAGACAACCCGTTTCCGCCCCAAGGTCTCTGGAACATACACGGCATCGGCCTGCCGGATGAGATCCTTCAGAAAGTCTATTCCGCCAACGCCGCCCGCCTGATTCCGGGAGCCGCTGCAACCCTGCAACGGATGAAGTGATCGCCCGGTCGGACCGGTGAAAGGCTTCAGCCGCCGTACGCCCCATACCGCCGCAGCCCGCGAGCAAACACCCACCGGTTCAAGATCAGCAGCCCAACGATCCACCCGGCTCCGATCGACAGTTCATGCATCATTCGCACGTGATCGTACTTGTTCAATGCCAGGGCACACGGAAAGTACGCCAGGAACTTGAACGGCAGGAAGTCGATTATCCACTGGGCCCACGCGGGCAGAAGATCGAGCGGGATCATGTGCCCCGACAGGAAGTAGTTCAGCATCATATAGATAAACAGCAGTGAACTGACTTCCAGAAACCAGAATGCGATCAGCCCCAGCAAACTCTCTATCAGGAAACCCAGCAGAAACGCCATGTTAAGCGCCACGAACAGCCCCGCGAGCTGGCCCGCATCGGGCCAACCGGGGAAGTAACTGCGGCACAGGTAAAACACAATTGTGAACGGGATCGTTGCCACAAAGTAGTACACCAGCTTGTGGGCGACCCGATACCAGAACAGATAACCCAGCATGTCAATCGGCTGGATCAGGTACTTCTTCAGGGTCCCTTCGCGAATGTCGCGAGCAATCCCGCTGGAAAGCCCCGGCATACTGGAAAATGCCCGAGCCAGCATTGCCATCAGGTAATAGGCCACCATCTCACCATATCGGTATCCGGCAATCTGATCCGCCCCGCCCTGAGAGCCCATCGTGCGGAAAATCGCCCCCCAGAGAAAGATCTGGGTAATGATCGGCAGGAATCGGAACAGCGTTCCCAATGCAAAGTCAGACCGGTAAGCAAACCGTTCCGCCATCGAAGTACGAAGGATTAGCCAGTAGACCCGGAGGCGATGAGTGAGGGACATTAAGCGTGCCCCTTGGTCAGGAGTCCCGGTCGGATTGTTTCACTCAGTCCCATTCCGGAGGGATGCCAGCGGCTAATGGCTGTGACCCCTCCGGGGTCGGTACATGAATTCGAAGGATGATGGACCATCATGGGCAAGAATCCAGCACGGGCAGGCGATCGAGTCGTATTGGCATGCGGGCGAAGCGGAGCTTGAGACGGAGAAAGATACGGCTACACGGGGGTTGTCGTCGTATCGGTGAAGAACTCCGCAATCACCTCCTCCAGCGGACGCTCCTGAACGCTGATGTCCTCGACTTGGCAGCGCTCCAGCAAGGCACTCAAAGTTGCGGGGACGCGGGTCCGTTCGACTTTCAGTCGAATCCGGGGGGCCTTGGCTTCCAGCACGGTGCCGTACTTGTCCAGATCAGCGGGGACTTCACCGGCGATCTGCAGCTGGATCACTTTCTCTTTACTGAAGCGTTCGATGATCTCGGCCAGCGGACCATCATGCTTGATGACGCCCTGGTTGATGACGATTGAGCGGCTGCAGAGGGCTTCCACATCCTTCATGTAATGACTGGTCAGCAGCACGGTGATCTTGTGCTCCGACTGGTAGAACTTCAGGAACTCCTGCACCTTCCGCTGCGAAACCACATCGAGGCCGATTGTCGGCTCATCGAGCAGCAGGAGATCCGGGCTATGCAGCAGCGAGGCGATCAGTTCCATTCGCATCCGCTCGCCCAGTGACAGCTCCCGCACCGGACGCGAAATCAACGGGGAGACTTCCAGCAGCGAGACCAGTTCATCCATCCGGCGGCGAAACTGCTGGTCGTCGATCCCGTAGATCTCCTGGTGCAGGCGAAACGACTCCTGAGCAGGTAGATCCCACCACAACTGATTCTTCTGTCCCATCACCAGGGCGAACCGCCGCCGGTAGTCGTAATGACGTTCCCAAGGAATGTACCCGAGAGCCGTGGCGGTCCCGCTCGAGGGGAAGATCAGGCCCGAGAGCAGCTTGAGCGTGGTGGTCTTGCCAGCTCCATTGGGGCCGAGGAAGGCGACCATCTCGCCTGCTTCGATCGTGAAGCTCACATCCCGAACGGCGTCGATCGTCTTGTACTCGCGATGGAACAGCCCTTTCAGCGAAGCCCACAGGCCCTCGCGTTTCTGGTAAACGCGGTACTGCTTTGACAGATTGCGAACTTCGATGGCAGACATATGGAAATGGTAAGGGGCGTGCCGATTGCGAACAAGCAGCAGATTCATCGGATGTCGAAGGAACGAAGCGGATCGGTCTCCCTTCCTTCAATCCCCATCACGCGCCACAATTCCGCCTTCGGCTTCCAAGTGCGAGGATTGCAATCCCATGCGATTTGTCTGTCTGTTTGATATTGATGGCACCCTGCTGAGTACCGGTGGCGCGGGTCAGCGGGCGATGGAGCGGGCGTTGACCGATGTGTTCGGCATTCCGAACCCCAACGAGGACATCCCGGCAGCAGGCCGCACGGACCGGGCGATTACGCACGATCTATTCGCGCATCATGGACTGACACCCGCCCCCCACGACTGGGAGCAGTTTCAGCAGGTCTACTTTGGACATCTGAAGACCACCATGCACCAGTTGTCGGGGGTGGTCCTGCCGGGGGTGGTCACCCTGCTGGAAGAGCTGGCCGCACGGGATGATGTGTCGCTGGGACTGTTAACGGGAAACTTCCGAGAGGCTGCCCGCATTAAACTGGCTCATCATACGATCGACCATCACTTTGCGTATGGCGGATATGGGGATCACCATCATGATCGCGATGATGTTGCCCGGGTGGCCTTCGACGAGGCGTGCCGCCATTTGGGACGCCCCGTGAATCGCCGCTCGGTCTGTGTGATTGGCGATACGCCATCCGATGTGAAGTGTGCCCGCGCGATTGGAGCCCAGGCCGTGGCTGTGGCCACGGGAATGTTTACGCGAGAGGAACTGGCCCGCTGCCAGCCCGACGAACTGTATACCGACTTCGCAGACACGCGTCCGTTTCTGGAACTTGTTGCTTGTTGATCGGGGAGTCCATTCATGAGCAACACGACAAACTATCTGTTGTCGGGAGCGATCGCATACGTGGTCGGCTCGATCCCCTGCTCTCTTCTTCTGGCGAAAGGGGTCCGGGGGATCGATCTGCGACAGCACGGCAGCGGCAATGTCGGGGCGACAAACGTAGCTCGCACGATGGGGTGGGGCTGGGGCAGCCTGGCTCTGCTTCTGGATGCCCTCAAGGGGCTTTTGCCCGTGCTGCTGGTACCTCGCCTGATCGCCATGCAGGCGGGAACAATGTCTCACCAGGCAGTGCTCTGTGGAGTGGCTGCGGTCGTGGGGCATACCGCGCCCGTCTGGCTCGGATTCAAGGGCGGGAAAGGAGTCGCTACCGGGCTCGGGGTCGCCGCCATCCTGGCCCCTTGGCCAACGCTGTGTGCCTTCGTGGTGTTTGCAGCTGTATTCGCGATCCAGCGGATCGTCTCACTCGGATCGATTCTGGCGTCGATCACATTTTTTATGGCCGTGATGATTCAGTTCTGGCCGAATGCGTTTGCGGAGAATCGCTGGAGCTTGAGCGCCTTTGCCATTGCGGTACCCGGCATGATCGTGCTGCGTCACACCAGCAACATCGGGCGTTTACTGCGCGGTGAAGAACAGCCGCTGACCACCCGTCCCGCTGTTTCTTCATCCGAGCCCGAGAACAGCTAGCGCATGTCAGCCCCAGATTCTTGGCATCGATCGATCCGCGGGAACTCCCTTGCATTCGGCGTTTTACAGTGCTCTCACGGGCCGCTGTCTGGCGTTTTCTGGATTTCCGATTCGAGACTCTCAATCGTTTCGTGGTTCTTGGGGTCCGTATGCTGCCGAGCCACATGGAGCCATTGGATCAGCATCTCTGCCGGGCATCGTTTCTTCCGCAGTTCGCGATTGTTTCGGCGATCCTCTTCCGCAGTGTGCAGTTCTTCGCTGACGAACTCCAGGATTCCTGATCGCTCGCTCCAGGTTCGGTGTGGTTGATTCAAAGCCTCCGCAAGGCGTGGGTTCTCCGTCGCCAGATGGAGGAGTATCTCCAACTCGCCGATCGAACGTTGCCTCCAGAAAAAAACGGGTTGGTGGCCATCGCCGTAGAGTCTGATTAGCTTGTCGATGTAAACGTCCTGTACCCACTGACTGACAGGGGGCCGTTGCTGATGCATGACCTTCAGGATGGAGAATAGTTGCGTGTCGCGGTGTTGCCAGATGGAAGGAGGCGGTTCCCAAAGTGCCGGGAAGGTGCCCCGCGGCTGATGAGACATGAGTTGAATCGCTTCCACGTACTGGTTCTGATCAACCAGATGTTCCACCCGAGAGCGTCTCAACTGTTCCGGTTGCGCAATCCACAAGCCCACCAGCGCCAGTGCGACCAAGCCTCCCACGACTCCCCAGACACTCCGATTCATGAGGCGGTCTGGACAGTTCACCATTGCGGCTGCGGGAATGGTAAAGCAGGAAATACAGTACAGAATCAGCCACACGGGCCACGAAAGGAGGCTCAGGAAAAGGGCCTCCTTCGCCACGGAGACCACGACTTCCTCGACGGGGGAATACTGAATTCCTCCCATCACCTGCAGCAGAGGAATTGGAAAATTGACCATCGCCACGGCCACCATGGAATCGGCCAGAAACATGACCTGTATCAACGCTCGCAGAAATCCCACCTGCAGCAGTACGCTCACCACTCGCGAAGCCAGACAAACACGCCACAGCGAAACAATTCCCAGAAAACACAGATTAGAACGAGTGGCAACCAGAGGATCGCTCAGCCTCTCTACGGGGATGGCATAAAACAGCACCATCGGCGAGCAGAACCACACACACCGCAGCAGCGACATGAAGCCTTTCCTGTCGAACGTACGCCAGCAAGCCAGATACAATAGCACCGTCAGACCGCATGAAGCTGTGAGGGGGATTAGAAAATACCATGGTTTGTGCAGTACCGACTCCTGGTCGTATTCGCGTGCGAACCCGGCTAACACGGCCAATACCAGCCCAACCCAAGTCGCTTGACGGCTTCCGGCAATCTGCAAAATGGCCTCGCGTGACCCACACAGAAACCGCAAGATCGTCCCCGCAGTGACAGGGGGGAACTGCGGGCAATCCTCTGCCAGTGAAGCCTCATCGGTGGGAATTGCTGACTGCGAGAGATCGTAAACCGACATCATGCACCTCCGGGTGCTAAGGAGGCCGTTGCAGCCACCGGTCAATCGATTCCGTGTGGGATCGTACAGGGAGCTACGTCGATTCGTCCTGAGTTCCCAGCACAATCAGACTGGAAATGGTCACAATGGTGCCTGTTGCCAGCCACCACGACGGGGCTTCATGAAACATCAGGACGCCCATCAAGCCTCCCAGGGCAGCCTGACTGGCGTTGATGAGATTGACCCGAACGACTGGTAGATGTCGCAGGGCCTCGGACACGGAAAAAAAGCCAATGGCGTTCAACACACCCGCCGAAAGCAGTGCGAATTGATTGGCAGGTGACAGAACATCGGCCAATGGAGTCCAGCCGACACGGCCCACCGCCAGAAGTAGCGGAAGAATTCCTACCGTCGCCGATATCCCCAAGACCACGGAGATTGTGATCCCTTGTCTCAGTGACCGCCGGATCACCACGCCCGAGATCGAAAAACCGATCCCGCTGCCACACGCGGCAGCGGCGCCCCACACGGCATCCACCCAGCTGACCGCCCCCGGTTGAGTGGCCGCGCGGGTTCCCTGGCTCAACAAAACGACGGCCAGGATCAGCAATCCCATGGCCAGCACTGTTCGCGGGCGGATCGCATCCCCTAGCACGAGCCGGCCCAGCAGCGCACTCATGATGATCAGCGAGGCAAAACAAAGGGGAACCGACAGCGCCAGCCCGGCCCGGCTGAGCCCAAACTGAAACAGGACATTCCCCAGGAACTGCATCAGCAAGCCGTTGGCAACCAGCGTCCACAAGATACCTGCCGGAGGCCAGACGGCCCGGCCCTGCCACATCATGACTCCCATCAGGGTCATCCCGGCGACAGCTGTGGGAATGACTTTCCACCCCGCCACCCAGCAGGCCCATTCGAGATCGGTTCGCGTCGCGACCTGTCGTAGTCCGGCATTGGTGAAGCTGTAACACAAGGCCGCGAAAGCCCCATACAGAGTCCCTCGCCAAACGGCTGGGATCGCCTGCCATCGAGCCCGTAACGTCAAAGGACCGGCAACGCATGTTGCCGGTCCCTGATCATTCGACATGAATACACTTTCACTCGAGAGAGTCGGAACCACCGGGACCGACGGGCCGATTATTTATTACCACGGCCCTTGAAACCGCCGGAAACGAAGTCCTTTTGAGCCTTCTCTTCCATGGCCTTGGAAACTTCCGGGTTCGGTTTTGCATCGACTTCGATATCACCACGAATCCAGTGGACGGCCTGGGTAATCGATTCGAGGTAGGCCGGATTGACCCACGACGACTCATTATGGCCCAGATTGTTGTAGTACAACTTCCCTTCGCCAATGTTCTTGATCCAGCAGAGTGGCACGTGATAGCCATGCTCGGTCGGGACTTCAGCCCCGGTCGGGCTCTTGGAGTAATCCAGGCTTAGCAGAACCCGGCACTTGGCCGGCTGCCAGTGACGATACATGTAGATTTCGTCTTTGATGGTGAACTCCGTGCCGAACGGCTTGGTCAGCGGGTTTTGTTCGTGAACGGTAAAGGTCACCGTGTTCCCCGAACCCCAGGGATGGCTGATGAATGTCCCCCCCATCTGGTCCCAGTACGGCTCGTAATCGTGGTACGTGTCGCCCGCCGAGTGAAAGCCCATGAGCCCGCGCCCCTTCTGATGTGCCCACTCCTTGAACAGGTAATCCCGGTCCGCGTCAGCGATCGGCAGCGTGCCGGTCGTGTAAAATGCCACGATGTCGTACTTCTGAAGGTTCTCTTTGGTGACATCCGCCTTGCTGTCCTGTGTCAGGTCAACGGTGAACAGCTTCGAGGTTTCCCCCAGGGTTTTGATGGCGATTTCAGCAGGGGCCAGCTGGCCTTCTTTCCGCGTGACCGAGCCGTGCTTGAACCCCACACTCTGCGTGATAAACAGCATCCGGGACGGCGTTTGATCCGCAGCCGACACCCATGTACAGAGGCAACTGGTGGCCACCAGAGTGAGTAGTGCGCGACGCAACATCAGAGACTCCAGATTCAAGGAAGATGGTCCAGCGACCCGCTCCGACCGGCGGGCCGGTGCCCGCTTTCTAACGTGTTTGTTGACGAACCTCCAGATCGCTGGCAGCGACCGCCACGACTCGACACAATGCTTGACTGTCGCCTGGACCGTTTCCGTCTTCCTCAGAGCATCATGATTCGCACGTTCCTGTTTGACATGGGCAATGTACTGACTCGATTTTCGCACGACAGAATGTGCGACCAGATCGGAACGCTGTGCGGGATGTCGGGCGACAAGATGCGAAAGTTGCTGATCGATACCGGTCTGCAATGGGAATTCGAGCGGGGCCATATTACCGAAGAGACCTTTCGAGACCGATTGTCGGGCCTCGTGGAACGATCTCTGGATCGGAACGAACTGCGACGGGCCTCATCGGATATTTTCGATCCGATCCTGGAAATGCGGCCCATCCTGGATGCTCTCAAACGTCGCGGACATCGACTGGTTCTGCTGTCGAATACCACTGTCTCGCACTACGAATGGATTCGCGAAAAGTTTACGTTTCTGGAACCGTTTGACCACTGCGTGGTGTCGTTTGAAGCGGGCGCGATGAAACCCGATCCTCCGATCTATCAAGCGGCCCTCCAGGCCATCCATTGCGAACCGCGGGAAGCATTCTATACGGACGATATTCCCGAGTACGTTGCCAAGGGGCGGGAGTACGGATTCCAGGCCGAGACCTTCACGACGCCGGAGAGTCTGCTCCGGCAACTGGCGGATCGTGGAATTGTGATTTAGCGAAGCTTGATCGTTTGCCCGCTCCCCGAGGCTTGTTGAGAATGCGTGCAGTTCGTGCGCGTTATCAACAAGCCTTCGCCTCGTTTTTGCAAGACATTTTCAGTATCGCCTCGTTAGGATGAGGCCATCATGTACCATCCCCTTTCGTACGCGTCGAATTCGATCTGCCTGGCTCTGTTGCTGGCGGCATGCAGTCGTGGGATCGCCCTGCCGGCACATGCTGAGGACTCCCCCGGAGTTCTCAGCTTCAATCGGGATATCCGTCCGATCCTGTCAGACAAGTGTTTCGCCTGTCACGGTTTTGACGCCAAACAACGGCAGGCGGACCTGCGACTCGACACGGTGGAAGGGGCCTACGCCATCTCAGGTGAGGGAAAAGTCGCGATCAAGCCCAGCGACCTGCAGGGTAGCGAGCTCTGGCACCGGATCATCAGCGACGATCCGCAACAACGGATGCCCCCCGCCGAGTCGAATAAGACTCTCTCCGCCGAGGAGAAGGAGACCATTAAGCGCTGGATCGAGCAAGGGGCCGCCTATCAGAAGCACTGGGCCTTTGAACCGCCGGTCCGTCCAGATTTCCCGGCAGGCGAGACAAAGCATCCGATCGACGTCTTGATTGCCGAGCGGCTGAAGCGGGAGGGATTCGCTCTCTCGCCCGAGGCCGACCGCGAGACACTGCTGCGACGGGTGTCCCTCGATCTGATCGGACTTCCGCCATCCCCGGAAGAGATTGATGTATTTCTCGCCGATACATCCCCCGATGCCTACGAGAAGCAAGTCGATCGACTGCTCGCTTCATCACACTACGGCGAACGGATGGCCACATTCTGGCTGGATGTCGCCCGTTACGGCGACACGAATGGATATCTGCACGACCTGCTGCGGACGGGCTGGCCGTGGCGTGACTGGGTCGTGAAGTCGTTCAACGACAACGCCCCGTTCGATCAGTTCGTCGTCGATCAGCTGGCCGGAGACCTGCTCCCCGCCCCGACCGAACAGCAGACCCTCGCGACCGCCTTCCTGCGAAACCACCCGATCACGGCCGAGGGCGGCACCATCGCAGCGGAGTACATGAACGAATACGCCGCCGACCGTGTTCAGACCGTTGGCACCGCGTTCCTCGGCCTGGGCCTTAACTGCTGCCGCTGCCACGACCACAAGTTTGATCCGTTGACACAGTCAGACTTCTACAGCCTCCAGGCGTACTTCAATTCCATCACCGAAAAGCACCTGGAGAACAACCAGTCGAACGCCTATCCCCCATTGATCGATGTCCCCTCGCCACTGCTCCCCGACGGGGACAAGGTCATGGTCATGGTGATGCAGGAGGCTCCCGAGCCCACGGCGACGTTCGTCCTGGTCCGAGGCCAGTACGATCAACCCGACGCCACGCGCCCGACGCCACGCCGCACCCCCGCTGTGTTTGGCCCCGCCTCGACCGAGCCGCAGAACCGCCTCACGCTGGCCCGCTGGATCGTCTCCCGCGACAACCCGCTATTGGCCCGCGTCACTGTGAATCGCGTCTGGCAACAGTTCTTCGGCACCGGGCTCGTGAAGACCGTCGAGGACTTCGGCCTCCAGGGAGATTATCCCAGCCATCCGGAGTTGCTCGATTTCCTGGCCGTGGAGTTCCGCGACGGTGACGGAATGACCACGCCTTGGAACGTGAAGCATCTC
>QWPB01000101.1 GCA_003671275.1 Planctomycetota bacterium | reverse complement strand
CGCTTCGGCGCACAGTCATTCGTTCGACTTCAATCTCTTTAATATCTCGTCAGCGACCGTTTCGTTCGCGGACACAAATCCAAACGACCGTTTGACCTTTCCCTGATCCACCACCACGACCGTGATATCTGCTTCGGCGTTGAAGCCCCATTCCGCCGGACCATTCGCATCTCCATCCGCCACACAGAACGTAATCAGTGAGGCTTCGAGCGAGCGTTGAGCCCGCATCAGGTAGCTGCGGGATTCCTCCTGATTCCCAGTGATCCAGACCGCGACGATGCGGACATCGGGCGACGCGGCGGCCAGCTTCTCGTTGAGCGATTTCAGCAATCGATACGTCGGTCGGCTGAACTTTTCGGCAGGGATCAGGCAGTAAATCGTCGCTTTATCTCCACGACGGGCCACCATGTCGGCGGACTCTCCGGTCACCTCACCGAACATGGCATAGACCGGCAACTTGGGCACTGCCTGACCCTCGGCCGGCCCCGAAGTGACATCCGCCCGCAGCCCCATTGTCGCAAGCAGCACCATTGTCGCGCACATCATCATCCCACGCATGGTCGTCTCCCTGTGTCAGATCGTATCGGTATCCGCGATCATCCAGTATATCAATGAGTCTCCGACGGTCACGGGTCGCGATCTTCCCTCGCCCCACCTGACCAACTGTGCTACCTTTCTTGGTATGTGAATTCGTCTCCCCGCAGTCACAAAGGCTTTGTGATGTCCGACCGTTTTGCTGCTCGTCGTGATCGTTTTTGGAAACTGCTTCGCGACACGGGAGTCGATGCCTTTCTCGTCTCAAACGAGATGAACGTCTCGTGGCTGACGGGCTTTACCGGCGACAGCAGTTGGCTCGTCATGTCCGCTGGCCAGTCGATCCTGGTCAGTGATAGTCGGTATGAAACTCAGATCGCGGAAGAGTGCCCCGGTCTAGAGCTTCTGATCCGCCGAACCGATCAGAAGCTGCCACAGGTGGCCTGTGACTATGTCAATTCACGGAAGGCCAGGCGACTGGGAGTGGAAGGTCACGTGGTCACGCTGGAGACCCGCGAGGCCCTCGTCGGAGGGCTCGCCGCCGCAGACCTGATTCCTGTTTCGATGCGGATCGAGAACGATCTGCGATCGATCAAGGATGCCGAGGAGATCTCCGAGACGCGGAAAGCGGTGAACATCGCCGGGAGGGGCTTCGACTTCCTTCGGGCGACTCTCCGCCCTGACCAGACCGAACGGGACGCCGCGTACGAACTGGAACACGCCATGCGCAAGATCGGTGCCGAAAGCGTGGCCTTCACGCCGATCATCGGTTCTGGCGACCGGGCCGCTCTGCCGCATTATCGCCCCGGTGACCGTAAGATCGGCGACTCCGATCTCCTGTTGATCGACTGGGGAGCCCAGCCACCCTCACGGTACAAATCCGACCTGACCCGCACTCTGGTGTTCGGCAAGCCGTCCTCCAAGTTCGCCAAGGTTTATAACACGGTTCTCGAAGCCCAGAAGCGGGCCATCGCCCTGATTCGCCCCGGAGCCCGATGCGGGGATGTCGACCGGGCCGCCCGGGGATATATCGCCGATCAGGGATACGGCAAACGATTCGGGCATGGACTGGGACACGGCATCGGCCTGAACATCCACGAACAACCTCGCTTCGCCCCGGGGAGCGACACGGAACTCAAGCCTGGAATGATCGTGACCGTCGAACCCGGCATCTACCTGCCTGACTGGGGTGGCGTCCGCATCGAAGACGATGTGCTGGTGACTAAAGACGGCTGCGAGGTACTTTCGGCCCACGTCCCCAAGGAACTCGATCAGATGATCACCCATTGGTAAGCCAGCCCGCACAAGCAGCGGGGCATCCGTCATCAGCATCAGCGGTCATCTTGACATTTCCCGCCGATCATCCAGAATCCCTCCCAGCAAACCGCACGCAGCCGGAGAGGTGGCAGAGCGGCCGATTGCACCGGTCTTGAAAACCGGAGATTCCGTGAGGAATCCCAGGGTTCGAATCCCTGCCTCTCCGCTTGGACATTTTGTGACACTGGGCGACAGGGTGTGTCAACTCCTGTCGTCTGTTGCATTTGGGGCGAGTGAATCTTCCCTGTTGCTTGTGTTTCCTGGCCTTTCCCTGACGCCTCAGGTGTGACATCCCGCGACGCTAAAAGACACTCCGGGACGACTTGGGGTGCAACATTTTGTGCAACACTTATGGGGGCATCACCTTCGTCATCTGAGGCTTCTGACGAATTTGTCTTGGCACTCTGCGACCGGTTTCGAGACTTACCGTTCTGACGAGGGGACGACGACTGGTTTCTCTGTTGATTCCCGTGGTAGAGATCCTCCAGCCCCAGATCGGCGTAGACCCGGAATGTCAAGTTGATGTCGGAGTGTCGAGCCATCCGCTGAACGTACGCCGGGTTTTCCTTAGAGTTGATAAGGTTGGTAATGAACGTGTACCGCAGAGCGTGGAAGTCAGCCTTGCGACCATCGACCTCATAGGTGATACCAGCGACCTTGAGGGCCTTCCGCATCATCTTGCTGCCTCCGCGACTGGTCGCCCATGGTCCTGGCCAAAGCAATTCGTCTCGGGCCTTGCCTACGATCCATTTCTTGAGAAATCGTACTACGACAGGATCACGCAAAGGGATTCGCGCCTCATCGCGATTCTTCGTATTAGATCCAGCAAGGCTGACATGTGGGTGGTCAGCCTCCAGATGCAGATTCGCGACGACCAGCCTGCTCAGTTCTGACGCACGAAACCCCGTGTTCATTGCAGTCAGGAACAACGCTTCTTGATCGGCCCCTGACAATCCGTACATCGGTCCGCAAGTACAGACGGCCTTAACGAGCCGTGTGCATTCGTCGAGCGTGAGGGCTCGCCGCCGGTGACATCGTTCACTGACCTTGGGGGATCTGAGTTTTCGAAAAGGATCGACTTCAATTCGATCATCGTCGAGCAGGAACTTGGCGAATTGCTTCGCGTGCCTGACAAGATGCTTGCAGGTCTGCTGTGACCTACCATCTTTCCGAAGTGTAGCCAGACGGGCCTGAAATACGTTGGAGTTCATATCCGACAGGGACACGAACCCACACGCGTTGAAGATCTCGGCTAGCCTGCCAATGACGAGCCTTTTTTGGGCCAGACTGGTCTCACGGTCGTCAAAGGTTTGTGCAAAGTCACCAAGATGCTCAGCCAGCGGCTTCTCTTGCTGTTTGAACTTCGGAGTACGAATGCCAGCCCGCTCCTCTTTGACCTCACGCCTCGCGTCGCGAAGGCGAACAGCTGCTTCGTCCCTCGTAAGGAATCCATTTTCCTGGATCTGCTTACCGCCAGCATTGGCGTACCGGATTGAATACGTCTTGGCCTTGGTCTTCAACCCTTTTCGGGTGACCGTCGGTTGAAAAATCGTCATGTTCAATGTCCTTTCTTTCGATATTTCGGGTGCAGCCGTTCCCATACCCTTCTGGGCGGACAACAACTGCTGATCCAGTGCATAATTTCGTCTCGCATCCACATCCGCTGATCTCCTATGTTCACTGAACCTGGGATCTTGCCCTGACTTTCCAGCCGGTAGACAGTACGAACAACCCGTTTCAACAGTTCCGCCATGTGATCCTTGGTGAGCAATGGCGGATACTGCATTGCATCCGGATGGCTTTCATTTGTTGCGATTGGTTCAGTCATCGCATCACCTCCTTTTCTTGACGGGGATGGATGGCAGCTAGAGCTTTGAATCTCGCTGCATGTTGCCGACCGCTGTTCCAGCCAGCAGTGGCGTTGACGTATATGAAACGGCTCAATGGTCGCGTAAGAGTAAAGTGTTTGGTGGCTCGTTCAGTGTGTTCACTGGATTTCGAGAAGGCTGAGATGTCCATGTGGACTGGTCTCCTTGTATGTGCAATGTGGGAAGAAGGAGCGGCCACCTACACGTTGGCGCTCGAACGGCGAATGGCCGCCCCTGAACAGTTCCGGAACGAAACACTGATGGTGGCGGCTGACAGTTCTTAGCATTTGCTGCGTTTTCGCCCCTTGATCGGCAACGGTGTGGGCGTCCGCTCGCTGAGCCGCAGTTTCAACTTTTCAGACAGCCTCAAGGCCCCATCGACGAATCCGACGATGTAATGACGGTCTTGAAGCTTGTGCCCGGCACGGAACCCAAAGAGCTCCAGGTTGGACATCACTTCGTCCATTGGCTCATTGACAAAGGGCAGCCAAAAATCACGAAATTCAGTGCAATTGTTGTGTGGCTTCCCGTCTTCGCCGTCTGGGTAGGCATCACCCAACAAATCCAGGACGAGCCGATGAGCTGGCGTCCATGACTCGCAGGGATCAGGGCCAATAAAGACTTCCCGCGTCCAGAACGTCGAAGAGAAATCGCTGATTAGTGCGATCTGGCCATCTGTTGCGTACCCGGCAGCCCATCGTCGACCGTCTTGGACGCCCTCTCCATGGCGGAGAAAAACGTGGGCCGAGTACTCAGCCTTGAATGCGTCCTGGACCGCCTCGATAAACAGGTGTGTATAGTCACGACCATCAGACCTCAACTTCTTCCGGAGCTCGGGAAATGGGCATTTGGCCCAGGGCGTTCGCGACGACCAGGGAACATCCCACCCCAGATCTCTGACGAATTCATGAGCATCGAAGTGTTCACACACCTCCATCCATTTGTAGCCATCGGACCAACCCTGCTTACGCTTTCGGAGTTGATCACGCTGTCTACTCTCCGCGGTTGCCTGTTTCGTTGAAGTCTTTGCCATCTCTTTGGTTCCTGAAAAGGATTTCCAGTTGCGGTCAGCCACCACTTGGCAGCGACCATCAGTGTCAGATGGCGAATCTTCGCACTTGGAGTAGGCGGTGTATGTGACGCGGTAGTTGCGCTGTTGTGAATCACTGTGATTCACATTCGCTTGGCAGCGGAATGATTCGGATAAATCCCCGTGGCGTTTTTTTGATCAGCTGCCGTTCCTGCAGTTCCGTTGAGTATTGCCGCACCTTTTCCTCGGAATATCCCGCTCGCGTTCCAATTTCTTTCCAGCGTCGAGGTTCAATCCGATCCATCGCGTGCAGGATGTCCCACGCAGTGTCATTCACTCCTTCAAGTAGATCAGGTGATGTGACCACAGCCGGATCAGCAGGACCTGTTTCTGCAACAGACCGCTCTTCATTCTCGGCTTCTCTCTTCATGTCCAAATATTCCGGCGATAGAAGTACACCGACATTGCCGAACCATCTCTGCGGAGGATTTAGGACCAGCATCAATGCTTGATGGGCATTCTCTGCGACAAGGGGATTGAGACCACCGGGTAAACCGTGAAACATTCGTGGCCTGGACACCGAGGAAAGTGCAGGACGAACTTGGGAGTAGGCATCTTCCAAATCCTGATGCCATCTGCCCTCCAATTCTGGACGAGGATTGTGCCCCCATTGCTGGATGAATTCTTCGTTTCGTGTGATGGCTCGCCAGTATTCGTCGAATGCTGCGACTTCATTTGCGTTCAAGGGGAGTTCCTTCTTGCAGTATGCCCAGAT
>QWPB01000051.1 GCA_003671275.1 Planctomycetota bacterium | reverse complement strand
TGACATGACAGGCCCCAGATGACAGAACTGCATTGAGCAGATGAGCGATTTTGTCGGGCGTGTTGTCAAAAAACAACATGTTGTTGTAAGGTGTGTTTTCGTAATTAGTTGCGACGTGCTGCTGCTGGTTTGTTTGTGGTAACTCCCTCGAAAGATCCGAGAAACTCGGCTGGACCTTATTCGTAACGTCTTGTACAAGTTACTGTTATGGTTTCGTTCGAAGGCGGAATCGAATTTCCACCGGAGACTTGGAACACTTGAGTCGAAGGACATTCCTTGTGAACTTTTTGAAAAAGGGACTCGCGTTTGTAGTGATTATGAGGAATATCACCGTCCTGATCACTACGATTCCGTGAAACCTGTCGAAAGTCACCTTGCCTTTCAACGAATGAAGGGCGCACCGGGAGCAGGATGCTCATGCCGATTGACCAACCAGACTTATTGTCCATCGTCTTTCGCGTGGGAGTCGCGCTGGCGGTCTGGTGGGGGATCGCGGGTTCCTTAATTGCAGAGGATTATCAGGAAGGGTTTGAAGGGCCGGACACCAGCTGGATGGTGGATCGCGGAGCCGCTCCGGTGGCCGTGCATCGCCACGAGCGTAGTGCCGACGCAGCGTTGATCCGCACAGGACGCCAGGCCGAATCGGTTTCCGTACAGACTCAACCGGATTCATCCGTTGTATGTCGATTGGTACATCCATTGCCTCCGACGGTACGGATGGATGAAACCCAAGTCGCAGTCTGGGTGTGGTCGGATCATCCCGGGGTCTCGGTGTCGGTCCGGGTCCGTTTCCCGCGCCAACTAAACCCACGCACCAGCAAGCCTCTGGTCGTGTCGATTACCGGTGATCAGCATCGGGGGGGCGGGCAGTACCAGCGATTGGCGGTGAAGCTGGATGACCGCGAGTTTGCATCCTCGATGCGACGGGTCCGGGATGTGGCGCAGCGGCAGTTAGGGATTCGCAATGTGAATGATCAGGGAGCGTACCTGGATCAAATTACCATCCATCTTACGGAGGAGGCTCGGACCTGGAATCTGGCCTTGGATGATCTGGAGTTGCGACCCGTTGTGACGCCGCCCGATTTGGAGACGGGTCAGGATACCGAATCGTATGCGGGGTCCCGGATTCGGATCGGCGATGATCGGATTCTGCTCGACCATCAGCCGCTGTTTCCGCTGTTTATGCCGTATCACGGGGAACAGCCACCGGTGCTGGCATCGAGTCTGTGCAATGTCATCTGGGTTCCGGATTACCTGGACCAGGAACTGCTTCAGAAGTGCGCGGAAGCCGGTCTGGGAGTGATGGCGACGCCCCCCCAGCCTGATTTTGCCCGCGAGTCCCCTGATGATACGGGGCTGGCTCCGTTTGGGGCCAACACCGATCCCGTATTGCTGTGGATGCTGGATGCTCGGATTCCCGCCGATCAGGTGGAACATGCTGCCACATGGGCGGAGATGGTTCGGGATGCGGATCGGCATCGGGAACGCCCCATTCTCGCGGATGTCATGGCGAATGAACGCGAGTTCCACCGCAGTGTCGACTTTCTAGGAGTCAGTCGTTCCATACTGCACTCCAGCGTGACGCCGCAGACGTACTTGGAAACGTTGGAGCAACGTCGCAGATTGTCACTGCCCGGCAAGCCCATGTTTACCTTGATTCCTACCGAGCCTTCCCCGGAGTGGCTCAACACCCGGTTTGCGGGGGCGACTGTCCCCGTGGTGGAGCCGGAGCAGATCTGGATGTTGGCCAATGCCGCGTTGGCTGCTGGATATAAAGGGCTGGGCTATCTGACGTATCAATCGTTAGAGGGGAATGCCGTTGGGGTGGAAGAGCGGCGGCGAGCGATTGAAATTCAGAATTTCCGAATTCGCTTGATCGAGCCTTGGCTGGCTACGGGCAAGGTCTTGTTGACGCTGCCAGTACAAGTCGGGCCGTCATCGGTCACTCGGGAGGGAAAAAAACTATCGCCATTGGCGTCGCGGTGGGATGTTCGGCCATTGGCTGACGATCAATCACCCGAGGCGCAGGCGGCCAGCAAGATCCGGGCAACCGCACTCGAGTGCGACCAGGGACTGATCATTCTGGTGAACTGGCTCGACCAGGAGTCCCAGTATCAGCCGGGGGCCATGAATGCCAATGATGTGTACCTGCTGCTCAATCGAAACATCGTGCATGCATGGGAATTAACAACAACCAGTCTGCGCGAGCACACGCTGGAGGTCACCCCTGTGGCCGGCGGAACACAAATCCGGCTGAAACAGTTCGACCAGTCGGCGGTGATCTTGATTAGCAAGGACCAACTGGCCGAGGAGGTAATTCGCAAACGCGTGGAGCAGTATCGCCCGGTGGCTTCCAAGGCGTGGGCTGGTCTGGCGCGGGCCAAGCTGAGTCGCGTCCGGGCCGTTCATGAGGAGCTAGTGTCGCTGGTGCCTCGCGAATTCAAGGTGGCGCATGCCGAGCGGTTTCTGCGGCAGGCCAGCTACTATGTCGACCAGTGCGAAAAGGCCCTGCTGGCCGATCGACTGACGGAAGTCGAACAACATGCCGTGAGTGCGATGTTGAATTTGCGACACCTGCAGTCGGCTTACTGGAGTCAAGCGGTTGCTCCCCTGACCTCTCCTGTGGCCAGTCCGCACGCGATTTGCTTTCAGACCCTTCCGGACCACTGGCGCATGGCGAACGCACTGCAGGGGGAAATTCAGACCGCAAAATCTGAGTCCACCACGCCTGTGGTAGTGAATGAAAGCCAGAATCTTCTGCCGTCGGGAGAGTTCGAGAGCCTGAAGGGATTGCTCGATGCCGGTTGGCATCGAGAGTCATTTCAGGAGGGACCGCTAGTCTCACGGGCTGAGCTATTGGAGCCGGGGCGGTCAGGGCGGTCCTGTTTGCATCTGTCGGTGGCCACGAAGGGGGCGAGTAAACTCCTGGCGACGACGTTCGACGAACCGAGCGTGCGAATGACAAGCCCGCCATTGGCGGTCGTGGCCGGTCAGTTAGTGAAGATTCGGGGACAAGTCCGGATTATGAAGTCTATGCAACAGACTCGGGATGGGCTGGTGATTACGGATTCTCTGCTCGGACCGTCGGGAAGTCTGAGGTTTCAGAATTCCACCTCGGGGGGAGGCTGGCAGCCGTTTGAGTTGATTCGCGAGGTTCCCCAGGACGGTGAATTCCAGGTAACAATCGAATTGTTCGGACTGGGGGCCGCTTCTCTCGATAGTTTACAGATTTCAACCATCGATCTAGCGACTCCCTGACGATCGGTAGAGTTCCGCATCCCAGGAGAAAAACACCCGTTAACTGGGGGGGCCACTGCGATCGGTTGCCAGTTATGCAGATAATCCCGGTGTTTAGGTGACAAGTACGGAAGAACCTCCCTCCTTGCCGATGCTAATGGGCGCAGTGGACGTTGAGGTTGCATTCTGATGGGAAGCAGACTGGTTTCCTCGGCGCCTCTGTTCTACTGAGGGGGTTCCTGACTCGTCATGTCCACCAAGCGGGACATCTTGTACGTCGATGATGAACGCTCAAACCTGATTGTGTTTGAAGCGATCTTTGAAGACGATTTTGAAGTTCATCTTGCGGACAGCGCGGCTGAGGCGCTCGTGTTGCTGGATGAAATGCCGATTCCCGTTGTCATTGCCGACCAGCGGATGCCGGACATGACCGGTGTCGAGATGTTCTCACTGATCCGGCGAAAGCATCCGCATATTCAGCGAGTCATCCTTTCGGGATATTCGGAATCTGACGCGATTATCGATGCCATCAATCAGGGGCAGGTCTTTCAGTTTGTTCGCAAGCCCTGGCATCGTCCGGAATTGTTGACCGTGATTCGGCGGGCGATGGATGCTCATGATTACGCACTGCAGAACACGCGGATGATGGAGCGATTGCTCGTCGCGGAGCAGTGTTCGCTGCTCGGTAAGGCGACCGGCCAGATTGCTCACGAGATGGGAAATCTGCTGAACCTGCTTCCCTTGATTGAAGTGATTGAGGACGAGTACGCCCATGATGAGCGGTTACTTCAACTGTCCAGTCTGGCCCGTTCCACGCATGAACGGCTGGATCGACTGGTGGACGAGATGAAGTCGCTGATCCGTTTGGAACCGCGCCAGTTGGAGTTGCGGTTGGTCAGTCTGGCGGATGTCGTACGCGAACTGCTCTCGTTTTTGCGATTTGATCGCTCAATCCCGAGTTCACTGGTGTTGGCGGATCTGCGGTGCGACCCACTCGTCCTCGGCAACAAGATGAAGTTGCATCAGGTGCTGCTGAATCTGGTGAAGAACGCGTTCGATGCCATCGAAGGACGGCCGGATGGGCGGATCGTGGTTCATCTGACCTGTGAAGCAGGGCAGGCCTTTCTCAGCGTGGCAGACAACGGATGCGGGGTTCCCGAAGAGATTCGGGAACGAATCTGGGAGCCGTTCTTCAGCACTAAGGGCGACCGGGGAAATGGATTGGGGTTGGACCTGGTAAAGCATCTTGTTTTGGCGCAGCATGGCCAGATCGAATGCCAGTCCACGGTGGGGGAAGGGACACAGTTTCTGATCAGCTTACCGCTGGTCGCGGATCCGTACGTCATGCCAGAGGCCAATCCTCTGATTGCGAAATGTTGATCGAGTCCGTTGCCAGCGAAACCGTGTGTTAATTCTCGTCGGCATATTGCACGACACTGAAACAATCGCGGGGGGCCAGTCGAGCCCGTCCCGGTAAGAAGCTCAGTTCAATCGCAAAGGCACAGCCCACGACCTCAGCCCCGCTCCGCTCTGCCAGTTGGGCGCAGGCGTGAATGGTGCCTCCGGTAGCCAGAAGATCATCCACCAGCAGTACCCGGTCGCCCGGTTTGACCGCATCGGTGTGCATTTCCAGAGTGTCGGAACCGTACTCCAGATCGTAATGAAATGCATGAGTGTCAAACGGCAGCTTGCCCGGTTTACGAACCGGGACAAAGGCGGCATTCAACTCCAGAGCCACGGGAGCCGCGAAAATGAATCCACGGGCTTCCGCCGCAGCCACGACATTGATCTGGCGGTCCCGGAAGTGCTCGACGATCTGCCGAATCGATTCGCGGAAAGCGATCGGATGTGAAAGCAGCGTCGTGATATCGCGGAACATGATCCCCGGCTTGGGGAAGTCTTTGATGCTGCGGATGTACGGCTTCAGGTCAAGCATGATGGGGGGCTTGCGGAGGGGGCGGTTCCCCTCGAGTTTAGCGGCCTCAGCAGGCCGGTAGTAGGTTGTGGGGTTCTGTGATCGCGAGTGGGGGGCCCGTCGGACTCATTTTCTTTCGAACTGATATCCCGGATGTCGCCCCTGCCGGCAACAATAACGTTGGATTGCGATGGATGTAGTCCTCCTGGTGTGCGGGATTGCCGAGCCTTCGGTGATGGTTCATGACAGCCCTGTCGACGAGTACGACTGGCATTGCGGGGCTCCCCGGAGAAATCGATTGGGGGGCCGCGCTGCGTGAGCATTCACCCTGGCTGCGAATGGTGATCCGATCACGATTGAATGAATCACAGGCCGTGGAGGATCTGTTGCAGGAGGTTTCTCTGGCTGTACTCAAATCGCGGGTTCGTCCTGCGGACCCCAGCAAGGTCGCTCCCTGGCTCTACCGGGTGTCCATTAAGCAATGCCTGATGTACCGCCGGTCGGCGGGGCGACGCAGGAAGCTGGTCGATCGGGTGGCCCGGGACCGTCCGACCATCAGCGGGGAAGCCTGTGATCCGCTGCGGTGGCTGTTGGGGCGGGAACGGCAAGGTTCGATTCAGGCAGCGTTTGACGCGCTCCCTGAACTGGATCGACAGATCCTGATCCTCAAGCATGCCGAGAACTGGAGCTACCGCCAGCTGGCCGATCGACTGGGGGTGAGCCTGAACACTGTTGAATATCGTCTGTTGCAGGCTCGCAAACGGTTAAGAACCGAATTGGATCGGGCCTCGGAATCCTCCGAATCATCGCATTCCCGTCCCGGGGAACCATCCCATGATTAATCACACTGAATGGAACGAAATCACGCTGCAACGCTGCGTGGATGGCGAACTCAGCGAGCCGGAGCAGCAAGCCCTGCTCTGTCAGATGGAACAGTCACCCCAGGGATGGCGGGCGCTGGCGCTCGCATTCATCGAACATCAACTCTGGGCACAGGCTGGACGTGAATGGGTGAACCGCCCTGTCGTCGGCCCTGCCCTGGTGCTCCCCGCGTCCCAGCGAAAAAGATCCTGGATTCGAACAACGGTGTTGGCGGCCAGCACGCTGTTCGCGGTTGGTTTGGGATATCTCGGTGGCAGCTGGAGTTTCCGAGGTGGTCGGGAAGCACCTGTGCCGGGCCTGGCGGGTAATCCAGGCCCGATCTCGACGGCGGCTCCTTTGGTTCCCGTGTCTGTCGTGGAGCCGGAGTCGCTGTCACCAGTCATGATGGTGGATTGGATTCCGGAAGAGGGGGCCTCTCCTGTCCGGATGCCAGTCTATGATGCCGCCACAGTTCAGCGGTTGGGGCGTCAACTGGTCCCCAGGTTGCCCGAGAGTACGCGGCAACAACTCGAAGAACTGGGAATTCAGGTCAACGAAGAGCCACTCTACGTCCCCGTTCCTCTGGAGAACCACAGGAATCTAGTGATGCCCGTCAACACCGTGAAACTGCGACAGCAGCTTCACTAGAGCAGATTCGGTGTTACTGTTCCGGAAAGACCGACAGGAATGTCGGTCCCTCGGTTGTCGTAGCACAGACATTCCTGTCTGTGGCTCGAATCGAAACGGTCCAAACGTGTGAGGCCATCGGATGATGTCTCCGCGAATGAAAGCGTTTCGTTTGCGGAACGGAGATGAACTCAACCCCCCTTGTTCAGGAGAAGTGAGATGCCGACTCAGTCATGGCAGACAGTTTGGGCGCTGGCCGTCAGCCTGGCATTGCCAGCCTTCGTTCCGGCGGAGGAACCGATCGCGACCGGGGATGTCAGAGTCCAGGTGCAAGTCACGGAAGATGTCGCGGGCGTCGTACCAGACAGTCCTCCGCAACCCGGGGGACCGGCCACGAGACGTCACTCCCAGTCGGGCGGCACCATTGTCGTACAACTTCCGAACGGAGAAACACGGACCATCCATCTGCCCATACAGGACAGTGACATTGGGCTGTCGTTCGTGGAGAGTGATGTCGCGTTACTGCCGAAGCATCTGATCGGGATTTCGCTGGCAGAAGTTCCCGATTCATTGCGGGCGCATGTGACGGTTCCCGATGGACGTGGCGTGATGATCGCCGCGATCGTGACCGATGGCCCAGCCGCCAAGGCAGGACTGCAGCTTCACGACATCCTGATGAAGGCGGGAGATCAGGAGATCATGTCGCCCATCGATCTACAGAAGCTGATTGATGCTTCGGGTACCAAACCGATCAAGTTCACTTACCTGCGAAAGGGAGCGGAGCAGACCGTCGAAGTGACTCCGGTGAAGCGGGAGGAGCTGAAGCTGAGTGATCTGTCAAAACCCACTCCGGAAGGGGAACTGGTTCCTCGAATCCCTGGAGCGCCGCATGTCCTGCTGGGATCACCTGGAATGGTCGGTCGTCGGACACTCACTCTTCCGTACCCGGGGGAAACGCTGCCTGCTCCCCAGGTCGAGGCCCTGACGGACTCGATACGCAAGCTGACAGAGCAGGTAGAACAGCTTCAAAAGTCGATCCATCGATTGGAGACGCGCGAGCGTGAGGCCCCTGCCGATATTTCGGGGGCTAGGGAATCTTAGCATTCTCCGGGTTCTATCGGTTGGCTCATGAAACCCCGCTGGCTCCCAGCGGGGTTTTTTGTGGAGTGTTGATCGCGAAATCGCATGGCTCCAATGGTCTCGCGACACGCGAAACTCCACGGACCCCTTGCCGTTCACTTCGAACGTATCGATCGATCCGAAGGGAGTGGTTTTGATCGAATGATGCCGATTCGCGACATCCGGGAAGGCCATCACAAAATGGTGGCGGTGGGAATTCAAAATGGCATTGGGGATCGCGTTTTCTGCCACTTGTGTGACAGATGTGAACTAAGCTTGGTCGAACACGGGCCATTTCACATTTTCCCCCTCACGTAGGTGAGGGACCATCCGTTCCAGGCAGATCTGTCGGTGGAGTCTCCTATGCAGTCCTCCTTAAAGTCATCGAAGCCATACGGTTCGCATCGGTCCGGTGCGGCCATGGTGGAAATGGCCGTTGTGATGCCCGTGTTCTTTCTGGTGATCATGGGGATCATCGAGTTTGGTCGCGCTTTCATGGTCGGCCAACTCTTGAATGATGCGGCCCGCGAGGCGGCCCGCTCGGCCATCATCACTGGCAGCACGAATGCAGCCGTGATGGCGGAAGCCCAGTCGTTTGTCAATTCGGTCACCTCCTGCCCCACAGCTGACGTGGGGATCGCGATTACGATTACTCCGGCTGCGGGAAATCCTGATCCCGCCAACAATCTGGCCAGTGCCAATAAACGAGATCTATGCCATGTGCAGGTGAGTGTGCCTTTCAGCCGGGTGAGTTTTATGCCCGGGCGGTTTCTGGCGGGACGGAATCTGTCCGGTCAGGCAGCCATGCGTCACGAGTAGTGACGCCCGCACACCGTGAGTCCAGAGTGCTCAATGGCATCTGAAAACTGATTCTCTCGGGGAGTTCGTGGCTGGAGACTAGGCAACTGAGAAGTACGCGGGTGTGCGGTGGGTTATCTTGTCGCGAATTGACAGTACTCAGATTCAGAATATTGACAGAAGCTGAGTCGGTTGGGGGCTGAGCCCTTGTGGGGTATCCTGTGGATCGGTGACAACAGTCCTCACGAGCCCTCCCGATGCTGAACTTCAAACAAGAGCTGACCGCCTGTTTCGGACAACCGGTCGCTGAAAACCCGACGCAGGTCATGATGGAAGCTGCGTATCGGCACCATGGCCTGGATTGGCGGTATCTGACAATCGAAGTCTCTCCGTCCGGTCTGCGGGATGCGGTTCAAGGTGTGCGGGCGATGGGCTTTCGCGGCTTCAATTGCACGATCCCTCACAAGGTGGCTGTCATTGAGCATCTCGACGGGCTGGGGGAGTCGGCCTCGCTGATGGGAGCTGTGAACTGTGTGGTTCGGCGCGGTGATCAGATGATTGGCGAGAACACCGACGGCAAGGGATTTGTGAAATCGCTCAAAGAACTCGTCGATCCGACCGGAAGGCATGTCGTCATGTGCGGTGCCGGAGGGGCCGCGCGGGCGATCGGTGTGGAAGTGGCTCTGGCGGGAGCCACGCGGATTACGCTCATCAATCGGTCCGTCTCTCGCGGCGAGCAGCTAGCCCAGATGCTCGCGGATCGCGTGAACGTGGATGTTTGCTTTGTCCCCTGGGATCGGATCGTATCCGTTCCCGACGACGCTGACATTCTGATCAATGCCACTTCGATCGGGCTCTTTCCGGATGTGGATGCCCGGCTTGAGATTGATGCGGCGACGCTGCGACCCGGGATGGTTGTGGCAGATGTGATCCCGAATCCTCCGAGAACCAACATGGTGAAGGATGCCACGGCACGCGGCTGCAAAGTGATTGATGGACTGGGAATGCTTGTGAACCAGGGGATCATCGGTGTCGAATACTGGACCGAGGCGACGACAGGCAAGAAGATCACGCCGGAGGCTGCGGTGATGCGAGGAGCCCTGGAGCAGGTCTTTGGCTAAGAGTTGTCATAGGAGCGTGACGGGGTGTCGGCCTTTCCGCGAAGCAGGCTTCCCGTGCTATAATGCGAGCCGATGATCTGGACGGGTGAGTCTCGTTCGGAACTGGACAACAGAGGAGACTTCCTATGAAGCCGTGGCCTTGGATTCTGATGATGGTGTGGGGTGTGTCGCTGGTCGGAGCCGAGGAAACTCCGCCTCCCAATGCGGAGGCAGTCGCCGCGCTCAAGGCCCTGGGGGGAAACGTACTGGCGGTTGCACAGAACGATCCGCGGTTGGATGTGACATTGCATCTGGCGGACAAGGACGTCACCGATGAAGCGTTGGCGCAAGTAGCCAAGCTGAATACGACGATCTGGTTGAATCTGGCCCGGACCAAGATCACGGACGCGGGCCTGGCTCAGATTGCGGGAATGAAGTCACTGGAGCGTCTGCATCTTGAAAAGACCGGGGTCGGCGATGCCGGTCTGGAACACCTCAAGGGGTTGGAAAATCTGGTCTACCTGAATCTCTATGGGACGCAGGTCAGTGACGCTGGTCTGGCCCACCTGCATGGACTGAAAAAATTGAAGCGGATTTTCGTGTGGGAATCCAAGGTCACTCCCGAAGGGATCGCCGCATTGAAGGCTGCCCTGCCTGAAGCTCAGGTCATTGGCGCTCTGGAGAACAAGCCGGCGGAGCCGAAACCTGCTGATCCCAAGCCGGAAGAGCCCAAGAAGGAAGAAGAGAAGAAGCCCGAAGAGCCCAAGAAGCCTGAAGAAAAGAAGTAATCCCGAGAGAACAAGTCCCCTTCGCCGTCGCAACCGGGGAACCCATGCCAGCGGGCGGTCACCCACCGGTGCTTGGGTTCCCGTTCCGACATGGTGGGAGTCCTATGCCCGTTCGTGATCCAATCTGGTGCCTGCTGTTCCTGGCGTGTTGGAGCGTCTCGGGGGTGGGGCTGGTGGTTTCACTGGCGGCAGAAAATCCCCCCGCCATCAACTATTCCCAACTGGTGACAGATCTGGGAGCGGAGGAGTTTTCTCGTCGAGCATCCGCTGAACAGCAATTACTGGCAGCTGGTGAGGGGGCGTTTGACCCGCTGAAGCAGTCCCTCGAAAAGACGCCACTGGAGTCGGGACGCCGCGTCCTGGCGGTGATGGAGCAGATCTGGCTCCGAACTCCGGTTCCGGCGGCGGATCGTTTGGAGCAACAGATGGAGGAGATGGTTCACACTCCGGGGCCGTGGCAACCGTTCGCCGATCAGATACTCCGGTCGCATCATGTTCTGCGGGAAAGTCGGGCGGTCCGGGCCTTGAGACGCATGAATGCCATTATTGAGTATGAGAACGACCTCGATTTGTACTCTCAGCTGCTGGAGGAGGGGATCGAAGGAACCGTCCCGCAAGTCATCAAACATGTGACGTTGCCCAAGACCTGGAGCGGAGGGGATGCCGGTTTGTGGCACGTGGGGCGTCTGGCCCACCGCTCGTCGCTGGGGGTATACGTGATTCCGGGTAATGGCATCACCGAAGCGGGAATGGACCAGGTACGTTCGACGTTTCCGGGACTCTTGCTGGCCTATCGGTCCGAAGTCTGCATGGGGGTCGAAGGAGATCAGAATCTCTTTGGCGGAATCGAACGGGGGGGATGTCTATTAAAAGCCGTCCATGTCGGGGGCTCAGCGGATCTGGCAGGACTTCGCCGGTTCGATCGGATACTGAGTGTGAACGATCAATCACTCAATGACTTCCAGGACCTGGTGGATTCGTTGAAAGGTTTGCGAGCCTACGATTCGTGTGAGATGATCGTAAATCGAGGTGGAGAAGTTCTGACCATTCAGGTGGTGTTGTTGCCGTGGGAAGTCTTCTTGCTGCCCCGCCCACCGTCTCCGCCAGCCTCCCTTCGGCTGGCGGATATCCCTCCCGTTCAACCGGCGTTTCCAGTCTATAACGAGAATTAGAGCCGACTCACAACCTCTATTCAGTCCGCGCAATCAGGCTTGCCGGTTCCGTCAATTCCTCCGCAATTACGCTTCTCCCGTGCAGGCAGCACACGCAGTTACTTGGTTGACGATGCGTAGCGCAGGCGGCGATAGCGGATACGATGTCCTTCCGCCTGTAGTCCAACGAGCCCTTGTTGGAGTGGTCCCGGTTGACCAATGGCGATGACATGCCCATTCAGGGTCACGGTTAAGGCTCCGTCGACAATGACGACCTCCACGGAGTTCCATTCTCCCACGGGATGCCGGGCCGTTTCCCGGACCGCTGAAAGATCCTGAAACTCGACTGCCGCCGTCCCGCCATTAGGGCGCAGCTGGCCCATCTCGCTGTGCCGTCCCTGCACCTCGATCGAGGCCGGCCAGATGGCGTGAGGTTCCTGAATGAAGAATAGAACGCCCGTGTTCTGGGAATTGAGCTTCAGTGGATCGGTTAATGCGGGATCCGGTTCAAATCGAAAGTCATACCGCCAGATCCCATTCCCCGTGGATTGGGTTGTGTGGAGGTAGCACTTGGGTTTGCCCGTCGAAAGGAACTCTTCTCCCTCGGCTCGCCAGGAGTTCGCGGTCGTGGAGTCCGCAGGAAATACATTCATCTCCGTGAAGGGGATCAGCCGGAATCCAGTTTCCACTTCGAATGTCGGTTCCACGACAGCCGGAACAGGAAGGGGCGTCTGAACCGCCGTCACAGGGGAAGGTGGCGGAGTGGCCCGATGGCACCCCGAAAACCATCCGCAGAATACAAGGGTTGCAATCGGTAGCGTCTTCGTCGACATGGTCTGACTCCTGACTGTGAGCTTACTGCCCGGAGCGATGAATCACCATGTTCCAGCCGGTCAACAATCCGTATCAGCCAATCCCCGTCTTCCGATCGATCGCCTCCAGATCACGGAGGAACAGCGCCAGCGACGATTGCAGCGTCTCGGGCTGAATTTGCCAGACGGGTTTATCGTCGGTGTACTTGGAACAGTGTTCGACCACGACTCGATACATGAATTTGAACAGATGCCGCGGCGCCCGCAGGCGATCAAAGATACTGATCAGTTCGGGGTCCGTGATTGTTGATGCAAAGAAGTCACGGACACTGACTGGCTTTTCACTCAGCTTCGCACAGGCCCGAATGCGGTCATTGACGATGTCGAACAGGGCTTGCCCGGACCAGGACAGATCACGGATCAGGTTCTGCTTGTCGAGCCTTGAGCGTTCGTAAAACTCCTTCTCCTCTTTGGAGAGATAGCTCGAAACGGCAGCAGGCAGCAACAGCTTAAAGGCCAGTCCGGGGTGCTTCAGGAACTTGTTGTCAAACAGTGGCCAGATCAGGTCACGCATCCGCTCGGGCGCCCCGTTGATCAGGTGTGGCTCATCCACCCGGTCCACCAGCACGACCATGCTGGTGAAGCCCAGCGTCCGGAGGACTGCCTGGAGCTTGATAATCATCTCGTAGCGGTCATCGCCCCGGGACGCCCGAGGCAGCGGCTGCCCGACAAACTCGGAGGGGTTAAACTTCGCGAGTGTCGCTCGCAGGGTGGACGTTTCGTGGTCGACAATCCGAACCTGACGCTTGATCTTCCAGGCATTCCACAACAATCGCAGCTGATACCAGGCAAACGGCAGCCAGCAACCCACCAGCAGAGCCAGCACCCACTTGTTGGCCAGTCCCGACCACCCTTGCCCCCACCAGTAGCCGATTCCCGCGACCGCTGCTGAAGCCAGCGCCGAATACAGCAGCACCAGACACCGCCCCCAGGAACTGAACCGCAACTTGGATTGCAGCTGCTTCCAGCGAGTCCGTGCCGCCAGATCGCGGTTGTGATCGTAGATGGCCGCTAGTAAGAGGAGATCGCGTTTCTGCGGACGGGTCAGCTGGTCGAGAGACTCGGGAGTCACTCGGGCCGAGGAATCGCGAGCGTCATTCCCGTTGTTTCGGATAATGTCCGCCAGCCGCGTTACCGCCAGCGTCAGGATCGCATCCATGTGATCCCATAACCGCCAGTTCTGGAGCGCCTTCTCGGGCTTCCTGCGACTGCCGGAAAGTCGCTCGCGAAAGCAGTCCAGGAACGGATTGAAGTCATCGTACTCCAGGACAAACGCCCGGCTGGTCGGGTTCTGGGTGTTGTACTCGGCCAGTTTGTGGGTGATCTGCAATCGCAGAGCCGTTTTTCCGGCTCCCTGCTCGCCGAACACCACCGAGGTCGCGGGAGTGGCCGGGTTCCCGTAGATCTTGTCCCAGGCGGCATGATGCACGCCGTTCATGCAATGGGTCTGAAACACGCGGTCGGACTGGGCATCCTCCTCGGCAAACGGGTTCTCTGTAACGCCGTAATGGTCGAGGAACTGGTGAACTTTCATGGAACCACTCACAGATTGCTGGTCTGGCCGTGGATCGGTCGGAAATCACATCCGTCGATCAGAATACGAACATCCCCTGCTCCAGCCAGCCTCTTCAGGTTTAGGTGATGCCGGGATGTCGGGCAAGCTTTACCTGGCGATTTCTCGGAACCGGTCTGTGAAATTGGTGTCATACAGAGAACGGTTGATCTGTTCCGGAAGATTGTGGTGGGGAAACACAAATGGATGTGAAGGTCTCTTGCTGCTTCAATGTACGAGCACCGTCCGCTTTTCGGATGAAGAAGCCAACCCCGCGTAGAACCGTGCGCTCCTCGCCAGAGTTGTCACGGCTGGTCAGCCGTGCGGAGATGTCTGGTTCCCTTTGGGTCTTTCGTCGAGGTTGATAGGATCACCCAGTGGTTCCCCCTTCCCTGTTCACCACTGACCTCAGCACCCCATGGCTCATTGGACACGCAGAATTCCGTTTCAGGTCGACGTGGCTGGCGTGATCCAGATCATGGGCAAATCGCTCTATTCGCGGGGTGATGCCCCCATCCGGGAGCTGATCCAGAATGCCCATGATGCGATTATCCGACGGCGTCAACGTGATCTGGACTACAAGGGACGCATTGATATCCGTCTCGATGAAAGTGCGGGAACGCTGTCCGTTACCGATGATGGTATTGGCCTGAGCGCGGAAGAGGCGGAACGCTACCTGGGAACACTCGGGATCGGCGTGACAGGCCTGCTCAAGGGCCATCACCCGTCGTCCTCGGACGTCGATCATGGCGAAGCGGGCGAGGGGTTGATTGGCCAGTTCGGCATTGGGTTGTTCAGTGCGTTTCTACTGGCGGACAAGATTGTCGTCGTCAGCCGCCGGGCGGATCTGGATGCCGGTGTCCGCTGGGCTGCCGGGGAAGGCAGTGATATCGAGTTGTCCGAAGCGGAGCGGTCTGAGCCGGGAACAACGGTCACGCTCCAATTGAAACCGCTCTTCCGCAACTGGGCTTCGCAGACAGCGCTGGTCGAAGAGGCTGTACGCGAGTATGCCGACTTCCTGCCGGTGCCGGTCTTCGTGAATGACGGACCGACCCGTGTGAACGTCATCAATGTAGCCTGGTTTGATCCCACTCCGGATCGCGAGGCGATTGAGTTGGAGCTGCAGGGATACTTTCATGAAACTCCACTGGATGTCATTCCCATTCGCGGCGAGGACGAGATCGGAGCGATTGGCGCGTTATACGTTACGCCTCAACGTGTGCCGGGGTTTGCCGGGGATCCCGTCGTAACGACGACGATTCGGCGGATGGTCATCTCCCGGCAGACACGGGATCTGCTCCCCGCCTGGGCGCACTTCTTGCGCGGCGTATTGGAGGTGCCCCGATGTGAACCGACCGCCAGCCGCGAAGATCTGGTCCGGAATTTCGCGTTTGAGTCGGTGCGGCGACATCTGGAAGATCGTCTGTACGAGCATTTTGAACGCCTGGCTCAGCGTGATCCGGCGGCCATGCAGTCGATTCTGGCCTGGCACCGTTACACGTGGGCGGGGGCGGCGATTCATGATCGGCGATTGCGGGCCCTCCTGCGGAGCTGTTATCGATTCCAGACCTCTCAGGGTCCGCTATCGTTTGAAGAGTTGATCCCGAAGTGCGCCGCTGATCCGCTGTTTGAGACCGAGGCGGAAGTGGTCGTCTGGTACAACATGGACCGACGCCAGGAGCGGTGGATGACTTCGCTGTTCGCCGGGAGTGATGCCCCATGCGTGCATACGATTCGCAGTTTTGAAGAATCCCTGCTGGGGGCGATGCTGGCCGATCTAACGGATACCGGAAAGCGGGTGGCACTGCGAACCGCCAGCCCGGGTTCGCATGGATTCGCGGAGTTGATACTCGGGATTCGCGACATGGAAGATGCCTCCGCCGAATGGCAGGAGTTCCTCGGCCAGAGTGATGCCAAGGTGATGGTCGCAACGTTCCGGGCCGATCAGCCCGTGATGGCTTTTCTCAATGAAAAACATGACCTGCAGGCCACTTTTGAAGACCTGCGAAAGACCGGCGTAGTCCCGGCGGGTTTTCAGCGGCTGATTGATAGCCACTTTGACGAGAGTGAAACCGGTCGACATGAAATCCTGTTGAATCGGGAACACAAACTCGTTGGACGGGCCCTGTCACAGAGAACGGGAACCCCGCTGGCGAGTGTCCTGCGACTGCTGGTCATCAATGCCTTGAACAACGCGGGGGCGGCTGTCAAACGCGAGGTTCACCGTGAAATGATGGACGATCTCGACTGGATCGCGGAAGCTCTCTGGGGACGCAACTGACCGCGTCGGGCGCCACCAGAAACGGTTATTTCCAGCATCCGAGATTCCTGGAAAAGTTCAGCAGGCTCATGCACGAAGTCTCCCGGATTTTGGAACGACTCGAACGCGGCGAAATGGCCGCGTCGGTGGAGTTGTTGCCGTTGGTGTATGAAGAGTTGCGAGCGATGGCCCGGTCGAAGCTGGCCCAGGAGCGTCCCGGACACTCCTGGCAGGCGACCGCCCTCGTTCATGAGGCGTGGTTGCGGCTTGTCGGTCCTGAGGGGGCGGAACGCGATTGGGACACACGCGGCCACTTCTTCGCCGCAGCTGCGGAGTCGATGCGGCGGATTCTGGTGGAATCGGCTCGTCGTCGCGGTCGGCTCAAACGCGGCGGGGATCGTGATCGGCAGGAGATCGATCTGTCGGAGATCGCCGTTCCCCAGCCTCGCGAGAATCTGCTCGACTTGGATGTCGCGCTCAATAAACTGGCGGGCGTCGATTCGCAAGCGGTGGCTCTGGTGCAGTTGCGATATTTCGCGGGCCTGACGCTGGCCGAGGCAGCCCAGGTGTTGGGCATTTCGCCTCGCTCTGCCGACCGGTTGTGGGCCTACGCGAAAGCGTGGCTCCGAGAAGAATTGCAGTCGCCAGACTTCCAAGCAGAAGAAAATTAGAGAATAGTTGGCGTGAATTCGTCCCAGACGGCGCATGGATTCGTGGGATAGGCTGGAAGCCTGTCACGTTTTGAAGATGACAGGCTGGAAGCCTATCCCACTGCCAACGCCCACCGCAGGTTCACCCGCCATGAACGAACGTCAGATCTTCGAAGCGGCTCTCGACATTGCGGACTCGGCACGTCGCGAAGCGTTTCTCTCGCAAGCCTGCGGGACCGATGCGGATCTGCGGGCACGGGTCGACGCCCTTCTCACCGCCCACGCGGCTGCGAGCCAGTTCCTCGAAACCCCGGCGGTCCAGCAGCTTAACACTCCGTCTGACTCCAGCGGTGAGGATACGTTGCAACTCCCCCCCAGCCACGTACCCGCAGCCGGGGATGACGACAGCGAGGACGAACTGACCCCACCCGGTCCTGACCTGTGCTTCCTCTCGCCGTCCACCAAACCCAGCTCGATCGGCACGCTCGGGCATTATGAAATCCTCAACGTCCTCGGACAGGGGGCCTTCGGCATCGTCTTCCGGGCTTTTGATGAGAAGCTGCACCGGTACGTCGCGATCAAGACGATGAGCGTACAAATGGCCGCCACGTCCCCGCCTCGCAAGCGGTTCCTCCGCGAGGCCCGCGCGGCAGCTGCCATCCGTCATGACAACGTCGTGCAGGTCTATAGTGTCGAGGAAGAGCCGATCCCGTACCTCGTGATGGAGTTCATTGATGGTCAGACCTTGCAGCAGAAACAACGCGAGGTCGGCCCGTTAGAGGTGCCCGAATTGCTGCACATTGGTCGACAAATCGCCAGCGGTTTGGCCGCCGCACACGCCCAATCTCTGATCCACCGCGACGTGAAGCCGGGGAACATCCTGATCGAGAAGGGGGTCGAGCAGAAGGTGAAGATCACCGACTTCGGCCTCGCCCGCGCTGCTGATGATGCGAGCCTGACGCGATCCGGGATGATCTCGGGAACCCCGCTGTACATGGCCCCGGAGCAGGCTCTGGGCCAGACACTCGACCACCGCTCGGACCTGTTCAGTCTCGGCAGCGTGCTGTACGAACTGGCTACCGGTCGCCCACCGTTCCGCGCTCCGTCGACAGTGGCGGTCCTCAAGCGAGTCGTCGATGACACCCCGCGCCCGATCCAGGAGATCATCCCCGAGACCCCTGACTGGCTCGTGACGATCATCAACAAGCTGTTGTCGAAGCAGCCGGATGAGCGGTATCAATCCACCAGGGAGGTCGCCGATCTGCTGACCCGCTGCCAGTCGGAGTTGCAGCTCACCGGACAGGTGACGTGTGTGCCTGTGAGTAATCCAGCGAGCGGGGCGTCGTCAGCCCCCCGTGTTTCCACGACATCCGCAAACACGGAGGGCTCACGCTCCCCGCTCGCTGGGGGGGCGTCGGCGACGCGACTCAGGAGACCCCGTACCCAAAGCCCGCTCGCATGCCAGTCATCCTCGGCATTGCTCTGATTCTTGGCATTGCCGTTCTCTCGAAGATCCTGCAACTCAGCCCCACCAGTACGTTACTCCTGAACATCGGGGCATTCGTACTGCTGGCGGCTTTGGGAGTCCGTGAGAAATTTGCATACGTAAAGCGCCTGCGTGAGTTTCAGCAGGGATCGCCCACGATTGCACCGTCACAGGGACTCACGGCGAGCAAGGTTATCTTCGCCCTGCTGCTCGGCGGGCTCGTGATGTTCCCGATCCTGTACGGTCGGCACCTCAGCGAAAGTGTTAACGCCTGGCTCTGGCCCGCGATCCCGACGCTGCCGGCCCCGGCACTCACCACCGGTCTGAACTTTGACGGCAAGGACGATCACGTCGAGTTCGCGCCGGTCGACTGGTCGTACCCGCAGTTCACGATCGAAGCGTTCGTCACCTCCACTCTGCGCAGTGACAACGGCATCACCGTCAGCCTGACCAGCGGCGGCCAGCCGTGGGAGATCATGGAACTCTACGACGGGCCCCACAACGGCAACGGCCAGCGGCAGAGCGGGGCCCAGATCATGGGGAAAACGCCCTACGCCACGGCCTACGGCCCGCTGACCCCCGGAGTGCGGCAGCACCGCGCCCTCGTGTTCGATGGGGCGCACATGCACTACTACATCAACGGCATCTGGCAGGGCAAACGCCGCGCCGAGGCCCACGAGGGGATGAAGTGGAAGAGGTGGAACCTGAAGCAGCTGCGACTAGGGAGCGATGGCGACGGTAAGAAACGGTTCGAAGGGCAGATCGACCAGGTCCGCATCTCGAAGGTGGCGCGGTACACCGACAACTTCGCTCCGGTGACGAACGTGGCGAGCGATGAGCAAACGCTGGCGTTGTACAACTTCGAAGAGGGGCAAGACGATGTGCTGAAGGACGCCAGCGGCCACGGGCACGATGGGAAGATCATCGGGGCCACGTGGGTGAAACAGAGCGGGGCGGCGTTAGCCTCCCGAGTTTCAACATCTGCGGCAGCACGCACCGGCCCTGCTCTGTCGTTCACGAACACCGAGGACCGTGTCGACGTGGTCGCCGTCCCCATGGATCTGAGCCAGCCTTGGACCTTTGAAACCTGGGCGGAAATCACCGACCAGCGGAATGTCATTAGTCAGTCGGTCGCCACACTGGGGCCAGTGCGGCTGAAGCAGTTTTACGACAAGGCCTGGGAAGTGGAGCTATCGCAATTCATTGATGGCGGACCGTACACGCGGGGAGCGTCTCTGCGCGATGGCGTGTTTGTTCCTGGACGCGTGCATCTGGCCTCGCAATGGACTGGGGGGCAATTGCAACTGTTCGTCAATGGCCAGCCTGTTACGACCGCTCCTCATGTGTTCCGGACCCAGACAGCCCCCGCCGAGATCATCCGCGAGCTGCTGAAGCCCACTCAATCCGTACCGTTGCAAATCGGCAACTACACGGCCGAACGCCGCTGGCCGGGGACCGGTAACAGCCTGGGGGGGACCGTTGATACGCTGCGAATATCGCGAGGAAATCTCTATTCAGGGCCGTTTTCCCCCGGTCCTCTCACGTCAGGCCCCAACACCATCGCCCTGTACGACTTCGTCCAAGGCCGCGGTGATGTTCTCAAGGATATCAGCGGGAACGGGCACGATGGGAAGATCGTCGGGGCCACGTGGGGCGACCGTAGCGGAAGTCGTAAGACTTCTGCCGACCCCGGCGAAGACGGCAGAAGTCTCACGACTTCTGCTACGACGCAGGACACGTTGGAAGCGTTCGTCACTTCGTCCGACTGGGAATGGACGAAGCCGGAGAATCTCGGCCCGGCAGTGAATACGGCGGGGCCGGAAGCGTCACCACACTTTTCTGCCGACGGAAAACGATTGTGGTTCCAGCGAGGCTTTGACTCCAAGACAGATCGGGCTTGCATCGCCGAACGCGAGACACCAGACAAACCGTGGAACCCGGCCCAGTCGATTGGCACTGCCATCGAGTTTTCGGGACCGATGGCTGACATGTTCGTATCGCGCGATGAGCAGACTTGGATGTTCGTGACGTGGGGGTCGCAGAATTACTCGCAACAGGTTTTTGAATCGACTCGTCCGACACCGATGGCCAATTGGTCGGAACCGAAGTTGGTCGCTGCGGCGAGTTCCCCGGCTCTGTTTCCCGTTTTGTCCGCCGATGGCCTGACGCTCTACATCACGAACGCCCGAGACAGCGACAGTCTCTACGCCATGACGCGACGCACGACGACCGACTCTTGGTCTGAGCCACAGCGTCTGCCGATTCCTCCCAACATCGCCCACGGTGGTGTTCGAGCCGTTTGGAATTCGGTCGATGGTCGCGTGCTCGTCTTTCATACGGTGCGAGGAACCAGCGGCAGCGCGACGCAATACGACCTGTGGCTGACGACCCGATCCTCGACCGCCGAACCGTGGCAGGAACCGATCAGCTTCGGACCGACGATCAACTCGACCGCGAACGAACGAGGAGCGTGCCTTTCCGATGACGGCCGCGAACTCATCTTTGCCAGCGATCGTCCCGGTGGCTTGGGTGACACGGATTTGTACGTCTCCCGCCGCGTGTTCAAGAAGCCTGCGGAACTTGAGTCGGCCACCGGTTGGCCCGCCGATGCCCCAGCTCCCGCGATCGCGCCGTTCAATGCCGAGCAAGCCCAACAGCATCAGGCGGCGTGGGCCAAATACCTCAACGTGCCGGTCGAGTATACCAATTCCATTGGAATGAAGTTCCGCCTCATTCCGCCTGGTGAGTTCCTGATGGGGAGTACGCCGGAGGAGATTGAAGCGGCCTTAAAAGATGTCCAACCTAACGACATGTTCGGACAGCGTTGCGTCAAGAGTGAAGCTCCGCAACACCGGGTCATTCTGACCAAACCATTTTATTTGGGAGCGACTGAGGTTACGCAGCGTGAATACGAAATCGTCGTCGGGAATAACCCCTCCCACTTTTCGCAGAAAGGGCCCGGAGCGGGAGCTGTTTTGGGATTGGACTCGTCCAACTTCCCGGTTGATACGGTGAGCTGGAATGACGCTGTAGAATTTTGTGAGAAAATCAGTCAACGCGACAAGTTGGCACCATTCTACGCGAGAAACGGTGAGACCGTGGCACGACTCGATGGTAACGGGTATCGCCTTCCCACAGAAGCAGAATGGGAATTCGCTTGTCGAGCTGGAACCACAGTCACGTACTGGAACAGCAACCAGGCGGACGCCGTCGATCAGGCTGGCTGGTACAACACCAACAGCGGAAATCGGACGCATCCCGTGGGTGAACTGAAATCCAATCCGTTCAGTCTGTATGACGTCCACGGAAATGTTTTTGAGTGGTGCCAAGACGGGCTCGATACGAATTCAATCCGTCGATTTACGGAGGATCCCGCGCGGGATCCATCCGGCCCTCAGTCGGATTTTTCCGAACGCGTACTTCGGGGCGGGGACTGGGGGCGCACCGTGAGTTCTTGCCGTTCATCCGGTCGCTTCGGTTACGAACCGCATGCTCACTCGTTCTGTCCTGGGTTTCGAGTGGCGTTGACGATCGATGCGGTGCGGCAGGCGTTGAAGGTGACGGGCCCGGCGATGCCCAAGTCGGTGGAGACCACACCGTCGGTTCCCGCCAGCGACCCCATCGACTTCGCCGCCGAGCGCCAGGCCGCCGAGTGGGTGCTGTCGATCGGCGGGATCATCATGATCCGCGAGAACGGACGCGATCAGTGGCCCCAAGGTGCTGGTGAACTCCCCAAGGCCCCGTTTGAACTCATCGTCGTGCGTCTGGCTGGGAATCAGCAGGTGAACGATGCCGCCTTGGCCTGCTTCCAGGGTTGCCAGAACCTCACCGAACTGGTTTTGAACAACACGCCGGTCAACGATGCGGGGCTGGTCTATTTCAAGGATTGCAAAAACCTCGCGATCCTCGAATTGCACGGGACTCGCACCAGCGACACGGGGCTGGCTTACTTCCAGGATTGCAAGCAGCTCACGACTCTGGGATTGGCCGATACCCAGGCCACCGATGCCGGTCTCAGCTACTTCCAGGATTGCGAGAATCTCCAGGTTCTTCATCTGCGAGGCTCCGAATTCACCGATGCGGGACTGGCACACTTCAGAAAGTGCAAGAACCTGACAACCCTGACGCTGACCAATCCCCCAATGAGCGACATCGGTCTCGCCGATTTGGCCCACTTCCCGAAACTGACTTCAGTGAATGTGAAAGGCACGAAGGTCACTGAAGCGGGCGTGAAGAAACTCTCCGCCACTCTGCCGGGATGCAAGATTGAGTGGGACGGCGGCGTGATCGAACCGACCGTCGTCACCGGTTGGCCCGCCGCTGCCCCGCTGCCCGCGATCGCGCCGTTCAATGCCGAGCAAGCCCAACAGCATCAGGCGGCGTGGGCCAAGTACCTCGGCGTGCCGGTCGAGTATACCAATTCCATTGGAATGAAGTTCCGCCTCATTCCGCCTGGTGAGTTCCTGATGGGGAGTACGCCAGAGGAGATTGAGTCTATTATTAAACTGATTCCCGAAAGTTGGGGCAAAGTCTGGCATGAAGCCGTCAACGGGGAGCATCCTCAACACCGAGTTGTATTGAAAAACGCGTGTTATGTCGGGATTCACGAAGTATCGCAGGGGCAATTCGAGACAATCACCGGCAGAAACCCGAGTCATTTTTCACCCAAAGGGAAAGGTGCCGATCTTATCGACGGCATCGATTCGTCCCGGCTTCCGGTGGAAAACGTGACATGGAATGATGCCGTTGACTTCTGCGATAAGCTCAGTGCCCACGAAAAAACGGAGGCTCCTGAACTCGAATACAGGCTACCCACCGAGGCCGAGTGGGAGTATGTCTGTCGCGCGGGAACGAACACCCGATACAGCAATGGCAACGGTCTCGCAACTGACCCACAAGTCGGCTGGTTCTGGCCAGCGGGAGACCGAACCCATCCGGGCGGCGAGCGTACACCAAATTCGTTTGGATTGTTTGATATGCACGGGAACGTATGGGAATGGGTCAACGATATCTGGCAAGTGGATTACTATTCGCATCTCAGCACATCACTCGTGGTCGATCCCATCGGGCCAGTAAAGGGTGCTCCGATACGCTGCATGCGAGGTGGAACCTTTGCGTTGGAATCACACGTCGGTCGCTCAGCGCATCGAAGCGCTGCACTGTCCAATTCCGCCGTTCCCGATCGCGGGTTCCGGATTTCCATGCCGGTCGATGCCGTGCGGCAGGCGTTGAAGGTGACGGGCCCGACGATGACCCAACCAGTGGTGCCTCCCCCGTCGGTTTCTACACGCTGGCATCGAACACCAGAGTTCGAAGTCTGGGCCCAAGCCGTGGCTGCGATGCCTATCGTGGAACAGGTCGAGGCCGTCAGTCAAAAATTAGTGGAACTGAATCCCAGCTTTGATGGGAACGTGACGCCCGATTTTGTGAATGATGTGGTAACGGGGATCGAGTTCCGATCGGATCATGTGGCGGATATCTCACCCGTGCGGGCACTGACGAGCCTGCGATCGCTCCGTATTGCGGGGACATGGCGCAATACGGTGTTTCAAGACCTTTCCCCTCTCCAGGGGATGTCGTTGATGGAACTCGGCATTGAGGGAACGCGGGTCTCCGATCTTTCTCCATTGAAAGAAATGAAGCTGGTAGTGCTCCGATGTGGCTACACGCAGGTCTCCGATCTGACGCCGTTGAAGGAGATGACGCTGACCACCCTGAACTGCTGGCACACGCCGGTCACAGACCTGTCTCCGCTGAATCCCGCAAATCTAACCACGCTGGAATTCAATGGAACCCGGGTTCCCGACCTGTCGGCACTGAAGGGGTTCCAACTCAATTCGTTGAGTTTCACCGCGACGAAGATTTCCGATCTGACACCGTTGCGAGATATGCCCCTGGAGGGGCTGGACTGTGGATTGACCCCGGTAAACGACCTCTCTCCACTGAATGGCATGAAACTGAAATATCTGAATTGTGGAGGGACTCAAATCTCCAGCCTTCTGCCGCTGAAGAACTCAGCTCTCACATCGCTGATCTGTTCCGACACGCAGGTCTCTGATCTGTCGCCTCTGGAGGGGAAGAAACTCACCTCCCTCTACTGCGGCAATACGCCAATCTCCGACCTGTCTCCGCTGAAAGGGATGGAACTGACCGGATTCTACTGTGCGGGCACAAAAGTCGTCGACTTCTCCCCGTTAACGGGGATGCCCCTCAAGAGCCTGGGTTTGGACTTCCAGCCGGATCGAGACACCGAACTCCTCCGTACTCTGAAACAGCTGCAGTCGATCAACAACAAACCGACCGCCGAATTCTGGAAAGATGCGGGCGAACAACGTTAGATTTGAATCATTCGTCCGTCCCGCATTGAGCACCTGTCTGATCCAATGTCTTCCACTGCCGGATCGGTGATTCCCTGCCTGTGAACCGGTACGGGGGGAGATTCCTGAGGGACATGATCGATTCCCCGAATCGAGTACCCCAGCTGAATGCATTGGATAAATCGAAACTCGAGGACTGAATTAGCTCTGCGATCTTTTTGTGTTATTTAAGACACATTCATCGTCTCACAACATGGCATCCCGATACTCCGGGTGTGGTTGAGTGATCGCACCAGGATTGACTGCGACCGCTCGACGGGGCAATTTGATCCGTCCCTCCATCACGAGGAAGACACGTGATTGCACCAACAAGTCGGAGACCGTGCCAGGAGGTTCGCACGCTCTTCGTGAGTGACATTCATTTGGGTAGCCGCCATTCGCAATGCGAACCGTTTGTGGAAATGCTTCAACGCTGTCGCCCCCAGTCGCTCTACCTCGTCGGCGACATTCTGGATGGGTGGCGATGGCCGGATGCGTGGCACTGGAAGAGCACCTTTGCCACGGCCCTGCGAATACTGGAGGATCTCGCGCACTCCGGAACACAGATCTTTTATACGCCAGGGAATCACGACGATTTCCTGAGAAACCCCGAGACGGCAGAGGCCGTGCTTCGTCGGTTGCCATTTCTTAAACTTGCCGATGAGTTCATCTTTGAAGCGGCTGATGGTCGTTCCCTGCTGGTGACCCACGGCGACCATTTCGACATCGTCGAGAAATCGGCACAGTGGCTGTCGCGGCTCTCCTCCTGGGCTTACGACACGGCCTTGTCGACCAATTGGTACATGAGTCAGCTCCTGTCGATGACGGACCGCAGTCCGTACTGGGTCTGTGCTTCCGGCAAGAGAAAGGTGAAATCACTCATTCGCTTTCTGAGCGGATTCGAAGCCTCCATCCTCAGACATGCCAAAGACATGGGATGCCAGGGAGTTGTTTGTGGTCACCTCCACACTCCGGCAGTCATCGAACGTGATGGAATGACCTACTTCAATACGGGGGATTGGGTCGAAAACTGCACTTCGCTTGTCGAAACCCTGGACGGACGCTTTGAGATCGAATGCTACTACCCATGGACATCTCAGCACGGTGTGATTCGCCGAGCCGCTCTCACTCCACAGCCACTCCCGCTAGGTCGCCCCGACCCGTGTCCCGTGTTGACCCTGGCACAGAACACTCTCTCGATTCTCGCGGATGAGGCGAGTTACCCATCCTGATGTTTCGAAATCAATTCGTTTTCTCGGCGGATTCTCTGCCATTCCGGAGCGACGATGATGGCCTTTGATCGCGTTCGACGTGCATGGTTCAATCTGATTCATACACAGAATCTGGTCTACAATACCTGCTGGGAAGACCCCCGGATTGACCGTGAGGCCCTCAACCTCGGTCCAGGTGACGAAGTTCTCGTCATCACATCTGCGGGCTGCAATGCCCTGGACTATCTGCTGGCTGATGCGAGTCACGTCCACGCCGTCGACATGAATCCGTTGCAGAATGCCCTGTTGGAACTGAAGGTCGCAGCTGCGTGTACCCTTGAGTATGACGATTTCTTTCTTTTGTTTGGACGCGGGTATGCGGTGCATTGGAACAAGCTCTATTCCGCCTTTCGTGACAAGCTGTCGGAAGGGGCACGATCGATCTGGGATCGCCGAGGGGAAGCCTATTTTGGTGGGAAATCCGGAAAGCGGTCGTTCTATTTTCGCGGATCTTCGGGAACGTTTGCCTGGCTGGTGAATGGATATGTGAATCGCATCGCCAGGATGAAAGGAGCTGTCAACGACCTGTTGGACGCCAACAGCACGCAGGAACAGCAGACGATCTATCAGGAGAATCGAATTGGCGAACGTCTTTTTCACCCACTCGTCAGGTTCGCTCTGCGGCGGGATACCACCCTGGCCATGCTTGGCGTCCCGCGCAGCCAGCGGAGGCAGCTGGACGATCAATACCGTGGTGGGATCGACCAGTTCGTCATGGACCGGGTCGAAGAAGTTTTGACGCGAAAGTCGCTCGCGGATAACTATTTCTGGAGAGTCTATCTGGCGGGTGAATACACGCCCGAGTGCTGTCCGGAGTACCTGAAGGAAGCCAACTACCGACGGCTTCAGAAGGCGTATGGTCGGATGACCGTGACGACAGATTCGGTCCTTGGATATTTGAAACGACACCCGGGGAAGATCAATCGCTTTGTGCTTTTGGATCACATGGACTGGCTCCATGAGCATCACCAGGATTCGCTGGCACAGGAATGGAATGCGATCGTCGATCGATCCGCTGGTAACTGTCGGGTGCTGTGGCGAAGCGCGGGCTTTCACACGGACTTCGTGAACCAGATTCCAATTCAACACGGAGGACGCAGTCGCCCCGTCGGAGAGCTTTTGACGTATCACCCGGAACTTGCCAATCAACTTCACTCCAAGGATCGAGTGAATACTTACGGCAGTTTTTACATCGCAGATATCCGGCAATGATTTTCCCGTAATGCCCGTCAATATGTTCATCCCCAGACTGCTCCCGCATGGCACTGGTTCTGCGTTCGAGGCCCATTCAATGAATACAACACATGCCTTCGGAAACGACCTGAAGGTCCTCTGGCATTTGCTGATAAAACGGGTGCGCGGCCAGACCCACGCGGAACGACTGGAGAGCTTTTATGGCGGCCAGGCTCGCAACTATGACTCATTTCGCTCGCGTCTCCTGCATGGTCGACAATCGATGCTCGACGCAATCGCTGTCCCCGAGGGCGGGGTCTGGGTCGACATCGGAGCGGGCACCGGAGAGAACGCGGAACGTCTCGCCTCGCGGAGGACGCAGCTGAAGACGCTGTATCTTGTCGATCTGTGCCGTCCGTTGCTTCAGCTTGCCGAGGAGAGAATCGCCAGTGCCGGATGGAAGAATACGATGGCCGTGTATGCGGATGGAACACGCTTTGTCCCCCCGGAAGGTCAGGTTGATGTCGTGACGTTTTCGTATTCGCTGACGATGATCCCGGACTGGTATCGGGCCGTCGATCATGCGCTGTCCATCCTGAAGCCCGGGGGAATGATTGGCGTCGTCGATTT
>QWPB01000111.1 GCA_003671275.1 Planctomycetota bacterium | reverse complement strand
TCTCCATCCGTCACGTCGCTGGGATACGACCTCCGTGTCGTGCTCATCCCGTAACATCAGCAGCATCCACGAAATAAGTCAATAACAGGCTCTAGGGGCGAATCGGGAATTTCGATCCGTTTCGCGATATCCTGATAATACCCCCCCTCAACGGGACGACTGTGGTCACTCTCCACAAACCCTTGGTTAGCGGTCTGGCGCAAGCATCCACTGAAGACCAGGGACGCCCCCCCCAGGAAACACAGGAATAGAGTTCCCGAACGCATACTTTATCGGTCTCCTGGTCAGCTGGATGTCAGCCCTCATCCCTGAGAACACGGCAGCAAACACTGCCGTTCCAGCCTGTGATGGAATCACGGCAGGCATTGTCCGAGGTTCCATCATCCCTCATCGACGGTCACTACGATCACTCGAACATGAATTAACGGCACAGTCAGAACTTTCGGCGTAACCACTCGTGAAAATTCGTTGCACACACCCTATTTTCACCAACCTGCCATGTTGTATCGAGAGACTTGCTAGAGCTCGGTGAATGTGGTCTGCCACTAGAGTCAAAATCGCCCCCTTTCCGAATTCACGTGTATATTTATTTCAATGCCGACAACGCCCCCCTCACTATCGACGCCCCTCTCTGAACCCGTGCGAATTCAGCTGGAGCGGTGCATCGATCAGCTCGCTGACATGGCGCGACAGGGAATTGAGCCAGGGCGGTTTTTCGGAGAAGTTTTGAACCGGGTGATTCTTCCGGGGGGAGCGACTCAGGGAATTCTGTGGCGTCCTTCCGCCGAAGCGACATGGGAACCGGTCGGTGAGGTTCCCACCGCCTCCCGACTCACGCCAGAGCTCATCTCGCAGCGACAGGCATTACTGAATGAAGTTTCCGTCAACGAACAGCCTCACTTTGTCAGTTCGCCAGAGGGGAGCACGCGAGTGCTGTGCCCCATTCGGCATGCCCGGGCCACCGTGGGCATTCTCGAGACCGAACATGGTCTCGAGAATGCCCATTCGCTACCTTCGGAAACCCTTCAGTTCTATTCCGCGCTGTGCGAAATCACCGGCGATTTTCTCGCTCGACATGAGCTGCAACAGCTGCGCCGCGCCCGCGGGATCTGGCAACAATGGGATCAATACTCGCAGCGTCTCTGGCTGTCGCTGGACCTGCCTTCGGTCTGTGCGGCAATCGCAAACGATGGGCGATTGCTGACGGGATCGGATCGAATCAGTGTGCTGATCCGTCGAGGGCGACGCTTTCAGCTGCATTCCGTGAGTGGTGTGGATCGAATCGAGCCCCGTTCCACCGCGACACGTTCGCTGGAGGCTTTGGCCCATTCCGCAGCCCGCCTCGGTCATTCCTGCTGGAGAGACAACGATCCCCGCACGAGCGATCACGCGACGCCGGATTACCCCAGTGATGCGCATGTCCAGGAGTTGCTTCAGAACCATAGGAACGACACCGAAGCCACTGGTATCGGTGTCATTCCAGTTCTACCTCGACGAAATGAGTCCAGGCATCCACTCCCCCTCGCGATGATCGTATTGGAGCAGTTCCATCCTTGTGACGATTTCCCCGCATGGCGATCGCAGTGCGAATCGCTGGTCAATCGATCGGGACTGACTCTACAAGCCGCCGTAGAACGCAGCCGAATCCCGTGGCTTGGATTATCCCAGTGGATCAGTCATCTGCTCCTGAGTCCGGCAACACTGCTCAGCCTGGTGATCCTGGCGGGGGCGGTCGCGACCCTGGTCTACACTCCTGCGGAATTCACGGTCACCGGCCCCGCTCAGATGTGGCCCGCGAAACGCCGGGAACTGTTCGCCAGTACGTCGGGAATCGTGGACAAAATTTACGTATCACATGGGACAGAGGTTGCGAAAGGTCAACCGCTGCTCGAGCTGCGAGATCCCGTCCTGGAGACGGACACCCCTCGAATCATTGGTGAAATTGCCACTGTCCAGGAACGCATCAAGGGGGTACAGGCCGCCCGCTTGGCGGGGGGAAACACCTCGGACGCAGTGTCGCGGGCACGCCAGTTGACAGCGGACGAAGAAGAACTCAAGGAGCGACTTCGCACGCTGGAGCAGCAGCGACTGCTCATCGAGCAGCGGCGGGAAGAACTCACCTTGCGCAGTCCCATCGCCGGCAAAGTGCTCACCTGGGATGTGGAGCAGCACCTCTCCGCCCGTCCCGTCGAACGGGGACAGGCTCTGCTGACGATTGGAGAAACCTCCGGCCCGTGGGTCGTCGAGGTGCGAGTCGCCGATCAGAATGCGGGGCACTTGCTACAAGCTCGAAAGACACGGAAGCCGGACCTGGATGTCGACTTCCTGCTGCCAGCGGAGCCCGGAAAGGTCTATCACGGTCAGATCCAGGACGTGTCGCTCACGGCGGAAATCGATGATGCGTCCCAAAGCCACGTCCGAGTCGTGGTCGCCTTTGACCGAAATCAACTCACGGAACCCCGTCCGGGTGCCACGGCCTTGCCTCGCATCCGCTGTGGACCCCGCACTCTCGGATATGTTTGGCTGCACGAACTGATCGATGCGATCCGAACGCGGCTGCTGTTCTGACACCTAAAGCGAGCCAAGCCCCGTAGACCAAGGAACACTCATGCCGCCTATCGCTGCCTACCTCGTCGGACTCGTGATTGCGGGTGCCGATCAGCCAGTTGAAATTCGTATCGAGTCCGCCCAGCTGACACTCATTGAGCAGGCTGACATTTCCGCCAGCGAAGCCGGACTGGTCAGCCAGATGGCCGTGAAAGAGGGGCAGACCATCGAGGAAGGGGCCCCTCTCGCCCGGCTCGATGATCGCGAAGCCAGGTTGATGCGGTTGCAGGCAGAAACCGAAGTCGCGGTCGCCCGTGCTCAGTCCGACAACGACATCAAGGTCCGCTTTGCCAAACTGTCCGCCGCCGTCGCTGTGGCGGAATTGCGGCGGGCTCAAGAGTCGAATGAGAAATTCCCCAAGAGTGTCTCACAAACCGAGATCGACCGGTTGAAACTATTGGCCGACAAGTCGGTCCTCGAAATTGAGCAAGCCGAGATCGACTGGCAGCAGTCCAAGCTCGCCCTTCAAGTGAAACAACAGGACCTCGAACGAGCCGCACTGGCGCTGGAACGCCGCACCATCCTGTCACCATTTCCCGGGATGGTCGTGCAGTGGAAACGACATCCCGGAGAATGGGTCGAGCCGGGAACACCAGTCATGCGACTGGTTCGGCTGAACCGTTTGCGGGCAGAGGCGTTCGTCGCTTCGCAAGCCGTCCCGGCTCACCGCGTGGGGCAACCCGCCATCTTGATTGTCGAACAGGAAGGACAGCTTCCCGCAAAATATACGGGCCACCTGGCCTTCGTCAGCCCCGAGGTCGATCCGGTGAATGGCCAAGTCCGCATCTGGGCTGAAATCGACAACAGCAATCTGAGCCTCCGGCCCGGCCAGACGGCCACTCTCGTTATCCCTGCCATTCCCTGATCGGGGATTCTCTGGACTGGCCATCAACTCTGCCTCTGCTTCCCGCTTCCCACACTCCGCAACGAGTTCGCATGCCCCCTTCCTCGTCCTCTGCCGTGCCACAGTGCATCCCATGGCGGAAGCGAGCTGACCTCCAGTCCGTGCCGCTCGAATTTGACGGGCGTCCCGCATGGGGCGTGAAGGATCCCATCACTCTGGGATACTTCGAACTTTCGGAAGAAGCGTATTTCGTTCTGAATCACCTGGACGGGCAGGGCACTGCGGAAACAATCTGCACGGCATTCCACCAACGCTTTCGACCGCGGACTCTGTCCACCGAAGAACTCAGAGGGTTCATCGGCCAACTGGTATCCCAGGGGCTCGTCGTAGCAGAAACCAGCGGCCATGGGCGAATCCTGGTCGCACAAGGGGAAGCCCGAAATGCCCGTCGTCGCTGGATGAAGCTGACCAGTCTGCTGGCCATTCGCTTCCGGGGATTCGATCCGGATCGGCTGCTTGGCGCAATGCTCTCCGGACTGGGGTGGATCTTCTCCCCTTGGGCCATGGGGTTTGCGGGTCTGCTGATCGTCAGTGCGGTCACGCTGATCGCGGTACAGTTTGATGAACTCCGAGCCCGGCTGCCTGAAGCCCAGGCGTTACTCACGGTTCCCAACCTGATCTGGCTGAGCCTGTTGCTGGCGATCGTTAAAGTGCTGCATGAATTTGGTCATGGCCTGACCTGCAAAAAGTTCGGAGGCGAGTGCCATGAATTGGGAGTGATGTTGCTCGTGTTCACCCCCACGCTGTATTGCAATGTCAGCGACATCTGGATGATTCGAGACAAATGGCGACGCATTGCCGTGAGTGCCGCCGGAATGGGGGTCGAAGCGGTGATCGCCGCAGCATGCACATTGCTGTGGTGGTTCAGCGCACCGGGACTGTTTCACTCGTTGTGCCTGAACCTTATGTTCCTGTGTGGCGTAAGTACGTTTTTGTTCAATGGGAATCCCCTGCTCAGATATGATGGCTATTTCGTGCTCGCAGACTGGCTGGAGATCCCGAATCTACAGCAGCAGGCATCCGCGGCGGTACGCAGCCAGTTCTCCCGCTGGTTCTGTGGATTCGAAGAGGTCGGGACCGCGCATTCGCTCTCATCGCAACGCCGATGGGGACTACTCGCGTACGGTATCGCCTCGTCTGTTTATCGGATCGGACTCACGTATTTCATTGTGTGGGGAGTGTACCATTGGTTGCAGCCGTACGGGCTGGGGGCCCTGGCGCAGATCCTGGCCGTTCCCACAGTTGTTCTGCTGGTGGTAACGCCCCTGACGACAGCCTTCGCTTTTTTTCGTTCGCCGAAAAATCGCGACAGGATTCACTGGTTCCGGTTCTGGCTGAGTACCGGGTGTACGCTGTTCGCTCTGGGCTGGCTGTTCCACACTCCGTGGCCGCGACAGATTTCAGCCGGAGCGATTGTGGATGACGATACGGCGCAGCGCGTCTATGTCACACTGGCGGGAACCTTGGTGGAGAGCGCGACAATCGGGCAACACGTCCACGCCGGGCAGATCATTGCTCAACTTGAGGAACCTCGCCTGCTGGTGGCAATGACTCAACTGGAAGGCGAACTTCATCAGCATCAGCTGCGGCTCAAACATCTGGAACAACGACGCGTGAGCGAACCGAATGTCGCTCAGAACATTCCGTCTCTTCGGGAAACCGTACGAGATCTGGAACAACAGGTTGAGCAGCGGCGGCGCGATGCGGAACGGCTCATTCTGAGGGCTCCACAAGCGGGTACGGTATTACCCGCTGCGTCGCATCACAACGTAGACGCTCCGGGGGCCTTGCCGACCTGGACCGGATCACCACTCGACGAGCGAAATCGCGGCAGCTATCTCCAGGAAGGGACTACTCTCTGCCTGATTGGTCCCGCTCAAAGCCAAGCCGCCGTGCTCATGGTGAATCAGGACGACATCAATCTAGTGAGGATTGGACAACGAGTCCGCGTCCAATGGAATGAGTTGCAGGGAATCATCCTGGAAGGTGAGATCACTGAACTTTCAGCCCTTGATCTCGGAACGCTTTCGCCGGAAGCGGTGATTCGATTGCAGCTTCCGCATCGCGTCGATTCACGGGGGGGAGTTCGTCCGGTGGGAACATGGTATCAGGCTCGCGTCCAGCTCGATGCGACCGAGGCCCCCCTCTTGCGCGGCGCAGCCGGGGAGGCCAGGATACGCGTGGAGCCACAATCGCTGTGGCAACGGATCATGCGGTGGCTGTCGCAAACATTTTCACTCTGATCAGATACCACCGTCTGCGGGCACAATATGGGAGAACTCCCACTTTGCGTCCGAGGAACATTATTCGTGAACCCGCTCTAAGGAATCAAAAAGACCAACCCCGTGGCCACCCCGGCCTGATAAACCGCGCCACGAAGATTGAGTGGCAGCTCGTGATCCCGGTGGCAAAGGGGGCTTCCCGGTCGATCCACGCCCAGCGTGTAGACGGGCACATCCAGCGGTTGAATCCCACTCCGATACGGAACAATAACGGCATTCCCGAGGAAGTGGCCCCCCGAGACCAGCGGCTGAAGAAACTCAGCGACCTCGGGAGATGTCTCATATCCGAACATAGTGCAGTGGCAACGGTGTGTATAACCAAGCCGTTCCAGATTCGGTTCTTCAAACAGCAGTGGCAGATGCTTTGTCCCGGGCGCCGTCCATTCGAAACTGGTCAGCACCCAGGGGCGACTTTCCCCGAAAGGATGGACTAGAGAGTCCGTTTGAGCGAGGCGTGGCGCGGCAAGGTTGGGAGGTAAATCCCCTTCGGTCCGCCGAAGCGTCGCCTTCAAACTGTTTAACGGACGATCCTGCCAAAGTGTCTCTGCAAGGGTGGCGGCCTCTGACGCTGGAACAGGCTCCGTTGATAGTGCCTCCAAGACCGGGTCGCTGGCGTTTTCATCGACCACCGTGGGCGCGGGAGAGGGTGACTCCGTTGCCAATGACTCGTTCATTTCCGGTTCTTCCGCGCGACTCAGCGTGCAAACCAGCAGGACCACCATCGTGGATAGGCAGGCCGACAGGCAGTGAGCCGTCGAGAAGATCCGTTTTTGCGAGTGCCTCACCATAAATGGACCTCCTGTCCAAGACGGGAATGACACCGATCCGGTCACTGGAAATTTCCACCGATCAAATCCCACCTGTATTTCTAGGTCGACCGGTGGCAGTCTTCCTCATCAATCGGGTTTCCCGCCCGCAGTCCAGTCGCTGATCCTGAATGACGTATCATCGTTTTGCTCTACCTAGGCCGCACATCCTTCCTGATCCGCATATTCACTAAAATGATTACAGGTCATATGAAATAAGCGGAGACAATGGCATGCCAGCGTGTTCACGGACAGCTTCGCGGGGATGAATAGACTTCGGATCTGTGGGCTCCCGTGTTCAGATCCGGTAAACGAAACAGGGACGTTGGCACAAAGCCTGCTTATCTCTAATTGCAGGATGTATCGAATCTTCGGATTCGACGGGGTTTCAATGTTCCTGACGTCACAGTGGGACACCCAATTCCCTGCACAACACTTGAACCCTGAGCGGCTTACAACCACCAATGATGTCTGTCCCGAGGGAGACAGGGCTGGCGACAACCCTGTTTCCACGCACTCTCTCCATCGTCCGTGTTGAGAATGTGCATCATTTTGAAGCGGAAGATGTTGTATTCCCACAACGTCATTTCAAAACTCGACGACGGACAACGCAAGCCGGCCGGTCGTCTCGTCACCTTTTTGCACAAGGCGATGACCCGGTAGCCATCCGAAAATCAGACCATTTCCAAAGCCAGAAGCCGTGAGGAGTAATTGATGGCCGTGACCCCCTGGCTCAGAAACTGGTTCATTGCTCGCCGATCTGCCGTATCGTTTCCCCCCGCAAACGATCATTCGGCCAAATTATCATTGCGTCGCTTTGAGGATCGTCAAGTTCTATCGGTCAGCGCTCTCCTAGTCGGAACAGATGTCACACTGACGGGAGATGACGGAGGAGTCAGTGCGGATTCGATCATCTTCACGATCGACAATCAGGGTTACTTGCAACACAACCTGGGCGGAGCGGATGGATTCAACAGTAACATCGACCTTGATAATCACTTGGTCGGGGACCAGGCACTGGCGGTGAATTCGATCACCCACCTGCAAGTCACCCTTGGGGAGGGTCTTGATTCCGTCGATTTTGCCGCGGATTTCCAATTCAGTCTGGCGGATGTCGACATCTCCGCCGAGCGGATTCTCGCATCCGGTGGTTCTTTGACAGTGTCGGGCGCCACCATACTGAATGCGGGAACCACTCACGACATTACGCTGAATGGAAACAATGACTTCCACATCCTCACCATCATCTCGGCCCATTCCGTTACAATCCATGACTCGAGCGAGATCATCTTTGCGGGAGCCACGTCGATCAGCGGTGATTTGACTGTCACTGCGCAGGGGTTAATCACCAACGACGCCACCACCGCACTCGATATCGACAATCACGCCAGCTTCAGCGGAGATGCCATTTCACTGGGGCAGGTGGTCGGAGATCAACTGAATTTCGGAACATTGAGTTTTCACTCCACCGGTCTGGTGGAGATCATCGAAGATTCCAGCATGCGGGTTGGAAGCGATAGCTCATCCGCCAGCCTGATACTGCGTTCCACGTCCGATCTGACACTTGACGCCACGCTCGATGTGAATGGCAACTCACTGATCGCAACGGGGCTCAATGCGGGCAGCATTCACGTCCTTTCTCCGTATTCTTCAACAGGCAATACACACCTGCAGGCGTTTGACACCCTCCTAATCGACGCCGATCTGGAGGCGAACACCCTGACCTTGGAGGCAGACCAGCGGATCTCAATCAATGCATCGGTCAATGCGACGAACCTCACCTTTCTGGGGGGCGTGTTACTGGATGGAACGGGGACAATCCAGGGGACGGTGACATTGACGACGGGGAATACGCTGGGGGGGGAGTTGACGGTCGAGGGGGCGGTCACCATCAATGCGGGGGCCTTCCTCTCTCCTGGCAACAGTCCGGGGATCGTCGCCACGGGAGCCCTGAATCTGGCGAATAGCTCCACCTTGATTGTCGAAATCGACGACCACAACACGAATGATCCCTTAGTAACTCCTCCGGGGGGAGTGGCCGGAATTGACTTCGATCAAGTCCAGGTCAATGGCACGGTTACCATCGGAACGAATGTCACACTCTCCCTTCAGGATTTGGGATCGACAGCTGCCAATCCTCGCGATGTATACGTCGTGATCGACAATGACGGCACAGCAGACGCCGTGACCGGGACATTCGCCGGTCTGTCGAATGGAGCAATCGTCACCGCGATCAATGGGATCAGCTACCGCATCTTCTATAACGGAGGGGACGGGAACGATGTTGTTCTCATCGGTCGCCCGGCGACATTTACCGATCTGTTTGTTTCGAACTCGTTCTCCAGTCTGACCCCCGGTGCATGGATTTCGGATGTGGACTTTGCCACTCCAGGATCTCAACCGGGAGTGTTTGGAATCGATGCCTTTGCGACGCTGTCAGATGGGCTGGCACAGGTCGACGCCGGGGGAACGATACACGTCGATCAGGGGATCTACCTGTATACCGGTACGTTGCTTTTGAACAAATCCGTGACCATCGACGGGCAGGGGATGGACCTCACCGAAATCCGCAAGTCCGGGGCTGCCACGGGAAACTTCGACACCGCCATTCTTATCTCCGCGAATGATGTCACCTTGAGCAACGTCCAGATCGGCTGGCAAGCCCACAGCTCAACCATTTCGCAACCGAGCATCGACTACCGGGGATATGTGGTGGTTACCACTGCGGATAATACCACGATCAATCATGTCCTGTTCGGCAGCAATGCCACCGGTGAAGGGTATCGCAGCGCGATTGTGTTCGAGGGCCCGACAGGCAACGGGGCGGACGGTCTGGAGGTCTCCGACTCGATTTTCGAAGGACGCTGGGGAAGGGCGGCCATCCGCGATGGGGACAGCGGCAGCGGCGAGAACTTCCTCATCACCCGGAATGAGTTCCGCGAAGACCACTTCCGCTGGGGCCCCATTGGGATCGGACCTCAGGACAGTGCCGGGACACCGAACAATTTTTCCTTCAGTGGCGAGATCTCGTTCAACTATTTCGGGAATGGACTGGATGCCGTCGATTTTCAATCCGGAGGAAACCAGAACTACACCGTAACGATCACGAATCAGGGAATGACGGCTGCTGGACTACAGATCCTGCATAACACCTTTGACTGGGATGACTCGAATGTGGTGAACCAGAATGGCATCTACGCTCAACCAGCCGGAGTCTTCATTACCCCCTCAATGACTGGAAACGCGGACCAGATTCTGATTCAGGACAACATCTTCAACAACTTCGCCTACACCGGCCCCCAGCCTGGAACGGGCGATCCCCTCTGGCAGACTGGTGGCAGGTTTGGGGGGGCGCTGGAGTTCGATGGCGTTGATGACTTTGGTGTGTTCCAGGATCCGCTGTTCGATGTGGGGACCACGGGTACGCTGAACTTCTGGGTACAGTTGCAGGACACAGCCACCCGAAGTCAGTTCTTTGAAGGGCCCGATAACAGCGGATTCGAGATGCAGTTCCGGCCCAATTCTCCCGGGGGCCAAGTCTATGGTCGAGCCACGACGGTGGGGGGAGACTTTGTCATTCGATCGGGAGGGGACGCTGCCCTCCTGACGAGCGACAGCCAGTGGCACAATATTCAATACACGTGGGACTTTAATGCGACGAACGCCGTCGGACGAATGCACATCTACATCGATGGTGTCGAATCAACCTATCTGTCCGGTTCCACCCCCAGTGATCTCACCTGGGCTTCCGTGGTCAGCACGGTCGACCGCATGATGAGCGTGGGCCGTGATCCCGGAGACTCGACGCGTTACTTCGATGGCCTGATGGACGATGTAGGATGGTTCAACGCAGTGTTGAGTCAGGCGGAACTCACCAACATCCAGAACAATGGAGTGGCGGCTCTCTCCGTGGATTCCCGTCTGGTCGCCCATTGGGACTTTGATCAGTCCACCGGGGACGTTGCCGTGGATAATAAAAACGGCATCCTCATGCATCTGTCGACCAACGGGATCAGCCCGCTGGGACCAACGTATCAGGCGGGAATGGGACAGTTCGGAGGTGCATTAGAGTTCGATGGTCTGGATGATCTGGCAACATTCCAGGATCCCAACTTCGATGTCGGAGCCAAGGGATCGCTGAACTTCTGGGTGAATCTCGACAACACCAGCGTGGCGAACCAGTTCTTCGAAGGCCCCGGGAATGCGGGCTTCGAAATGCAATATCGAACGAACGGTGGGGGACAGGTCTTTGGCCGCACCACCACGACCGGTGGCGATTTCGTCATTCGTTCCGGAAATGACGCCACCTTATTAAACAGTGGATCGGGGTGGCACAACATTCAGTACACGTGGGATTTCTCCACGGGGCAGATGCGCATCTATGTCGACGGCAATGAGTCGTACCTCGCTGCCAACAACCAGAACCTCACCTGGGCTTCGGTCGTCGATACCGCCAATGGCCTCATGAGCATGGGATATGACCCGGGTAGCCCCGGACAATCACTCGACGGAATGATCGATGATGTGGCCTGGTACAACGATGTCCTGACATCGACAGAGTTGCTGACGATCCGGATGACTGGAGTTACAGCCCAGTCGGATCTCGTTGCTCACTGGGCATTCGATGCCGCGCCAACACTCGAGAACACCTACACGGGAGATAGCGGTACGGATATCACGTTGTACCTGCAACAACTCCCGCCGACGCCCCCGATCACCGGTTATGGGGTCGTGAGCCCGGTAGACGCCCTGGTCGTGAACAACGTGTTTTTTAACGACGCGGGAGGCGAATATGCCGACTCCAATCACTCATTGGACGCGAGCAATATTTTCGGGAACGACGCCAATCCTTTCTTCGCAGGGGACGATCCCAACACCCCCTTCACGGGAACCACGCTGGCCGAGTTCTACCAGCTGCGATTCGGATCCTCAGCAGCCTACCAATCCACCGAATTTCAAGCGGACATCGCGACGGCCATCCCCCACATTGGAGCCAGCCAGCTGGACCTGGAACCAACCGGAACAGAAGACATCCTCATCGCGGGCACTGACTTCGATGATCTCGTGGTGATCACTTTTACGAGTGACAATGACGGGTACTTCACGTTCACTCGCGATGCGACGGGGGCCACGCCTGATTTCGTGGGTACTTTCACGTTCGTCGATGTGACGTCGTTCCGCTTCGACGCCTATGGTGGCGACGACGTGTTCATCATTCATCAGCCCACCGCCACGCAAGGCGGTCTGTTCGGCCTGCCAAATGGAATCGCATTCCACGGGGGAACGGAGAACAACAACGGGAACGCACTCGACAGTCCTCCGGATGCAACGACCGGAGGTGACACCCTGATTCTGCTGGCTCCGATCTCGGATCAGGCCACGCTGGACTCCGCAGCCTATGTCATCGATGACGGCTCCGTTGAGGGGAACTCCGGAACGATCACCCTGGAGTCCGGAGCACTGACCACGGTCATCACGTTTACCGGTACGGAACCGATTCGCGATGAACTGCGTGTCGATCATCGGTCGTTCCAGTTCGCGACCACGATCGGTGGTGGAGGCGAGTCCATTACCCTCTCTTCACCTGGCGACACCAGCAGCATGTCGCTGATCGCCCCATTCCAACCCGAAGTGACCGTTCGCACATTCGACAATCAAATCGCATCGACAGGGGGCCCCGACATCAGTTTTGCGAATCCATTCACGCAACTGACGATTCACGCAGGCAGCGGAGACGACATTGTCACCGTCAATTCGATGCATGTGAACTATCGAGCGGAACTGGTCATCGATGGCAATGGAGACACGGATGCGGTCCAACTGAATTCCAATCTCACGTTGGGAGACCTCACCCCTGGAAACACGGGAAACCTGACCGTTACTTCAGAGTCTATCACCGTAGGGGCGGGAACAGAGATTACACATACGATGGATGGTGAAGTGCGGTTCATTACCGACCGCATCGATATCAGTTCCACGTCGGTGATCGATGTCGGAGCGGGTTCCGTCGCGATCCACCAGTTGACCGATGGCCTGACCATTGATCTCGGATCAGCCACGAATCCGAGCGGCGGACCACTCTCTCTCAGCGATGCAGAACTGAATCGGATCACTTCGAACAGACTGATAATTGGCGACGGCAACACGGGTTCGATCACCATGAGTCAGTCGATCTCGCTTGTCAATGTCAACACGCTACAACTGGTAACCGGGGCAGACATCGTTGACGGTAACACGGTGGGAAATGATCTCACGGTCGCCAATCTGATGCTGCTGGCGGAGGAGGGAATTGGCAGTAGCAACTCCCTCGAAACTCAGGTCTCCCAACTGGCGTTCCGAAATTCCAGCGCGGGGTCCGTGGAAATCGTTAATAGTAGTTCACTGACGATCGCCGCTGTCGGAACGCTCGATGGAACGACGGGGAATGAGATCGGGAATCTCAGCGGCAACACCACTTCGATTACAGCTCTCCCAGGTCTCATAGTGGCGATCGACACTCTTTCTGTGGGGGCGATGACGATCGCCGCCGGAGAGATCGCGGACGCCCCCTCGTTTGCGAATGCCCTCTCAATCGCCTCGGGTGTGGATGTCAGTGTCACCGGAATCGGAGAGACGCTGACGTTGCGAGCCAGAGATGATGTTCTGATCGGGGGATCTGTCTTCACTGCTGGCGATCTGCTGATCGAATCTGGATTCGGTGATCTGGATGACGGAGGCGACATCACGGATTCCGGCTTTGCCACCGTTTTGGGAGCCACCTCGCTATCCGCCGTGGGAAACATCGTTCTCGACAGCCTGCTGAATGATTTCGGAACATCGATCACGATCACAACGGCCACGAACGCCACACTGGACTATGCCCATGATCTGGTGTTCGCCCTCGTCAACACCACCGGCCAACTAACTGTCGATGCTTCGAGTGTTGACTTCTCCAGCACAGCCACCATCAATGGGAACCTGGACATTGGAGTAACTGACGGAGACGTAACCGACAGCAGCGGGACTCTTCTGGTCACAGGGACAACTGTCATTGATGCCTCCGGTTTTGACATCCTCCTCGACAATCCCGCCAATGATTTCAGAGAAGCGGTCACCACGAACGCGATCCATGTGATGCTGAACGATTCGAACGCCATTACACTCGGGGCCACCACTGCCACAACATCCGTTCATGTCACTGCCACCGATGGGATCACACTTGGAACCGGGGCCGGAGAAGATGTGACCGTGCTGGGGGGGACCGTCGTCCTGAATGCAACTTCCGGGGGAATCTTCGAAGACGCCGGGGCCATCATTCAAACGGACAGGCTTCAATTGCTGGGAACGGGAACGTTCTCTCTAACGGAGGTCAACGATACGGCGATCCTGGCAGCGAACATCGATGGCAGCCTGAGCTACCAGGACACCAACGGTCTCACAATCGGCACCGTGGACACCAGTGGAATCATCACCAGTAACGACGATGTCAGTATCACAACCGGAGGAACACTCGACATTGATGAGGCCATGGAACTCGGGCTGGGAAATCTGCTCCTCGATGTGACGGGCCAGCTAACCACAGACGATCTGGGAGATACGATCACCGCTCATGGCCTGGCTCTGATCGTCAGCGGCACATCGACGTTGAATCAAGCCAACAATATCAGCGTACTTGCCGCCGACAACGGCGGCGTGATCGCCTACTCGAATGTGGATGAACTGGCCATCGGTGAACTGACCATCGATGCGGTCACCGTGACGGGTGTGGTCACCAGCAATGACGATGTCACCGTCACGACAGTGACTGGCGACCTGAGCCTGGAACAGGCCATTCAGATCGGTGCCGGAGATCTCTTCCTGATTGCCACGACGGGAAGCATTCTCGACAACAACGACGGATATACGCTGATCACCGCTCACGATCTGTCGTTGAACGCCCAAACCAACCTGGGAGAGATCACAGACTTCGCCACCGGCACAGGAAATGCTATCGACATCCTGCTCTCCGGGGAACTGACCGCCGCCAGCGTCAATGATGCGGACGGCGAGATCTTCTTGTGTTTTCAGGGAGATCTTACCGCTGCGACAGGCTCGGTGAATGTCGGAGGATCGAATACCGCTTCGGCAATCCTGAAGGCCGTGGGCGGGGACATCGATGTCAGCGCCCTGGATGTCTTCTCGCTATCCAGCGGTGACAATCTCAGCCTGGAGTCGATTCGCAGTGTGGGAATCGGCGGAACGATCACACTGCCGGATGCGGGGCTTGATGTCGGTACTGGCGACCTGCGTCTGCATGGGGACGAAGACATCGTCGATGCCTCAGGCCGAAATCTGGGGCCGCTGGTAGCAGCGGACCTCAACATCACCAGCGGATCTACGGGCGGTAACACGACCCTGACCACAGATGTGAATTCGCTCACGGCACGGATCACCGGCAGTGGATCCGCTCTCACGGTCCATGAGGCCAATGGCCTGACGCTGACGGACATCGTCACCACGGACGGCGATGTGACGATTCACGCGTCCGAATCGGTCGCAGGCAACATCACTGTCATCGACATGAATGCCGGGGCAGCCCGCATCACGCTCATCGATCTGGCAAACGGGGGGGGGCAGATTCTCGATGGCGACAGCGTCGACAGTGCGACGACGTCCGACATCGCCGCCCGCGAAATTGATCTGCAGGCCACCACGGGAATCGCGAACGGGACAAAACTTGAAGTCGCGGCCGAGAGCCTTGCTGCCACGACCCAGACTGGAGATATCAACGTCCGCGATGTCTCGGGGGATCTGGAAATCGCCTCATTAGCTCGTGGCACGGAGGGTCTCAGCATCACCGGGGGAATCGCTGGCGATGATATTTGCGTGACCTCCGTGGGGGCATTGACGGTGAGTGCGACTGTGACCAGTACCGGGACAGGGACCCGAGCGATCCTGCTGGCAGCAGACGGAACCGTGGGAACCAATGACCTGACGATCAACGCCCATGTGCGGACGATCGGTGGAGATTCGCCGATCACACTTCTCGCGGGGGACACCATCACCTTCGCCGGAACGACGATCACGGCGGCGAGCGGTACGGGTGTTGTGGATTCACGGGCAGGGCGGACCTTTAACAATGGCGGTATCGAGTCCTCGGGAACATCGACCGGCAACCTGACCATGGAGGACGGAGCCCAGATTCAGTCCGATGATGGGACGATCCGCCTCTCGGCTTCCGATCATGTTCAGATTAGCATTGTGAATGCCAATACCGTGGGCAGTTCGGGAGACATCTTTCTAACGGCAGACGCCGACAACTCAGGTGTGGGTTCGATCATGGAGGCCCTCTCTGGAGAAGGCTCTAATCTGGTGGGCGATGTCGCCACGCTTCAGGCTGCCACAGGAATTGGAGGCAGCGGTACGGCGGACATCGATACGACCTTGGGAACACTGGAGGCTACAAACACCACCAGCGGCGAGATCTTCATTCACGAGACCAACGGGCTCGTGATCGGTGGTACGGGGGTCCAGACTTTATCCGGCAATGGACAGATCCACCTCGTGGTCGATGCGGGACCGCTCACCGCGAACAGCATAGTCACAGCCGAGGGGGCCGGAACGGTGACCCTGATTGCGGACGCAGGCACGGTGGACATCAACGCCCTGGTCAGTTCCACCACCGGTGACATCGCCGTCACGGGAAACGTCATTACTCAGGATGCCAATTTTCTGACCGGCGGTGCGGGCACGGTGACCGTCACCGCTGACAGCGGCTCGATCGCGATGGCCGACGGAACAAATACCTCCAGCGCATCCGGTAACATCAGTTATTCCGCTACCGGCGACATCGCGCTGAGCCAGCTCATCTCTGATGACGGAGATTTGTATGTAACAGCAGGGAGCGGGAGCTCTGTCAGTGGATCCATTACAGACAACACCGCCAGCGAAACGGCCCACCTGATCACCAGCGGAATGGCGACGCTCCAGGCTGAAACCGGAATCGGCGCGGCGAGCGGCACCTCGGACATCGATAGCGAGGTGAGTGCCCTGCGGCTCACCAACACGACGAATGGGAACATCCACCTCACGGAAGCGGATGCGGTCACGTTGATCCACCTGTCGCAGTCGGGCGGCGGCAACGCCTCGGTGAGTACCACGTATGGATCAATAACGGTCGACAACGCCGATGCCTTGCCGAACGCCATTACCGTGAATGGGGCAGGCACGCTACTGCTGGATGCCAACGGAACAATGGCCGATCTCATAATCCATGACGGAATCCAAACCGCCAGCGGCAATCTCATTTTGCAGGCCGATCAGGATATCACGACGACCTCCGCGCCCCTGACGGCTACCGCGGGTAACGGCAGCGTGGCCCTGTATGCCGGACATGACATTCGGATTCTTGATCCCGGCAACCTGCATCCGGTCGATGTCTCTACCATCGGGCTGGGAACCGTCACGCTGATCGCGGCGAATCACGTCACACTGGGAAGCCAAGACCCGGACACCACCTCTGACGTCAACCAGCACACGCAGCTCAATGATGTCATCGTACAGTCCGGCACAGGAAGCATCACCAACACACTGCCACTGCTGTATGACACCCAGGCACCCCAGATCAACTCGCTGGGAGAGGCCCTGCTTACCGTGACCATTGGACGCCCCGGAGAGACCAATCTTGCCATCCGGATTTTCTGGGGCGATGGCATCATTCAAACGTTTACGGGGCTGACCGCTGGGACTTATACCTATTCGCATTTTTACACCGCGAATCCCAATCCACTGGACCAGTCGGCCCCCATTCTGGTCAATATCCAGGCAGCCCATGATTCTCGCATCACGATCCACGCTCTGAACGTGAACACACCTGTCGAGTCCGTATTAAACGGGGCGATTCTGGTACCGCCGCCCGTTCCCGTGGAGAACATCAATACCGATTTGAGCCGGACCATCTACAACAGCGGGGACTCCCTGTTCTCGACAATGCAACCCAACGTACTCTCTGCTCCTGGCAGCGAAGCCGCTCCGGGAAACGTGGTGTTCCAGGACACAACGATCCTGGCCACCACAATCCCGGTGCCCGGCACGGGTCTCGCCTCATTTCCATTCGACACGACACCGCCTGTCGTGGCGTTGAGCTTTCCAGATCCCCCAAAAATCATCGACACCCTGCAACAGACAGGCGGGCAATTGTCTGGAGGAACTCTGAGCCGTATTGAATCCGTTCAGTCCGACGATTCTCACACCACGGAGCGACTGATCACCCTCGAAGTGCTGTCCCCGGATGGAGTAATCCGGCAACGAGTCATTCTCCCAGAGACCGTTCTGGACGACATGCTCGACATGATCGGTCGCCTTCCAGATGGCAAATACCGACTGCAGTTACAGGAACCGGGCGAAGAGCGATTGCGTCTCCTGCTGGAGTTTCAGGTACGCCAGGGAAAAATTGCCGATGACACCGAGGATACGGATCGCCCGCCGTCCTCCGCCAAGCCGAAGCCGGAAGAACAGAAGGAGACTCCCGATGAAGACCACATGAAGGCTCCATCCCCGACCGACGAGTCGACCGGCTGGCTTGTTCCTCAATCCGACTCTTTCGAATCAGATGTTGTTCAGACAGCGGATATTCAGAGGGAAGAGTCAGGAATACCGTCCGAACAAACGGCTTCTAACAAAGCGTCGGCCCGCTGGAACGGCTGGTCCTCGGTAGCTGCCCGCCTGGCATGGAAACATGGACAGTCTCGGGACCATCACTTGGCTCCGGCTCTGGAGAGTTCGATCAATCATTCTGATGGCTCCGACGAACTCCCCATGGAGCCGTTGACTGCATCGGTCCGGGGCTCTGATTGGACTTTCCTTGGAAGCACTGCCATGTTCATCGGAACTACCGCGTTGCTGACTAATTGTCCGGCTTCCGAGGCCGTTTACTCGTCAGCTGGGAGACCCGCCCGACTGAGCCGCGCAGCCCAGTTATTTCGAAAATATGCGAACATCCGGAAGTAGGACTGTTCAACGGTTCCCAAAAACTGGGACGATGTGCCACGTGGATTTCGTAAGGGGGAGCGGTGCGAGCCGAATGGAGTTGACTCGCCACCACCCGGAGAACAGTCATGTTGAAGTGTCCGTCATGTAACAAGCGAGTTCTGGGTCAGGATCTGGTCTCGGGGGTCTGTTCGCATTGTGGCAGAAATCTAGGAGGGAGCACCGACTCGTCGTTGTTTTTGAATAACGACAGTGGTGCTCCCACGTCCGACACGATTGATCCCTTCACCGTCTCGGGGGCCGCCTCTGCCCAGGCGGGTTCCCATCACGATTCCGCCCAGACGTTGATTTCCGATGAAATCCCCAATGGCCTGCAGGAATCTCTCCGGGGAGCCACTCAGCTCCCTCCGGGGGGACAACCCGTTGTCAGCAGTTCCGCCCCCACCGTCACCAGTCTTTCAGAGAATACCGGCGCTGCTTTCCCGACACCCACTGAATCGGAGTTGACACTCCAATCCGACGAGTTTGGGAATGAATCCTCAGCCACAATGGTCTCGGATAATAACACGCCCGAGAGCACAGCTCCCTCCGACCGAACACTCGTACTGGAAGATGCTCCGCCCACACCGAACAAGGTCGATTCCTCCCGAACGCTGGTATTCGAAGACGACCAAGCCAGCACGGATGCGGAGGACACCGACAAAACCGTGCAGTCCGATAATTTTCCCGCTGCCGGCGAGTCGTCTGGCAGCATGAAGACGGTCGTCGATGACTCGTTGGACTCCGAGCAGCGGACCGACGCAACGTTTGTCTCGGACGATGTTCCCGAATCACTCTTGAAAACCATTCAGTCGGTCTGGGGAGACGAGCGTCAGCAGGGGAATGCCCGCCCCGAAATGACACTCAAGGCGAAGGACCCTCGGTCCGGAAAGGCCCCCAAGCAGACACTGGTCATTAAGACCAAGGCACTGGTGGAGTCTCGTGATATCGGCCAGATCGTGATCGGGGAGAACGATCCCGAATACGAATTAATCAAGGTTCTCGGGGAAGGGGGCATGGGCGTTGTCTACGATGCCCGGCAGACCTCGATTGATCGAAGCGTCGCCCTCAAAATGATCAAGGGCGCTGCGGCGACCAACGAAAAACAGAAAGCCAAATTCCTGGCGGAAGTGGTCGTCACCGGAGATCTCGATCACCCCAACATCGTGCCGATCTATGATGTCGGATCGAATGCGCAAGGGAACCTTTTCTATTCGATGAAGAAGGTTCAGGGGACTCCCTGGCAAAAGGTAATTGCTCAAAAGTCCCTGGCCGAGAACCTCGACATTCTGATGCGGACCGCTGACGCGATTGGCTTCGCCCACGCGCGGGGGATTATTCATCGTGATCTCAAGCCCGAAAACATCATGCTGGGGGAATTCGGAGAAGTCCTGGTCATGGACTGGGGGCTGGCTCACCCGCTGAAGGGGTTCCGCAAATCGCGAAGCATCACCAATATTGCAACCATGGGAGGAACGCCCGCTTACATGGCCCCCGAGATGGCCACGGGCCCCATCGACAAGATCTGCCCGGCAAGTGACATCTATCTGCTCGGAGCGATCCTGTACGAAATTCTCACGGGGAAGCCACCTCATGTTGCCAAGAGCGCCATGAAGTGCCTCATGTCAGCAGCTCAGAATGAGATCGCGCCCACGGACAAAACCGGTGAGCTGATTGACATTGCTCGCAAAGCAATGGCAACCGACCCCCAAAATCGCTACCAGGAAGTCAAGCTGTTTCAAGGGGCAATTCGGGACTATCAATCGCACTCGGAAAGCGTTCTCCTTTCCACACGTGCTGAGGACGATCTCCAGGAAGCCCGGCAATCCGACGACTACCAGCACTATTCCCGGGCCCTGTTCGGATTTCAGGAAGCTTACTCACTCTGGACCGGTAACCGGCGGGCCAAAGAGGGGATCTCCGAAGCACAATTGGCCTACGCGGACAGCGCGAAACGCAAAGGAGATTTCGACCTCGGGGGGTCACTGCTCGATCCTGAGAATTCAGCGCACAGGCTCCTGCGGCAGGAATTGATCGAAGCCCAGAACGATCGCGTGGCACGTCAGAATCGCCTTGTCTTTCTCAAACGGGCCGCGATGGGACTCGTCGTTGTGGTCCTGTTTATTGTTTCCGGTTCGGCGATCTGGATTCGTTCCGAGCAACAGAAAGCAGTGGCCGAGGCCACTCGCGCCACCAATGCCGAAGGACTCGCCATTGCGGAAGCGACCCGCGCTACCCAGGCCGAAAAGGACGCCCTCCACGAGAAGTCAAAAGCCGAGGCCGCAGCCGAAGAAGAGAAGAAGGCGAAGCACCTGGCACTGGCCGCCGAAAAGGAAGCGATCGAACAGCGGGAAGCCGCCGAGGCCCAGCGGAAAATCGCCATTACCGAACGGATGAAAGCCGAGGAATCACAGAAACTCGAAGAGCGAGCTAAGCTGGCTGCAGTGCAGTCCGCGAAGCTGGAAGAACGGGCAAAACTCGCGGCCCTCGCCGCAGAGAAACTCGCCGTCTCCGAACGGGAGAAGGCCGTACTTGCCAAGCAGAAGGAAGAATACGAATCGTACATTTCGAAGATCGGACTGGCCGCGTCCCAGATTGACAAAAACGCCTTTGACGCTGCCCGTGATGTACTCCGCACCTGTAAGCCGGAACTCCGTCACTGGGAGTGGGGGCGACTGATGCATCTGTGCTCACAGAGTTCGCGGTCATTCGATGCGTTATCCCCCCTGGAAACGCTTGCCACCAGCCCCGATGGAAAGCTGTTTGCCACCGGCGGGTGGGATGGCATGGCCCACGTCTGGGACCGGACTTCAGGACAGATTCTGAAGTCATTCCCTCATGAGAGTGACTATGTCAACGCCGTGGCATTTTCCCCCGATAGTCGCTTCCTCGCAACGGGCAGTAACGATGCCGCCGGGTTTATTCAGGTCTGGGACATCGAGTCCGGCCAGCGAAGTCAGGTTCTCAAGGGGCACGACGATGAAGTCCTCAGCCTCGTCTACTCCCAGGACGGTTCCCGTCTGCTTTCCAGTTCCTACGACAAGACGGCCCGACTGTGGGAAATACCGAGTGGTATGGAACTCCACAAATTCGTCGGCCACACCTGGTGGGTCTGGTCCGCCGCTTTTTCAAAGGACGAAAAACGCATCGTTACGGCCAGCCACGATGGAACCGCGATTGTCTGGGATGTCGATTCCAACAATCGCTCTCCGGCATTTACCGGGCATCAAGGCCCCGTGTTTTCAGCCGCATTCTCACCCGATGGAACGCAGGTGGTCACTGGCGGTCACGACAGCCGTGTGATGACCTGGAGTCCAGAGCACCTCCTGCCATTTGACTACAAGAATGTCGCCGAAGACGCTGCGACAATCCCCCCGACCTCGCAAATATTCGTGGGGCACACGGACGCCGTGCGTTCGGTAATCTTCTCGGAGGATGGAGCCCTGCTGCTCAGCGGCAGCCAGGACAACACCGTCCGTGTCTGGAACTTGGCGACCCGCAAGGGAATCAAGACTTTTCGTGGACATGGAGGTCGGGTCCAGACCGTCCGATTCCTCGCAAATGGAAAACAGATCCTCTCGGCTTCTCATGACCATACCGTTCGGGAATGGAGCATCGATGGCCAGCAAGAGATCCGCACGCTGCAAGGACGCATCCTGGATGGCCATGCGGATGCGGTGCTCTCCGCCGCTTACTCGCGCGATCAATCTCAAGTCATCACCGCCAGCCGCGATCGGACTGCCCGGACCTGGAACACCCAAACCGGAAAGCCCGAACTGACCCTTGCCGAAGGGCATGCCTATCTCGCCTCAACCGCAGTATTCTTTCCGGATGGTCGACGACTGCTGACGGCTGCAGTCGATAATACCGCCCGCATCTGGGATGTCGGAACGGGAGGTCAGTTGCTGCGACTTGACCGGACTGGCCGCAGCGCTGCAGCCACTCTTTCACATCATGCCCAGTGGGTTGCAACTGGTGGAGATAACAAGTCGGCCCAGTTGTGGGACGCCACGACCGGGGAATGCCTGAAGCAATTTGATGGCCACCTCGTCGAAGTTACCGCAATCGCGTTCTCTCTGGATGATCGCCTTCTCGCCACGGGTGACAGCAAGGGACACGTAAAACTGTGGGACATCGCAACGGGACGCACGACAGCCAATTTCAACGGGCACTCGCGACGCATTTCGGCCATCACATTCCACAAGGGCGGTACGCGACTGTTGACAGCCAGCGGTGACAATACGGTCGGCCAATGGGATATTGCGACCGGCCAGGAACTTCCCCAAGTGATCCTCAAACACCCGGATGGGGTACTGGCGATGCAGGTAGTGCCGGGACAAGACACCCTCGTCACAAGCTGCGCGGATCGTCTGGTGCGAATCTGGAACACCACCGAAGCCCGGGTCACACGGACAATCGGCCCCTTTGACGGTGATCTCTTTTCGTTAAGCGTGTCGGCCGATGGACAGCGGTTACTAACGGCGAACTCGGAAGACCGTACGGTCCGACTCTGGGAGTTGGCAAACGGGCGTGAAGTGCAGTCACCGCTTCCCGGGGGTACGCTGGGTCCGCTCGTTGACCTTCGTCGGCATGGGGGATTGCTCTGGTCAACAGCCTTCGTACCTGGCACCGAGGACGTACTCACGGTCGGGGGCAATGATGCCCGACTCTGGGACGTGAAGTCTGGCCAGGAGAAGATGAGTTTCAGCCCGCATGGGGCTGTCGCCTCGGCAAGCTTCTCATCCAACAGGGAAATGATTGTCACAGGCAGCTGGGACAACTCCGCCAAGATCTGGGACGCCCGCACCGGCCATGTCATCCGCAAGCTGGAAGGGGGCCATACCGGTTTCGTGAACACAGCGGTCTTCTCTCCCGACAGTCAATTCATCCTGACATCCAGCGATGACGGCACTGCGAAGCTGTGGAACGTGGAGTCGGGGCAGGTCGTCAAAACGCTGGAAGGACACACCGACCGTGTGCGTTCCGCCGCATTTTCCCCCAATGGCGAATTCATCGTGACGACTTCCAGTGATGAAACGGCCCGCACATGGAACGCCGTATCCGGAGAGTTCATCCGCGAATACCGGGGGCACCGGTTCGCGGTCCTCTGTGCGGAATTCTCTAAGGATGCCCAGTGGCTGATCACGGGCGGAGAGGACAATACCGCCCGTATCTGGAACGTACAGTCCGCTGAAACTCTCCGCATTTTGTCGGGCCATACTGCCAGCGTCACGTCGGTCGGCATCTCCCCCGATATGGCCCGAATCATCACCGGTGGACAAGATCAAGTCGCCAAGCTGTGGGACGCCCAGACTGGCCAGGACATCCTGACCCTGAGCCATCACACCGAAGACGTGACCAGCGCCACATTTTCTCCGGACGGGCTTCAGGTTCTCACAGGCAGTCGGGATGGGACCGCTGTGATCTGGCTCTCCCTGGACTGGACCTCCCCAGCCAACGTCGCGGCACGTGCCAATCCGCAGACGGCTCCGCTTCTCTCCAATCAGTAACCGCCTCAGCAATGAACTCACGGGGAACGGAGATGTGCGGATGACGATCGGCTGCGGACGTGTGAACCGATTCCCAGCCAAGGCAACTCACTCCTTGATGGAACGGACTCATCATCGCTCCCGCCCGCCGAGCCTCCCCGGAATGCGATGATGTTCTCACTGCGCGTTCACCTGCACGACTGCATCGTGACTTGTCGTGGGCTGGCAGTCTGCGATGGCTCCGCCTACCATCGCCATTTCAGGCGTGGACTCCTTGAACCTCTCGCTGGAATGATTCGATGCTGTTCCGAATGCTGATCTGTTGCATGCTGCTCGGGCTGGCCCCGATTGCCGTCCGAGCCGAAGGCGAAATCCCCAAGGGAGAAGTGTCTAAGTACACATTCTCTCAGAGCAAGATATTCCCGGGCACGATCCGTGATTACTGGGTCTACATCCCCCGGCAGTACGATCCCCAAACACCAGCCTGCGTCTACGTCAACCAGGACGGAGTGCAGTACAATGCCCCTCAGGTCTTCGATGAGCTGATCGCCAAGGGCGAAATGCCGGTCACGATCGGCATCTTCGTAATGCACGGACGTGTTCCCGCTCTCAACGATCAGGCTCTGGACCGCTTCAACCGCAGCTACGAATACGACGGCCTCGGTGACGCCTATGTGCGGTTCCTGTTGGAAGAACTCCTCCCCGAAGTCGAGACCAAAAAGGCTCAGGATGGACGGGCCATTGTTCTGTCAAAGTCTGGCAATGACCGGGGTATTGGCGGGGCCAGCAGCGGAGCCATCTGTGCCTTCACGGCCGCTTGGGAACGTCCCGATGCTTTCAGCCGGGTGTTCAGCGCAATCGGAACATACGTGAGCCTCCGCGGTGGTAATGATTACATGAGCCTCGTGCGGAAGTACGAGCCCAAACCGATCCGCCTCTTTCTGCAGGACGGCAGTAATGACCTGAACATCTATGGCGGTGACTGGTGGATGGCGAATCAGGAGATGCAGCGATCACTGGCCTTTGCCGGTTATGAACACAAGTTCGAGTGGGGCGAAGGTGGCCACAGCGGGGAACATGGAACGAAGGTCTTTCCCGATGCCATGCGGTATCTCTGGAAAGACTGGCCCGCTCCCGTCAAGGCGGGACTCGGCTCTCCTCAATTGCAGGAGATCCTGATCCCGGGAGAAGAGTGGCAACTGGTCGGTGAAGGCTACAAGTTCACCGAAGGTCCGGTCACCAGCCCCCAGGGAGAAGTCTACTTCAACGAAGTCCCCAGCGGGACGACCTATAAGATCGGCCAGGACGGCAAACCGGCGGTCTGGTTGTCGGATTCAAACCAGGGTGATGGCCAGAGGTTCGGCTCCGATGGGAAGCTGTATGCGGTGGCCCGTAAGACCTCACAGATTCTGAGGTATGAGCCCGGAGCGGCATCCTCGTCGACCGTCTTCGCAGACGGTTTTCTGGGCAATGACCTGGTCGTCCGACACGACGGCAGTGTCTATGTCACCTTCCCTGACTGGGAGAAAGGGCAGAGCAGCACGGTGATGTACATCTCGCCTAAGGGCGAAAAGAAGCCCGTCGACAAGGGAATCAAATTCTCCAACGGTATCTGCTTTTCCCCAGACCAATCTCTGCTCTACGTCGCTGACTCCCGCTCACACTGGGTCTACAGCTACCAGGTGCAGGCCGATGGATCGCTGGCTCACAAGCAAAAATACTACCACCTGCACATGCCAGACAATGCCGATGACAGTGGCGTCGATGGGCTGCGAACGGACAGCAACGGACGGCTGTGGTGTGCGACGAAGCTGGGGCTGCAAGTGTGCGATCAGGCGGGACGTGTGAACTGCATTATCCCGACTCCCAATGGAAAGGTCTCTAATCTGACCTTTGGCGGCGAGAAGTTCGACACGGTCTACGCGACCTGCGGCGACAAGGTCTACAAGCGAAAGGTCAAAGTGAGCGGAGCCCCGCTGACTCCGATCAAGCCAGAGAAACCGCGGCTGTAGCCACGCCGCCGACCACCTCCACCAGACACGCGGGGCGGACTCCAGGAGTCCGCCCCACGTGCCATTTCCGGGTCAGATCTCGTCACGATGTCATCCCCTCTCCCCACGGAATCGATACCCAACGGGATGAACTCGATACACAATTCACCGTATCGAACTCCTTCATCGCGAGGCCAAGTCCGATCTGGAACGAGACAGAAGACTGCGGACTGGTGCAACATTGGAGAAGTGTCTTGCTGCAGGACGGAAGTCCTCGGATCTTGTGCGCCGAGCCACGGAATTGCACAATCAATACGGAATGCTCCACACCTGAACATCAAACACATGGAGATGGGGATGTCGACACTGCGGGGACTTTGCTGGATCGTAGGGACCGCCTTGTTACTGGGCTGCGGTGATTCGCCAGCCCCCACCGTCGATACCGCTAACGCTGCGGAACCCCGACGAGCTGCCCCATCATTGATTGCCAGGACCACCGCGAAAACAGAACCCCTTACGGGCTGGCCTCAGTTTCGAGGCACCGCAGGCATGGGGGTCACATCGGCCCAGCTCCCCGTCGAATGGAGCCACACAGACCACATGGTCTGGAAGACTCCGCTGCCCGGTGCGGGAGCTTCCAGTCCGATTGTGTTTGGCAATCAGATATACCTGACCGCCTACACAGGGTATCTGGTCCCGGGAGAAGATCGGGGAGAGCACACCAATCTGCAGCGTCATCTGATCGCCATCTCGCGCAAGGACGGCAAGATCGTCTGGGACAAAGCGGTCGCCGCGGTACTTCCCGAAGAAGAAAACATCCGCGATCACGGCTTTGCCGCCAGTACGCCGGCCGCCGATGCGGACCGGGTCTACACATTCTTTGGCAAGACGGGGGTCCTGGCTTTTGATCACCAGGGAAAGACACTTTGGCAGACCAGCGTGGGAACGAAAACCCATGGGTGGGGCAGCTCGGCATCACCGATACTGTTCGAGGAACTGGTTATCGTGAATGCCAGTGTTGAGAGCGAATCGCTGGTTGCCCTGGACAGACATACCGGAAAAGAGGTCTGGCGTGCCGGAGGAATCAAAGAAGCCTGGAACACACCACTGATCATCGACGCCGGAGGGCATCCTGAACTGATTGTGGCAACGCACGGCAAGATTCTGGCGTTCCATCCACTCACCGGAAAGCCGCTTTGGAATTGCGACACGGATATTACCTGGTACATGGCCCCCAGCATGGTTGCCCACGACGGAGTGGTGTACGCCCTCGGAGGACGCTCCGGTATCACGGCACTGGCAGTGCGGGCAGGAGGGCAGGGCGATGTCACCAGATCTCACCGGCTCTGGACGATCAAAGATGGATCGAACGTTTCGTCTCCCGTCTGGAACAACGGGTATCTGTACTTCGCGAACGACAACCGAGAAACAGCGTACTGCATCGATACGAAGTCTGGTGAAGTCGTCTATCAACAGCGGCTGGAGCGGGCAGGGCAGATCTATGCCTCAGCGCTGCTCGCCGCCGATCGGGTGTACTACACCACTCGGCAAGGCAAAACCTTCGTACTTTCCGCCAAGCCAGGGTTCGAACAGCTGTCAGTCAACAGCCTGGAAGATCGAAGTATTTTTAACGCCAGCCCGGCTGTTGATGGAAACCGTCTGTTAATCCGATCCGACAAATACCTGTACTGTCTCGGGCAATAGACTCTCAGCAGGCGAGTATGTCCGGTCAGTGAGCACGGCAGGCAAGATCGCCTACCCGACAACCAACTTTCCGGACGCACAGACTCCGGACGCACAGACTGTCGGCAAGTTAACTCCGACGCTTCCCACCAACATGGGGACCGGCCAAGCCTGCAAGTCACATGCAACTCCGGGAGGCGGTCGAAAACAGCCTCTCCATAAGACGGCCTTTCCAGGGTACTTGAATTCCCGGCGGTTGC
>QWPB01000107.1 GCA_003671275.1 Planctomycetota bacterium | reverse complement strand
CCAAATGGATGTCAGAAACGACCGAAATACTGACGGTGTCCTTCATGTGATGCGTTTGTATTCGCCACACCACCAGTCGCAATTGACGATGGGGAACACAGCTTGGTCCAGACCAGCTTTGCTCTTGTCCACCGGTGGGTGTCGTCGGCACTCACCGTCTCCCCGGAATCCGTAGCGGGCAGTCCCGTTACGCTTGGGTTCAAAGAACTGACAGCGATCACAGCGATACATCAACGTCTCCGAATGGGATGGCCTGGGGGAATTATGTCCATTTTGTCCACTGATCACGCGCGCCCTCATGGGCACGGGTGGAAAACAGGGTCTGGAGAGGGAGGTAGGGACGTAATGGACATAATTGTTTTTCTCTCTCTTCTCACTCCCTATCCCCTGATCTTTTCTGCGATTGCGTCGACCGAATTTTGTCCCAAAACAGCGTGGTCAAAATCAATTCTGTCCACGGACAGAATCCGATTGTCACTCACCGCTCGGTGCAGCTGTCTTGGACAAAATATTCTGTCCATGGTCAGATTGGGACATAATTCGGTACACGAGACGGGGTCGACCGGCCCCTTCATGACGGATGATTTCCGTCTGGATCAGTTCCTGATCGACGAGCGTCTCGCGAATTGCGTCATGGTCTCGGCGTGACCAGCGGTGCTTGCGAGCGACATCACGATAGGACATCCAAGCGTCGCCATATTCGCGTTTCCACTTCGTCAGCGTGGCCAGAACCGCCTGACACTTCATCTCGAACTCGCTCTCGTGGAACAGCTGTCCGAGCATGTAGATCGTGCGGCGAATCGTGTGGCGAATGAATGTGCTGGCCCAGGTCACAGCGGGGAGTTCGATGATGGGACTCGTTCCATAGCTAGAGCAGGCGTAGAGCAGTGAGAGTTGCGTCGCCTTCTCAACGGCACGAGCCCAGATCGCCATGACGGGTTCGTTTCCGGCTTTGAACGCTCGGTGGTAGGCTGCATCGCATTCTGCGGAGAAGGCCACGATCGCCTTGTGGGCTTCATCGGTGAACGGGGCGACGAATGGTGGGGCATTGCTCGATGATTGGTCGCTCAGGTTGCCCCAGTTGGGAGGATGGAACTCTGACCATGCCTTGGCGACAGCCACGATGTCGTCTGGGGGATCACTCCAGACGGCGGAGTTATTCCGCGGGCTGCGTTCCCCGGCTTCGATGGTGATCATGCGGGCCAGCAGGCCCTTGTTGAGCATCTTCCCGGACAGAGAAGCGTAGAACTCACTGGGTGTTGTCGTACCGAACAGCACGAGATGCGGTTGATAGATCAGTCCGCTCTCTTTTCCCGCCTTGTCGCGGATCGGCCGCCATGCGCCTGCCTCGCCAAACAGCTCCAGCAGGATGCTGAACTGGTTGCGGTAGCGGGCCTCTTTGTTGTCTCGCATGTTCTCAAAGAGTGTGTCGATTTCATCATCCTGTTTGAGCACGATTGGATGTCGGATGAGCCGATCCTCAATTCCTTCGCCGCTCGAGGACTTGCCACCCAGCTTCCGAGCCTCGCCAGCATGCAACAGGACGTTTGCATTGACCTTGCGCGGCCCGTCCTTGCCAACGCCGGAGTTGGCGAGAGCCAGGATCTGCACGTTGGTCCGAACGTTGCCCGGTTCCGTGACCTTGCGACCGGTGAGAGCACCGAGGAGTGCGACGGCTCCCACGAATGCCAGTGGGCGATTCGGATACTTGACCGATCGGAGCGTGTACTGCATCACGTCGTCGACGAACCCTGGCACGTGCAGCAGAGCGTCCGGGACTGGCCCCGGATCGGTACTGATTGGTGATTCGAGATCGCTCGCAACCGCGATGGGGAGCGTGGGTTTCGTGACCTCGGCAGCCTTCCCCACCAGTGCCGAGATATCGACGGACGTGTCTTCTGGTGGTGGTTCGCGTTCCTGGTCACGGAGCCAGCCGTGGGGGCGGCTGTGCGGTTTGGAGGCGGCGTCTTCGACCTTGTGCCGGAGTTCCTTCTCGGACCACGGCGGTTCGCAGCGCGGGTTGTAGTGGTCCAGGAGGAGTGACAGCGCCAGCTCTAGATCGAGGCCGAACCCGTGGACGAGGGCGGTGGCAGCTGTGTAGGTCGCGGGGTGGCCGCCCTGGCCGCTGATGGCGGGCGGGAGTTTGGCGAGGTAGGCCAGTGCCCGTCGTTCAAGATCGATTGGCGACTGAGCGCGACTGGTGGCGTTTGTGACGCGAACGGGCTCTGGTTTGGGCGGCAGTTCGCCGTAACGCAACTCGACCACGCGTTTGGCGAGTGCTTCGACACACGCCGCCAGCATCGGGGCTGAGACCGTGGCCGGTTCGGCGGTCAGGATCTCGTACGGCTCGTGATCATCCGGATGGATACTCGGGCCAACGACCGTCTGCACGCCGGTCGAGCGGAACTCGGCGATCATGTCCCGGGTGACCGGATCGGCATGTCTGGCAGTGACGGCTCTCCGCCGATGGCGGGATCAGGTGCAATGGGGGTTTGTGGGCAGAAGCCCGATCTTTCGGGTTCTGATCAGGCGGATCAGCGTCCCGCAGACGCGGGAGATCATGTTCGGTCATCAAGGTGAGTTCCTCCAAAGTAGGAAGTGCAGCCACGGCATCCCACCAGGAGGCCGAACACGCGGCCTCCCAGCAGTCCTGGCACAGGCCCTGGCGACTCCCGATCGAGTCGCCTTCGTCACAGGGGCGGTTGAGGCACAGCGAACAGATCATCCAAACACCTGCCAATTGAGGGCCGCCCGGACGCAGTCCTCAGGAGAGGCCGAACTGGGACGGATGACCGGGATGTCGAGCCATTTGGCGAACTTGGTCTCGCGGGTGGCTCCGACGGAATAGCCGGGCACGCGGAGAACGGCATCGCAGCGGGCGAGCAGCTCGCGGTCGTAGTCGAGCCATTCTTCGTAGGACTTGGGCGAGACAATGTCCCACAGCATGGTGAGGTGCGGGACCAGCGGTGTGAAACCGGCCTTGAGCAGAGCATCGGCGATGCGGATCGCGTGCTTCGTGTTCGCGACCGGATCAGGTTCTGAAAATGCAGCTGCGATGTAGATCATTGGGACCACGGTCTGCGTGGTGGTCTTGCGAACTTGAATCTCCACAGATTGCACTCGGGTCAGAGTCGTCAGCATCAGTTTCTCCAAAGAGGGTGGCGTACATCGGGGCGTAGTGGGCTTCGCGAGCCAGCAGGTAGCGGGCTCGCATGATCTTGAGTGAGTCAGGGGTGACGGGGTTGTGGACTGCCGAGTGCAGAACCTCGAATCGGCTGGGCGTGTCGTCATCGGGGACGAAGCCCCACGCTCGAACATCAACAGCGTTTTCGAGAGTTCCGCCCGCGAATGGGATCACGGGGCTGTAGGCCACAGAGAGGTCGATCATCGCCAGTAGCTGGGGAGTGATCCCTTCCTGGGCGAGTTGGTCGTCAACGAGTTTGGTGAGGGCAGCGAGCAGGCTCATGGGACTCCTATTCAAAGGGTGAGGGTTACCGGCTGCGGAGCAGCCACGGTTCGAAATAGGCTTGTTTGCCGCCGATGACCACGCCACAGCCCAGGATCGGTTTGTGGGCGAAGCGGCGGCCATAATCGAACTGCAGGCGAGAGGCGTCGATGCCGCAGCCGACCGAGAGGCCGAAGACGCGGAACTCGGGATTGGCCCACCAGCGGACACCGGCCTGGCTGTGGAAATGGCCGATGACGGTCGAGCGAAAGTTATCTTTCGCTTGTTGGTATGCAGCGTCCTGGCCTGCTCGGCCACTGTCGCCGTGGGAGTAGATCACGCCGTCGATGATCAACTTCGAGAACCGAGGATGGATCGACCAACCGACGTTCCACATGTCGGCGTAGTCTTTGAGTAGCTCAGGCGGCAGACCGGCGGTGACAGCTTGGCGCTCGGTGAGAGCGTCGTGATTCCCGATCAACCAATCGGCCTTGGGGAACGCCTTCGTCAGCGTGGCGACCTGCCGCCGGGCTTTCGCATACTCGATCGAGGCGTTCCGCAGAGACGGACTCTTCTCGTGGTAGGAGATCGACGCCCAGTCGACGAGATCGCCGATGTGGACCACCCGGTTGATCGAGTAGCTATCAGCCACGCGTTTGAGGAAGTCGACATATCCGGTCCGCATGCCGGGGCAATGTGTGTCAGAAATGATCAGGACGCGAGACACGGATTAGCCTTTCTGTTCCTGATGCCGTAAGACGATCTCGCGCCAGTGCGGACGCCCGGCGTACCAGAGGTCGTCGTCGATACCGTAGATCCTGCGGACGGTCTCGGAGAGCAAAGCCTTTTGCTCCTCCGTGGTCGCAAGGTCGTACTCAACCTCGGAACGTGATCCGCATTCGTGAGCGTCATCGCCAAACCGGAGAGACGCACCACAGTACGAGCATTCTTGAACACCCATGGTCCAGCGGTTGGGCATCGCACCATCGCTTGTGAGAAGGGATGCCCGGCGGGTGTGTTACAGCACCTTCCCCAGTAGGCTCAGGTTCATGGCACCGATCGCTTCGCAGGCGATCACGTGTTCGTAGATCAACACATGCTCGTGGTTGCCTGGGACTTCCAGGTCGGCCAGCTCCAGCGATTCGGAGAGGTTCCGCAGGGCTGCGACCGCTTCGTAATAGCACTCGCGAATCGTCCGAGCCCGGTCGGGGACCATGTTCGCGAAGATCTGGCGGAGGTTGGCTTCGGTGTGGACGGTGGCTGCATCGGACATCGCATCTGCTCCTGAACTGGTGGTCGCGGTTTGCTGTGACACATGGAGCCAGGAACTGGCTACGACATCAAGCGCTGTCGCGAGTCATTCCACTCAGAACGGCACATCGTCGAGATCGACACCCGCGTAAACGGCACACGGCTCAGGTTTCGGTCCGAGTTTGCAGTGGAGGATGCGTTCGAATTTCTCCCCAGCGACGGAGCGGACAGTGACGAATTCGGTGTGAGCGAGTGCCCCGGCTTCGGCGAGATCCGCAGCGCGTTGTGCGGAATCGGGCACGGGGTCGGGCGAGCGGGCTTTCCACCATTGCTCCGCCTTGCGACGGGCCCAGCCGGTGTGTTCCAGGCAGATCCATTCGCTGACCCAGTAGTCGAGACCGAGTCGGTAATCGACTCGCAGTGTCTGGGGGGCCGACTCGTCGGCATCTTTCTTGGTGTGGACGCTGTAGGTGATATCGCGGACCTCGAACTCGGTGTCGGTCGCTTGCCCTGCCAGGACTCCGGCGCGGGACGCCTGGGCGTCGTGCTTCTTCCGCTCCAGTGGAGGAAACTCGAATCCGCACTGCGGGCAGTGGGAGTAGGCCGGGGCGATCAACGCCCGACATTGGGGGCACTCTTTGGCCGGGGCTTCGCCTTCACCCAGTCTCGCTTTGTCTTTGAGTAGCAGCTGATCGACGGGACCGTGCCGCAGGACGTTGCCACCGTAGTCGAGGACCAGACAGTTCGCCTTGCCGGGGAACAGCCGGAACCCGCGACCGACCATCTGGTAGTACAGCCCCGGTGACAGCGTCGGCCGGAGCAGCACCACGCCATCGACATTCGGTGCATCGAACCCCGTCGTCAGGACGTTGACATTGCACAGGAACTTCAGCGGAGCCCGAGGGAACAGACCATCCGGCTCGCCCCGGAACCGGGCGAGGAGTTCATCCCGCTCAGCATCCGGAGTTTCGCCACACACGAACCCGCATTCGATGCCATGCTTCTCGGCCAGTACTCGGCAGACGTGCTGACCGTGCTTCACACCACTCGCGAAGATCAGGACGGCATTGCGATCCCTGGTCGCCTCGACGATCTCGGCACAGGCCGCTTCGACCAGCTGAGCATCGTCCATCGCCTGCTCGACTTCGCTGGCGACGAACTCGCCCGCTCGGACGTGCAGCTGGGACGTATCCGCCTTGACCAGACCAGCCTTCGAGATCAGGGGCGACAGGAAGCCATCGGCGATTAGCTGACGGACTCCGACCTCATAGCAGACGGCGTTGAGGAAGTGGTCCTCGCGGCAGATCGGACCGGCATCCAGTCGAAACGGCGTAGCTGTAAAACCCACGACGCGAACATGGGGGTTGATGATTCGGGCGTCGGCGAGGAACTGCCGATACATCCCCTCGCCATCGGCAGGGATCAGATGGCATTCATCGACCAGCACCAGATCGAACGCATCGAGTTCGCACGCCCGCTTGTAGACCGACTGGATACCGGCCACGATCACCGAATGTTCCGTGTCACGTCGTTTGAGCCCGGCGGAGTAGACACCCACCGGCAGGTCAGGACAGACCTGACGCAGCTTGTCGACTGACTGCTGAAGAAGCTCTTTGACGTGAGCCAGGACCAGCACGCGACCGTTCCATTGCTGGACGGCATCCCGACAGATCGTGGCCATCACGGGCGTCTTGCCGCCACCCGTGGGGATCACGACCACCGGGTTGGTGTCATGCTCCCGTAGGTGGTGGTACACCGCGTCGACGGCCAGTTGCTGGTAGGGGCGGAGCGTCAGCACGTTCAGTAGACCTCATACAGTTTGATGCGGGGCTTGAACCGACGCTTCGACGCCGGATTCAGGAACCAATCCCAGAACTGCTCGCAGACGAGGCTTGCGATCAGGTCGCACGCTTCATCCGGCGTGTAGGTTTCTTCGGTGCCGTCGGGGGTTGTGATCTTGAACAGCCGCTCGAAGATGACGGGCGGATCATCGGGAGCGATGTCTGGAGGCTCGATATCTCGTTCGTGAACGATGGTGGGCATAGTCGGTCTTCTTCAGGTGACGGAGTGAACGGACGGATGACGACCGCCGCATGACCGGGACGACTTGGCGGATGCATCTCAACGACGGCTCGTTTGACCTGGCTGTCGTCGAGGTAGACCCCAGCGTGCTGTAGGGAGTCCCACACGCCTTTTTGAAAATTGTCCCAGTCACGACGACGGGCATCCGGGGGAAACAGATCCAGCTGGACCTGCAGTTGGCCAGAAAGAGGCTGGCCGACCCGCCCCGCAAGGAGAGAGCACACGTTTTCGCGGTACTCTCGACCTTCGCGGCTGAGGAGCGTGCGGTAGCCCACATGCCGGTAATACCGGTTGACGCTCGGCGGGAACGGCAGCACATAACTCAGTGGGGCTACCACTGGAGCTGCCCGATCAGCAGAGGACATAGCGATGTCCCCCGGGTCAGCTCTCAATTCCGCTTCCACGGTGCTCCTCCGCTACGCGGAGCAACCGGAGCAGAGAACGGAATGGTCGCGGGGCTGCCGGGTGCGGGCATCGGGGGAGGAGGGGGCGTCGCGACACCCGCATCCCGGCGTTTGTACCCCTTGATCACGTTCGTCATCTCATCGGTGTCATCTCGTTTCTTGCACGCCACCTTCACCAGCAGCGGCAGGTCATGCAGTTCGCAGCTGTCTTGGGGCTGCGGGATACCGACCGCTCGGCAGATGGAAGAGAGTGCCCCCCGAGCGATCCGGACCGCCGTCTCATTGGCGTTATTGAGGTTCAGCCGGTCCCAAAGCTTGCGTCCCTGGTGCGGACCGTCGAGGACCTGCAACTCCAGCTCGAGAAAGGCTCCATCACCCGCCTTCGTCGGTTTCATCTCCGACGCGGTGATGATGCACAGGTAGTCGCCATTGGGCAGCGGGTCGAACGAGTCATTCGGTTCGACAGTGTTGGCATCGAAGCCACGCAAATCAGCCATGAGTGTTCTCCAAAGAGTTGAGAGTGAGTGACCACTGCGCGGACCTTCAGCGCAGCGAGTGAACAAGAAGTCAGGACCGGGACCAGTTACGCGGTCTGAGCCGGGCCGAGATATTGGGCATAGACCCGGAAATCGAGCGGCAGTTCTTCGGGCAGGCTCAGGCGATTCTTCGCCATGTGAGCGGGACGCTCGGTGGTTCGCAGAATGCGATCCCCGGTGCCGATCCCTCGAGTGCGGGTATTGTCGAACCCCTCGTCGGTCTGCTTCGTGTGGACCTTGTAGCTGGCGAACAGCACCTCATCGCACCACTCCTGCACCAGAGCCGACGCATGCTTGTTCAGCCGTGGTGAGTACCGGTCGTACGCTTCCGTCTCCGGGTTCTCAAACCGCTCGATCTTGGCGTGGGCGATCAACACCACCATCATCTGCCGGTCGTTCCGCAGCCCGTTCAGGCCGTCCAGAACTTCCCGCCAGTAGTCGATGGCATACATGTACCCGCGAGCGAACCCAAAGTCCTCGATGTTGTCGACCTTCGTCTTGTTCCCCGGTCCACGCTCACGCACGACCTGCTTCCAGATCAGCTGTTCGAGCCAGTCGAGCGAATCGATCACCACCGTGGCATAGTCGTGAGCCTCGGTGTAGAGAGCTGTGATCGACGCCATGACCTGCTCGAACGACTCCGCGAGTGGAAACCGAGCCGCCCCGAGGTTGGCGAGGCCATCCTCTGTCTGGATAAAGATCGGGTCCGGAGCCATAGCCCCGAAGGTACTCTTCCCAATCCCATGCACCCCATACACCATCACCCGCCGAGGCAGCACCTGGACCCCTTGAGTGACTGACGACAACAAGCTCATGCGTTCTCCTGGTCTGTGGTTTCTTCGGAATCACTGCCGTCGCCGTAACCTTCGGCCACGAAGTGTTGACGCAACTTGGTCATGCGTCGGCTGACCTGACTCTTCGAGATTTTCAGTCGTCGAGCGATATCACTCGGACTCAGCTCTTTGAGGAGTTCTGCGATCTCCAGCAGATCCTCCGGCAACGTGGCCAGAATGGTCGCGCAGTCCTCGCGGAACTCGATCAGTTCGTGATCGCTCACATCGGGCTGACCACGCACGCCGTCCAACAGGCCGTCTTCGGCCTCCTCGGTCAGCGGAACCTCCAGCCGGTAATCACGCTTCATGCGTTTCTGGAGGCGGATCAGCTCACGAATCTTGCGATCGACGACTTCATGGATGAAGGTGATCGGCTGGCTGAGACCAGGGTCGTACTGCGGCCAGATCTTGATCAGATGCAATATCAAGTCTTGGAAAATGACTTCCGACGCGTCGTCGTCAAAACCGTACTTTCCGGCCAGCGATTTCGCTTTGCGTCCGATGTACCACTTGGCAAAGCAGTTACTGTGTTTGTGTTCGTGGCCGAAGGGTGAATTGCTCATGGCTGCTCTCAGGTTTACCGGGCCGCCGCGTCGTGTTTGACGTCGAGCGTGCCCTCCTAAGAGTTATTCGCCGCAGACCCCTCCGGCGCGCCGGTCGATCTGAAAAGTGACATTGGAAACGCATCAGTATCATTTTCCAATGTGAAACCAATATTGGGTCAATATTGGCAATGTGATCCCAATATTGGCCCAATATTGGTTTTTGATACTGATGCGAATGACTAGATCAAGTGACCCTGATCGCCTTGCAAACTCCCTCTCGTAGTTGGCATGTCGCCGACTGCACATGAGACCTTGAAGGGAGATTCGCCAGATGACCAATGCCGTAGAACAACTGACGCTGAACGAGAAACTGAACCTGATCAAGACTCGGGCTCGTCTCCTGGGCTTCCGCCGCCACGATCTCGAAGATGCCGTTCAGGAAGTGATGCTGGACGTGCTGGAGTTCAAGTACGAGCTGGAGAAATCGAACGGTGCCACAGAGACGACTGCGCTGACCACGGTGATCGATCGTAAGCTCATTTCGATGCAGCGGGTCACCCGCCGCTATGCTGGTTTGATCGAGCGAGCAACGGATCAAATGGCTGCAAATCATCAGGGCTATTTTGATGGCCCATGCTCCATCGACCAGACTGGAGAATATCGGGTGGCAAGTGCTGAGATCGAATCGGCTCTCGCAGATCTGGATGACGAGTCGAAGCAGGTTTGCAGGTTGCTGATGGACGGCCTGTCAACGAAAGGCATTGCCGAAGCTCTCGACATGAGCTGGCACCGTGCGGATCGGCATGTCGCTTTGATTCGCGAGCGACTCGAAGAAGCCGGAATCAGTCACTTCGACGCCGAATGACGGGGAGCCTGCCACATGGAAACTCCCACGCTCATCACTGGACTTCCGGCCCCGTCTGAGCCATCAGTGAGTCCCGACGGACGACGCCCGCTGTCGATGGAGTGGATCACCGACGACCTGCTGCATGCCACGCTCGCAGCCTGGTCGCCCCGGTACGAACACCCCCTCAACGCGGACGATGCCGTCGAGATTCTGATGAACGTCAAACGGTTCTCAGAAGCACTTCTCCGAATCAGAAAGGACGAACCATGAACGTGGTGATCTGGGCTCGAGTGTCGTCGCGCGAGCAGAAGGAAGGCTACTCGATCGACGCCCAACTCCGGGCGACGAGAGAGCGGGCCGCGAAGAACGGCTGGACGGTGGTCCGCGAATTCGAGGTGGCCGAGTCCGCGAAACGCGGTGCGACGCGCACGGTGTTCAATGACATGGTCCGCTGGGTGAAGGCGAACGCCAAGCGTGAGCATCTGCGGGTGATCCTCAGCCACAAGCTCGACCGGATCTGCCGCAACATGCGGGATGCGGTCCGTATGCAGGAGTTGGAAGACCAGCACGGGGTCTCGCTGGCATTCGTCGACAACCAGTTCGGCCCCGGGCCAGCGGGGGCATTGTCGTTCAACGTGATGGCGGCGGTCGCTCAATACTACAGCGACAACTTACGGACCGAGGTCTTGAAAGGGATCGAGGAACGCTGTCGCCAGGGTTGGCAGCACGGCCTCGCCTCATACGGCTACATGAATTGCACGGGTGAGAAGGAAGAACCGATTCGACCGCATCCGCAGAACTCAAAGGCAGTCGTGCGGGCCTTCGAGCTGTATGCGGGTGGGCGGCACACGTTCGAAACACTGGCCGACCAACTCGCCGGGGAAGGCTACACCTACCAGAAGGGCAATCCCCGGTTTCATCGGACGGCTCTCTCCCGCATGCTACGGAACCGCGTCTATGTCGGTGACATCCGTTGGGGAGACCGAGTGTACAGCGGGAAGCACCGCCCGCTGATCGACCGGCGGACGTTCTCGCTGTGCCAGGATCTGCTCGACGGCAAGATTCGGAGGACGACCACACAGATCAACATGCCGCTCGCCGGTGGCCTCTTCACCTGCCAGCACTGCGGGGCCTTGATCACCGGTGAACGGATCAAGCGCAAGCTCAAAGGAGGTGGCGTTCGGCTCCACGACTACTACCGCTGCGCGAACAACTACCCGACCGACGATCACCCCAGCGTGCGCTGGCGCGGGGATGACCTCGAGGACGCCATCATTGCGGACCTCGAAACCATCCGCATCCCCGACGGCGAACTCGCCGACTGGTTCCGCACCGCGCTCCAGACCGCCTTCAAAGACATCGGCGAGGTCCAGCGTCAACAGCGCCAGACCCAGAAAAAACGGGTCGCCGAGATCGAGGCGATGCAGGAACGCCTCCTGAACGCCTACCTCGCGGGCACGATCGACGAACAGGCGCTGGCTGCCAAACAGATCCAACTCCGCGACGAGGCGGCCACTCTGGCCGAAACGTTGGCCACGGGCGAAACCCTGTCCCCCGAGGACGTACAAACCGCCCTGGGCGTCTTCGAGTTCGCCCAAAACGCCGCCCAAATCTGGCGCGGTTCAAAGATGGACCAAAAACGCGAAATCCTCGAATCGCTATCTTTGAACCGCCTGCTCGGCGACGTAACTCTAGTCGTAGAAAAGAGAAAGCCGTTTGACGAACTCGCCAAACGGCCTCTTGTTACATCGAGTCGGGATAACTGCCGCATCTTCGAACCCTGGACACCGGCCCGCGATGCGTTCGCGACGGCGTTTTTTGGGCAACGGGAACCGCACCTCAACGAACTGTGGGCGATGAGCGAGAACGCGGCGTAAACCGTTCTACATCAAGCGGTAGTGGCCCGTGCGTGGCGAGCCCACGAAACGGATGAGGCGACGCTCTTTGAGTTCGGTCAGATCGCGTTTGGCGGTCTTTTCTGAGCAACGAAAATGCTCAACCACCATGCCGATACGGACTTCTGTTCCTTTCTGGATGTGGGACATGATCCAATTCTGGCGATCGCTCAGATCAGGGTCATCAACAGGGACATCAGGGTCACGATCAGGGACATTTCTACCGTTTACAGGGACATCATCAGGGTCATGGCCGTTCCGATCAGGGTCATTCGATGTTATCTCAAATTCGCCAGCCGTGACCAGAGCTGGCCGACGGGCACCGACGACGACCGTGATAGCGTCACTGATCCGGTATCCCAGACCTTTGCTGCGGATGATGTCCTGGTCACCGACTTCGATGTGAGCGTCCCTCAACACAGTGGCAGAGATCCGTTTCCGCAGCAGGTGGATCGTCTCCGAAATTCCGTTCTGACCTCGGTTGCAACGGACGCCATCGTGCTCGGCCAGTTCATCCCCGCTGAAGGCGGTGTACTTGCCTGCGACGGTCTTCTCGCTGAGGACTGCCAGAATCCGGTGCATCAGCGGCGAGAGCGGTACTTCGACTCCGCACAGAACAAGTCGCTTCTTGAGCAACTGCATTTCGCCCCCAGGAAACGGGCGAGGCGGCGAAGTCGGTTTTCGGTCAACAGGCGTGGGATTGTATTTGCCCACTTTGCTGAGTGCTTCCAGGATCGCACTATCCAGACTTCGAATGCCGCGATCGAACGGCTTTGCGATGTAGTCGGCTGCACCAAGTTTCACGCATGCGACACCCTGATCGGGACCATTGTTCCCGAACCCCGTCACGACAATCACCGGACCAAGCCGGGAAGCCACCAACTCGCTCAACAGATTCATCCCGTTTTGAAGGCGGGCCAGACTGCGCTCGGCTCGAACCGGAATCTCCAGGTCGAGGACGAAGTAGTCATAGGCGGTAGTCGCCAACCGCTGGCGCGCTTCGTCCTGACAACCAACGGCATCGCTGGCGTGTCCCAGCGACGTCACAATGTCCGAAACCACATCCGCAATGTGCGGGTCATCGTCGATGATCAATGCTCGCAGAGTCATTCTGCTTCCTCCCCCCATGCTTCCAAGGGCAGGACGATTTTCACCTTCGTGCCTGCCTGAATCTGGCTGTCGATATCGAGCGTGCCGCCGTGCGCCTCGATGTAACGTCGCGCGGTCGGGAGCCCAAACCCCGTCCCATCGTGTTTCATGGTCTTGTAGCCGGGAATGAACTCCCGAATCTGCTTCAGGTCGTCTTCGCCGAAGCCGACACCGTTGTCCTCAATCAAGATCGAAACGCGATCGTCGTCCGTGTTCGCCGAGACCGCGATCCAGAATAGCCCGACTTCGTTCTGCACGGGACGAAACGCCTCGAACGCATTTCGTAGCAAGTTGGTGAAGACGGACAGAACTTGATGCCGAGCGACCTCCAGCGTCAGTGAATCCGGGATGTTGATTCGCAGCTCAACCCCGGCAGAATCGAATTCTGTTCCTACGAAATGTCGTCGCGCCGCTTCCGAGGCTTCACGAACCAGATCGATCAACCGTTCGCGACGACGTTGCGTGGGGATCGGTTGCGCATAAGCCCGCATGTCATGCAGGAACTGTTCGAGGTCAGCAAGTCGGGCCGAGATGGCCTGGGCGTGCTGGTTGACCAGCTTGCGGCTCGGCGAACTCGACTTGGCCAAATCTTTCAGTTCATCCGCGTAGTGTTTGATCGGCGTCAGCAGGCCCCGCATGTTGTGAACGGTCCCGCCGACTAACTGGTCGAAGTGTTTCTCGACGATTCTCCGGGCCTTTCGAGTCGGCAGTGAACCGTAGAGTCGCTCCATCGATGAGTACTCGGCCGCGAGTTCGCCTGAGCGTTCTCCTTTCGTGAGGGCGTTCTTCTCACCACGGCGGCGTTTGTCGAGAGCGCGGTCGGCGTCCCGACGAACATAGGCGTTTTCGTCGGCGCTGAATCCCGCCGTCAGTCGACTGAAACTGGGTTCTGGCAACCAGACCAACGTCGCAGCCGCTCGACGACGGACCTGCCACTTGGGATCTGTGGCCAGCATCTCCACCACGGCAAGAAGTTCTAGCGTAGGAGTGGTCGCCGGTCGCCAATCGAGCGGCAGGATGGCTTCGCGCTTGGGCCACGGGATCGATTCGCGGTCACCTTCCAGCTGACGGAGGACTGCTGGCCAATCGGGATCGTTCGATGAGGAATCAGCGTTTCCCATAACGCTCTCCTCGCTTCTGGAACGCCTCGGCTCCCCCCTCGAGTAGCGTCACGATCTCCTCTTTGCATTTGTCGACATTCCCATCCTTGATCAGCCGCGACTTGTACCCGTCCGAATCCAGCACGACGACTTGCTCCGCATCGCCGAGCACCGGGATATTCGGGTTGTGCGTGACCAGAATGAGTTGCCGTTGCAGCTTCACGCTCCGCAGGCTCTTGACTACGTTCTCAAAAATGAACCGGTTGTCGAGGTTGTCTTCCGGCTGGTCGATGATCAGCGGGTTGTCGCTGTCGAGCAGCAGGATCGGCAGGATCGCCGTGCATTTCTGACCGGTCGAGAGCGACGACGTGTCCTTGTAACCCTCGCCATCCTTGAGTTCGATCAACGGCTGGTCACCCAACTCGACAGCCTCCAGGCCGAACAGAAACTCTTGGTCGAAGAGGCCGATGACCACCTTGCCAGCTTGCTCGGCGGACAACTCGGCACGATCGATCAGCGTATCGGTGTCGCGATCGCGAACGACCGCTGCGAGTTCTGGCGGCGTCAGCGACGTTGCGATTCTCTGAGCCACCACAGACTGCTTGACGCCGCTCCCCTTGAGTCGAGACTCCAGCGTCGCTCGATACTGATCCGTGTTTCCATACTGGGAAATCGTGACCCGAATCGTCGGTGACAGAGCTTCGTTGATCCGCTGGGCGACCTGGCGACGTTCCGCGAACCGCCCATCACGAACATCCGAAAGCTGCTGCAAGAGACCGGTTCGCTCGGACCGCAGTTCTCCGATGCGGCGAGTCACTTCCTCCAGGCGAAGTTGGCGGGCAAGCAGGTGGTTCCGTTGCTTCTCCAGTGCGGATCGTTCAACGGCCTGATTCTGGGCCAACTGATGCTTCTCGATCGTAGTCCGAAAGACCAGTTCCTGCTGGCGATGACGCTGCGTCAGATGTTCCGCCTGACGACCAACCTCGGCATCCAGCGCTGTGAGACGATCGACAGCCTGCAGAATCAAACGATCGACTTCGCTGTTGCAGGCATCAAATGCTTGGCCAGCAACTTTGAGTACGTCCCCGTTTGGTCCTTTGGCTGTCTCCGGATCAATGATCGAACCTGAGCGTCGCAACAAACCACTTTGGATTTGACGCAAGGATTCGACCAGTTGACCGATTTGTTCGCGACCGCGTTGCAACAGGCGTGACTCGCGATCCCTCAGCCCCTTGAGTCGATGGGCTTCATTGACCTCCGCTGTGACACCTCCGGCCGGGCCAGCGAACTCTTTGAGCTTCTGCTCTACGCCCGGCAGCCCGGCGAGTTCATCCTGGATGTTCCCCACTTCCTGTTCAAGCGGGATGATCTGGTGAGCATTCGCCGCGAGCATCGATACGATCTGCTTCTCGCGGGACGCGATCTGCTGGATCGCATGCGTCGCGAAGCTATCGATCAGGTCAAGCTGGAAGAGTTGCCGATCCGCAATCGACTCGACGGCGTTCTGGCCATACACATCCGCCCGGAATAGACCCGCCTTCAGATTGACCGTCGCCGCCACGCCATCGGAATCAACCACGATCGGCTCTTCTCCGAACGACCGGGTCACCTTGTACGGCGTCCCGTCCTTCGCCCGGATGCCAACCTCGATCCGGCCGCCGTTGAGGTTCCGCTTGATCAGCGTCTCGACCCGTTTGCGTTCCTGAGGCGCATGGTCCGAGCTGGGCAGCGTGTCGAGCGCGTAGGCCAAGCATTCGACGACGGTTGTCTTCCCTGTCCCACGCGCCCCGATGATCGTGTTCAGCCCCGCACCGAATCTGACATGCAGACCATCAAGAAACCCGCCAATGACCGACAGGTACTCGATCCGCTGGGATACCATTGTCCCATTCACGAGTGGCTCCAGAAGTTATCTCTGAAGCAGACTCGGAGAAAGCTTTTCAGCAGGTTACGTCAGTGCAACCGATGGTTGAGCGTGATCAGAAACCCGCGAGAAATGCCTGCCGAGTTGGCTTCATTGTCTGGCATGACAGAGCCAGCAGGCTGGGTTCCACCGCACAGAAGCGGCTTGGGTGACATGGACATTTGTACCACGCCTTTCAGCGTTGTCAAACGCTTAATCGAAAAATCGATTTCCGCAGATCGCCGATCCCCAGCCACTCAGGAAATCGAAACAACTGAGGCGGATCGTCCTGCGCAACTGAGGCCGAGATTCCAGAGAACTGATCTGCGATTAACGAGGAGCGTGTCACGACTGCCTTTTCCGACTGTCGCCATTCCACGCGGACAGCCCAAACCACCGAAGACGTTTCTCGTGAGGTGAATCGTCAAGCCCGAATCCAGAATCTTGATAAGAAGTTCTTGAACGGTTGGTCACGAAGTTGTATCGTAACGCAACATTCCTCAGGGAGTGCCTTCCCCGTCACCCATCACAATATCCCTGTCGCGAGTCGATTCACGATGTAACCTGTTGAGTCGGGCCAATGTCTTCGAGTGGATGGTTTAGCAGTTCGTCGTGGGTGCCCTCATCCAGCAGTGGGTTTCTACCATCCAGTAGTTCTTCTGACATAGGTTCGTCAAGTAGTTCGGGATTAGGGAGTTCCTCTAGTTCTAGTTCTGGAATTAGTTCCTCGTCCAGTTCATCGGGATTTCCCCCGCTATCGTCGAGCAGCAGCCTTCCTCCAACGTCGTCGAGTAGTGGATCGCCGCCCCCCAGCAGCAGTTCGACTGGGAGCAGTTCGTCGTCAAGTTCCGGCGGTGGCTCTTCATCGACAGGATCATCGAGTTCGAGCAGTTCATCGGGGACTGGGACATCCAGTAGCAGTACAACAGGGTCGTCGAGCAGTTCTTCATCCTCTTCCGGCCCGTGGAGTTCGTCGTCCAGTTCGTCTGGCGGGTCAACATCCTCATCCAGCAGTAGTTCTTCGACCTCGACGTCCAGCAGCTCTTCTTCGAGCGGCGACGGTTCTTCCAGTAGTTCATCATCGAGCAGTTCGTCCTCTTCGAGCAGCTCATCGGCTGGATACGGCTCCTCCAGCAGTTCGTCGTCGAGTTCTTCATCTTCCGGGGGCTACTCATCCAGCAGTACGTCCACCTCATCGAGTACGTCGACATCGAGTTCCACTTCGAAAAGCAGTTCATCAAGCAGCAGCAGTTCCAGTAGCACTTCATCGAGCAGCAGCAGTTCATCCAGTTCTAGCTCATCGTCGAGCAGCAGTTCCTCGTCCTCTTCGTCGTCCTCCTCCAGCAGCTCTTCGTCAAGTTCGTCATCGGGCCAGAAGGACACCGGTCCTTGCTCTTGCGAGAACACCAGCGCGCATCCCGTCCGGTACTTCAATGGTGAAGTTCGGATTGAGGTGACCGATGTCGCGTCCAGCGGATTTGGAACACCGTGGGCGCATACGAGAACGTATAGCAATCAGCAGAAAGTTGATTTCGATCGCGGTAACGGCTGGAACTGGAATCCAGTGAACTTGCCGTATTTCGGGCAGTCCACGTTGGCCGGGGCGGCGCTGACGCTGTATAGCAACCTCTACAACCTGCGCTACTTCTATCTCAACACGACCACCAACACCTATTCACCACAGTTCGGTGATCTCTCGGCCCTGGTGTATCTTGCTGGTCCGAGGCAATTCCGGCTAACGGAGTCGGACGGCACGATCCTCGTGTTCCATGACCTGACGCACGCCAGTCGCCCCGGCGGGTTCGTCAGCATGGCATCCCCCGGCGGGACAGTCCTGTCCGTGACTCAGGAATCCGGCAATCGGATCGTCGAACTGCAACGCAGTGTCACAACTGCTGGCGTCACTTCGACCGAATCGTTCCTGTACGGATATATCACGACAGGAGAACTCGCTGGCCATTTCGAATCCTGCACGGCGCGCCGCCGCGTTTCTGCAAGTGATCCTTGGGAGAACGTGACGCGGGTCGTCTATTCTTACTATGGCAGCAGCGATCCCTCCGGCAGTCTGGCCGACCTGCGAACCGCAACGAAACAAACCTGGCAGTCCGGGGCCTGGGTTGATACAGGGACCGACTACTATCGATACCACAAGGCTGGCGATGCCAAGGGGGCTGCGCATGACCTGAAATTCGTCTGTGGTCCCGAATCGTTCGTCCGCCTCACCGCCGCCGTCGGCGATCCGTTCACGGCGAGCGATGCTCAGGTCTCGCTGTATGCGGACTATTATTACGAGTACGACAGCAATGACCGGGTCTCGCTGGAGCGGGTGTTCTCTGGTTCGATGACGGTCACCTATTCCTATCTCCGCAATCCCCGTTATCCGGTCATTATCGGTGGTTCTTCGAGTTCCGCCATCACCAGCGCCGACTACAACGTCTGGATTTTCAAAACGACTGAAACCAACCCAGACGGCAGCCAGCGAATCACGTTCGCGAACTTCGCCGGTCAGACAATGTTGTCAGTGCTCAAGGCCTCTGCCACCAGCACTGACCAGTGGTGCCGGTTCTATCTGTATGATTCGCAAGGCAGGCAGAAGTGGGTTGCCCAGCCTTCTGCCGTGACCGGATACGACGAAGCGTATGATGATCTCCTGCACTTCGTACCCTTAACCGGAGATTACGAGTTCCTCCGCGACAACGATGGCCTGATCCAGGTCACCGAGTATTATTCGACTGCTGGCAGTTCATCGAGTTCCGGGTCTAACTCGGCTCCCGATGGTTATGTGAAGTCCGAGCAGATCAAGAAAGGGCAACTCGGCAATCCCATCACACTTCGGTCCTGGGAGTACACCAGCCACACTGCTGGAGATGCGACCGTGTTTCCGGTTTCGAAGGAAGTTCGTTACCCGGACGAGGCCAATCCAACCCAGCAGAGCGTCACGAGTTACGCCTATACGTTCCATACGAGTACGACACAGATCGCTCAGCAAACGACCACGCTGCCAGTGATTTCGACCACTCAGAATGGCTCCGGCACGGCCAACTCTCGGAAGGAGTATTTCGACACACTCGGCTATCGAACCTGGAGCATGGACGAACGCGGGTTCATCACTCGCTATGTTTACAACACGCGGAACGGTGCGCTGACCCAGCGAATTGACGATGTTGACACATCGATCGTAACCGGCGCTCCCACGGGCTGGGTGACACCCAGCGGAGGCGGACTGAACCTCGTCACCGACTTTGAGTCGGATGACCAGGGGCGGATCACACAGGAACTCGGCCCGTCGCATGTCGTCGATATCAACGGGGTGGCCACGACTATCCGACGAGCGATGTGGACTGTGTACGATGACGCCAACCACATCACGCGCAGCGGACAAGGCTATGCCACAGGAACGGGGCCGAGTTACACCTACACGCTGATCAATCCAGTCCAGATTCGGCAGGCCGACAGCTCCGGCAAGCCGATCGCAGAGATTCAGGCAACTCGCTCTTCGACAGCCGGAAAACTGCTGCCGACCGACACGTTCCCGCAATCCAGCTACGTTCGCTGGACCACATATCAGTACACTGACTGCTGCCTTTTGGCATCGCAACGAGTCTATCGGTTGATCCCCGCTTCGGGCGCGGGTGTGTCTGGCACGAATTATGACGAGACGATCTATGGCTATGACGTGAACAAACGCCGGAACCGCGTCGTCACGCCCGGCGGCACGATTTCGTTCACCGTCTTTGATGTTCGCAGCCTGCCTGCCAAGGTCTATGTCGGCACGAACGATTCAGGGGCTTCGTCTTCCGATCCGACGGGAGGCGGAGCGCCGGGCAACAACATGGTGCCGGTCTCGGAGAATCAGTACGACAACAACCTGCCCGGCGGCGACAGCAACCTGACGCAAGTCAAGCAGTGGGTGAATGCTTCAGTGTCCCGGACCACCAATGGCGGTTACGACTGGCGAGATCGACTGACCTCCGTGGATGGGGAGATCGATTACTTTGCTCAAGGGTTCTATGACAATCTCAATCGGCTGACACGCGTCGATCGTCGCAACACCTCGGCGGCTGGGAACCTCGTTGCCCTCCAGGAAACCAAGTTTGACGATCTCAGCCGGGCGTATCAGACGATTCGCTACGGCGTCGATCCCAGCACCGGCACTGTCGGCAACGCACTGACTGATAACACCTGGTTCGATCAGTCGGGCAACGTCGTCAAGACGCTTCCTGCCGGTTCCAACCTGTGGACCAAGACCACGTTCGACAGCCTGAACCGTGCCATCAAGGTCTACACCGGTTACGGAACAGATGCATCCTACAGCGACATCTTCACGGTCACGGGCGACGTGATCCTGGAGCAGTCCGAGACCTTGTTCGACGCTGCCAGCAACGCCATCCAGGGCACACGCAGGCAACGTTATCACAATGCGCCCACCTCACAGACCGGGGCACTCGGTTCGCCGTCACTCACTCCCAATGCGCGCGTCTCGTACACCGCCAGCTATCCCGATCCGCTGGGTCGTCCGCAGGCCAATGCCGACTACGGCACCAACGGTGGCGCAGCGTTCACTCGTTCGGCGACGATCCCCACTCGTTCTGACACGGTTCTGGTGACCAGCCAGACCTACAACGATTCGGGCAATTTGCTGCAAACTCTCGATCCCGCTGCGATGGCCACGCAGTTTGCCTATGACGCCGCCGGTCGCCGTACGCAGGTCATCGAAAACTATCTCGCCTCGCCCCCATCCTCATCCAGTTCGAGCGGCTCGGGCTGTGCGCCATCAGCCGATGTCAACCGCACGACGAATCTAACCTACACTCCCGATGGTCTTGTGGGCACCTTGCAGGCCATCAATGCAACGACCGGCAACCAGACGACGACATATACCTACGGCACGACGCTCGTCGATTCGGATGTCGCCGCCAGTGTGCTGCTGCGATCCGTGACCTATCCCGATTCCGTCAGCGGCAGCGACCAGGTGCTGCTCTGCTACAACCGCCAAGCCCAGCGAACAAGCCTCGCCGATCAAAACGGCAGCGTCCACCAGTACGATTACGACCTGCTGGGGCGGCTCACACAGGATCGCGTCACCACGCTGGCTGCCAACGTCGATGGAGCGATCCGCCGCATCGAAACTGCTTACGAAGTACGCGGTCTCGTCAGCCGCATCACGTCGAACGATTCTCCCACCGTCGGGGCAGGCAGTACCGTCAACGAAGCCAAGTTCACGCACAACAACTTCGGCCAGTCGATTAAGACATATCAGGCTCATGCCGGACCGGTCGATGTCATGACCACTCCCAGCGTGCAAATGGGGTTCGCGAACGGCTCGGCCAATACCATCCGGCCCACGTCGCTCACCTACCCGAGCGGTCGCGTGCTGACGTATGATTATGGTGTGAGCACTTCGATCAACAGCAACGCCAGCCGGATCGCGAGCCTCATCGACTCGGACGCAGGCAGTACGCACCTCGCCGACTACAGCTACTTGGGACTGACCAGCGTCGCTGAGCAGACCAGTCCGCAGCCCGCGATCCAGTTTACGCTCTTGGGCAACCTCACGCCTGACGGAGATATCTACACCGCTCTCGATCGCTTCGGACGAATGAAGCAGAGCCTGTGGAAACAAAGCAGCACAGCCCTGTCAAACGTCCAGTACGGCTACGACCGGGCCAGCAACCGCACCTGGCGCTCGAATCCCATCGCCACCGCCAACAGCGCCCAGTACGACTGGCTGTACCGTTACGACGGCTTGCAACGGCTCAAGTCCGGAGGACGCGGTACGCTCAACTCGCCTGCCACTGGTCTCACGACGCAAACCTTCGCCCAGTGCTGGACGCTTGATGAAACCGGCAACTGGAGCGGGTTCAAGCAGTCCGACGACGGGTCAACGTGGTCATTGCAGCAGACCCGGTCCGCCAACACGGTCAATGAACTGACGACGATCAATGCCAGTGTCGGCGAGCAATGGGCTGATCCGAAGTACGACGCCAACGGCAACATGACCACCATTCCCCGTCCGGGATTGAATCGTCCGAGCTGGGCCAATTTGACCACCGACCAGTGGGCTGCACTCACCGTCGATGACTGGTCCCGTATGGAAGTCGCTCCGACACTCACGGCGACTTACGACGCCTGGAATCGATTGGTGAAGCTCACCGAACCGGGAACGACAACGACCGACCCGGTTCACGAGAACCAGTACGACGGTCGCGGATACCGGATCGTCACCAAGTCCTACACCAACGGCACGCTCAGCGAAACCCGTCACGCATACTTCACCGATCAATGGCAGTGCGTTGAAGAACGTCTCGGCACGAGCACCACTCCCGACCGCCATTTCGTCTGGGGCGTGCGATACATTGATGACCTTGTATTGCGAGACCGCAGCGTCAGCGGCGGCACGCTGAATGAACGCCTGTATTCCCTCCAGGACGCCAACTGGAACATCACTACAGTGGCCGACTCCACCGGCACCGTCCAGGAACGCTACGAATACGACCCCTACGGCGCGACGACTGTCCTCGCCCCAGACTTCACAGTCCGCGCGACCAGCAGCTTCGGCTGGGAAACCACCTACTGCAGCTACCGTTGGGATCACTCCACCGGCCTCTTCGCTGTGCGAAACCGGTATTATCATCCGAGTTTGGGGCTCTGGATCACGCGGGATCTCAGCCGACGTGGCAGTGCACTTGAGGTCTATCTTTACGGTGGTTCCGACCCTATATCCACGATTGATCCTACGGGCGAATTCTGGAGCCTCGTCCTCACTGTCGTCTTCACGGCTTCTGATACAATTCAGTTCGCCAGAGGGCAAATCAGTGCGCAGGATTATGCATTCCGGATGGCTATAAACGCAGCTTCTGCCGCCGCAGATGTAATGACTGGCGGCGCAGCGGGTTGTGGGCTCGCGATTCGGTCGTCAGCGATGGCGGTGCGGGCCGCTCGCGCAATTGAACAAGCTAAGCGAGCAGCACGTGTGGCTTCAATCGCAGTAGTTGGCATAAGAAACTCAAATCGCCTGATTCGCGGCGGAAGAATGTTGAACAATGGTTTGAATCTTGCAGGAACAGCGATGGATGCGGCGCAAGCAGTCACAGGTGCAGTTTCTCTGATTGCCGCAGTTAGGCAGGGGAGGTGTGACGCACTATCTCTCACAACAATGGGGATTGACACATTCGGTGCGGGTTATGGAGCCGGGCGAGGTGGACTTGATTTGTTTAATAGTCCTCTCGGTCGAAAGTGGACCGGGCGACCTGGGGTCCATATTGATATTGGTGGAGAGGGCCTCTATCCCGGCGCGGTCAATGTGAATCCAAATCCAGTCGGCGGATATGTTCCAGGTGCCGAGGGGCAACTTGCTGTGATTCCAAATCGCGTTTCCGGCTCGTCAACAGATATTCCATTCCCATCTGGAACTGTGGGGCAGCTGAATCTAGACAACGCGCCTATCGGTCCGGGAACTGGATCTGAGATCAATCGAGTACTTGGTTCAGACGGATCTGTCACTTTACGAGGCCCAGACAGCATGGTTGGCGATCACCAGTCGGTCATAGATGCTGTAGGTGGAAGTGTGGAGCAGTCAGTTCAAGGGGGAATGGTTACAACTACGATCACGAGGTCTGGGTCATGACTTTTCCTGATCATAATGAAGTTGGTGGAGTCAATTCCGCATCACATGATGACGGTGCATCGGAGGAAATCGCTCAAATGCGAGAATTCTTGCCGCGCCCAACACAGATCGAGCAAGAATTGTTGATTGGCTCTTGGATCGTGCTTGCAGCTGCAGACTGGAGTATCCCTGACCACGAATCAGCGCAAGTTGCTTTGAGGCTATCCAAACGTCTGCAATCAGGAGTCCGTGTTGGCGTCCGACAGTTTAATCAATTTGAGGAACTTGCCACATGGTGTCGCGGCATTGATGTCGACAGGGACGTTGACTTCATGTCACCTATATGGCTTTTCATGAAGGACGGAGTCGTTGATCGCTTCTACATCGGTCCCCACCTTGGCACAGATGGTGAGGAGCTACTCTATCGACGAGTTTTGGGCTGGCTTAACGGGGCCCCAAAAGAGGTACCGCCAAGCGATTTTACGCGGATGTCGAATTGGATCACCTCATTCTGGAAACCTGCATAGAAACCTGGTGAGAGATGAACCGCATTGCCGACTATGACCGACAGTCCACATGGCGAGGGGCACTCAATCGTCCCACGCACTTGGGGTTTGCTCGCAATCCGCTGTGCGGGGATGAGGTGTGGGTGGATTTGGAGGTTGTTGTGGGGGCTATTAGAGAGGCACGGTTTCATGGTCAGGGGTGTGTGGTGAGTCAGGCGTGCGCTTCGATGTTGTGCGAGGGGATCGAGGGAAAGTCGGTTGATGAGGTGTTGGCATCCACTGCGGAGAATATGATGGACTTCGCGATCCGAGAACTGACAATGAACCGGCAGCGATGTGCGTTGACGGCGTGGGATGCATTGCTGCGGGCGCTGCTCGCGGCAAATGCGAATGGCGAGAGGGGTTTGCCAGCATGTCATGTTGAGACGGTCGGTGATTCCGTATCGCCCGATCCCGTGTCGAAGCCTCCATGATCCTGTTTGACGGTGCAATCGTTGCTGCAATCCATTCCCACACTCTCGACTGGAAACACCCTCACAACACCTCATGGAGAACAGACATGGCCACGCTCACCGCGTATCGTGGGTTGCAAGTCGTCACGCCCAATCCGACCGGAGACGGGGGATTGGCGATTCAGAATGATCTCAAGTCGCTCGTCGACTGGAGTCCCAAGAGCGTCTGGGCGCAGTCGGCCGACCCGACCGCTGGCGATGATCAGACCGGGAACTACTTTCCCGGTTCGCTCTGGTTACGGACGGATGTCTCGCCGCCGAAGCTCTTCGTCTGCCAGAGTTCGGCGACGGGTGCGGCGGTCTGGAAGCAGGTATTGCTTCAAGTTGTTCAGGATGCCGCGCCGCAACTTGGCGGGAACCTGGATGTCAACGGCAAGCAGATCGTTTCGGTGTCGAACGGCAACATTCCGATCATGCCCCAGGGTACGGGAAAGGTCGGGGTGGGGGTCGCGTCGCCTCATACCCTGTTGCAGGTCGCTGGACCGGTGGCCACGCCGATTGCCACGAAGACGAGTCTGTATCCAATCACCGGTTCCGACAGCGTGGTCATTGCCGACGCCACGACAGCAGCTTTCAATGTGACGCTGCCGACAGCAGTCGGCATCTCCGGTCGCCAGTATACGATCAAGCGAGTCAATGGTGGTGTGAACAACGTCACCGTGACCACCACATCGAGCCAGACGATTGACGGAGCGACCACAAACGTGCTGAACGCTCAGTACTCCAGCGTGACAGTCGTCTCTGATGGGGCCAACTGGCTGATCGTCTGACCGCCAGTGGCGGTTAGTACTGGGCGTGGCCCTGGCCCCGTCCGGCGTTCGCCGGTTTGCGTCTGCGCACGGCTGTGCCGAGCTTGGGCGTGAACCTCACGGTTGCTCAGCTCAGGGGTTCGCGATCTTCGGCGCTTTGAGCCACAACACACTTGATGAACAACACTGGGAGAACGACCGGGAATGAGGGAGATTTGCGTCATCGGTTACCCCTCACGACTAGGCGGGGCGGACACAGAATTGGACCACCAGATCCGGGTCTGGCAGGCATTGGGGCTGAAGGTCCATTTGCTGCATACCGGGCAGCTGGATGACAACCTCCGCGCCATGAGGATGGAGGAGCGGGGTTGTGTGATTCACACGCCGGGCGACTGGGGAGCGTGCAAGGGGATGCACGTCATCTCGTACTGCAACGGAGAATTCTTGAAGCACCTCGAAGCGATCAAGCTCTACGCCAAGTCGACGACGTTCGTGAACTGCATGACGTGGCTGTTCGACCTGGAAAAGGAGATGCACCGCCGAGGGTTGATCGATTGCTTCCTGTATCAGACGGATCATGCACGGGAGAAGGTCGAGGGGGAACTCAAGTCGATCAATGACAAGTTCCGCTGGTTCAAGGTCCGGCCGTACTTCCACATGGAGGAGTTCCCCTACTTGGATGATCGCCCCGAAGACCGGTTCCGGTTCGCTCGCATCTCTCGCGAGGACACGGGGAAGTACCACCAAGCGCAGCTCTGGGTGTACGAAACGATGGTCAGCCCGGTCCTCAAGGAAGGGGTGATGCTGGGCGTCAACGACCAGATTCGAGGCAAGATCGGCCAGGAGCCCAACTGGATCAAGGCGTACCCAGCTGGTGGCCTGAACGTTCATGAGGTCTATCGTCACGCTCACTGCATCATCCAGATGACCGAGACCTACGAGAACCTGCCGCGTGTCGGCTTCGAAGCGATGGCCAGTGGCTGCCTGCTGATCGTCGACGATCGCGGCGGCTGGCGGGAACTGGTGCAACATGGCCAGACCGGCTTCCTGTGCAAGGACCAGCGGGAGTTCGTGTACTACGCCTCGCGAGCGGCCTTTGAACGTCAAGAACGCCGACTCATGGCTGCTAATGCTCGCCATTGGTTGGAGGCCAATTGGGGACTGGAGCAGGCCAAGCAGGAATGGACGAAGTTCTTTGAATACCTGGAGTCGCTGCCGACGGGAGGCAGTCCATGACCGGGTTTCCGCCCATCAGCGCGATGTGCTTGACATATGGCCGTCCCCATCTTTTGGAGGAGGCAATCCACTCGTTTCTAATCCAGGACTATCCAGGGCCGAAAGAACTGGTGGTCCTGAACGACTTCGCCGATCAGACGCTGGTCTGTGATCACGCGGAAGTCCGGATCATCAACACCTCGATGCGGTTCCCGTCGGTCGGCGAAAAACGGAATGCCTGCGCGACTCTGGCGAAGCACGACCTGCTGTTCGTCTGGGACGATGACGACATTTACTTGCCCTGGCGGATCAGTCTGTCGATTCAACGGATGAAGGCGGACCAAGGCTATTACAAATCGCCAAAAGCCTGGATTCTCAGTGATGGCCAGTTGGATGGCCCTTCGATCAACCTCTATCACGGTGCTTCGTGCTTCACGCGTGAATTGTTCGAGCAGGCTGGTTGCTATCCCCATATCGGTTCGGGACAAGATTGGGGATTGGAAGATCGCATCCGTCAGTTGATTCCGATCGACAAAGACGACGACACCCTGACTCCCCAGGAACTTTACTACTTGTATCGCTGGCAAGGCACAGGGTCGTATCACCTGAGTGCGTTTGGACGGGATGACGAGCAAGCGATCACCGGTAATCAAAAGGTGGCCGAGTTCGTAGAAGGTCAGGTTCGTGAAGGCAAAGTCCACACCGGCATGGTGCGTCTTCAGCCCGCATGGAAGTCAGACTATCTGGCACTCGTCCGATCCACAGTTCCACAACCAGCAACGCACAGAATCGTTGAAGTCGTCGGAACGAGACCTCAAGAGCTAGCTGAACTGGAAGCGTCCGCCAGCGTTGTTCGGGTTGTGGAACCAAATCCAGTCATCGAAACGGTCGTTTCACAGCCGCAACGACAGAACAGCGCCGCCAAACACGTGGCGACTTCCGGAGGCTTGCCGCTGGTCAGCTGCGTGATGCCGACCTACGGCCGCCCGGACTATGTCGCCGAATCAATCGCCATGTTCCTGGCTCAGGACTACCCGGCCAAGGAGCTGATCATTCTCAACGACTGCCCGGGACAGAAGCTCTTGGGGGACTTCCCGGACGTGCGGATTTTCAACAGTGAGGCCCGCTGGCCGACGCTCGGTGAAAAACGAAACGCCGCCATCGAATTGGCGCGAGGCCAATACATCGCGGTCTGGGATGATGATGATATCTATTTTCCCTGGCGACTCTCGCACAGCATGCGCCGCATTCACGAGTTGAACACTCCGCTGTACTGCCCGGCTGACTACTGGGCCTACTGGGGCAGTGAAGACCTTCATGAGAACCAAGCGCAGCTCAACTGGATTTATCATCCGCTCGTTGTCTTTGAGAAGTCACTGTGCCAGGAGGTTGGAGGATATCCCGCTCAGACATTGAGTGAGGATACCGTTTTTTTCAGGAAGGTTCTGGCACATCTGGGAATCGAATGGCCACGTGATCCCATCAGTCGACATGACCGTGTCATGATCATGCGGGCCAAGTCGAAATACGCCCACACAAGTATTTCCGGTGGAACCGGCGGTCCGGACATTCGTCCTGGAGAAATCGAGATGATCCCAGGACCGATT
>QWPB01000139.1 GCA_003671275.1 Planctomycetota bacterium | reverse complement strand
TCCGCTGCCGCAACACCCGAGATGCGTGTTCCCAGCCATGTTCTGGTTTTGTTGTCCCACAGCCCCCAAAGTGGTGGGCCATACAGCCCGACACCGGAATTCCACAACGAATTCGCATGGATCGTCACTTGCGACGCGACTGTACAGACCGAATCGTGTGACGGAAAATCGCAGACATAGAGATTGAGGCCATCCGCGACACGGAGACTCCTACCGTTTCGTTGCCCATCGTTATAGGACACTCTCGAATCAAAGAACCGCCCGGTATCATCCCAGACCCAATCGCTTTCTCCCATGGATGTCCGAATGTCTGTACCATCAAATGCGGCATTTGTTTTGGCTTCGGCGGTTTCTTCTGACTGGACGCGAATCGATACTATTTTGTTTTGCCAATTCTGTAACTCCGTCTTCGCTTCTGTGAGATCCGCTGAAAAGACGTATCTAGGACTCATCGCAAATAGCCAAGCCATCGCGATAAACAACAAAATCAAAGCCCGCATGGCTTCCCCCTTTCACAAGGTCGAGGAGGTGTGATATTTCTCGCTTCTGGACGGCCATTGGTTCCGGTTTCGGATTCACACCTGCGGAAATGGTAGACAGAACCAGCTTACCCTGACAATCCCTCCGGTTCCCGTGTCAACTGGCCATGTCAGGCGATGTTTGGTGCCCCCCCCCTCCTCAAGCCCGTGGTGGCTGGAGTGGAGACGTGACGGGATGGCCCAGACGCTGCTTTGAGCGTCTGGGTTGCAAAGCAACAAGAGGTTACTGGAGCGACACTCACCTTTCCATCCCTCTTGTTCCTGCGTCACCCAGACATCCCAAGCGATGTCTGAGTCACCCCGCCGGTTGCTGTGGCCGGGCCTTGCTTTCCTCCATGCCCGCTTTGATCAGGAGGTAAGTGATTCCCTCGATTCCCAGTAACGTGGCGTCTTCGCGGGGCCACCCCGCATACTGGGGATCCGCATGAATTCCACACAACCGAAATCCGATCCTGCCCCCTCCTTTCACCACTCGGCAGGGAGTGCTTCACAAATCTCACTGCAATCAATAGGCTCTCGCTTCATCGCCTTCATTCTCACTGCCCCATTGCCACGGATTTCCCACGATGTCACGCATTGCCTTCCTCTTTCCCGGTCAGGGAGCCCAACATCATGGGATGGGCCAGCAGATTGCTGCGCAGTACCCCGCCGCCGCGGCATTGTTCGAGCAAGCCCGCGAGATCCTCGGCTACGATCTGGCTCAGATCTGTCAGGCTGGCCCTGAAGCCACATTGCATTCCACGGTGGTCAGCCAACCAGCCATCTTTGTGACCAGCCTCGCCTGTCTGGAAAAGATCAAGGCCGAAACGCCCGACCTGCCAGCCCGGTGCGAAATGACAGCCGGCTTAAGCTTGGGCGAGTACACATCGCTCGTTTTTGCGGGCGCGATGAGCTTTGAGAATGGTCTGCGCGTGGTGCAGCAGCGCGGCGAAGCGATGCAGGCAGCTGCCGATGCCACGCCCTCCTGCATGGCCAGCATCCTGATGCTCCCCCTGGAACAGGTTCAGCAGATTGTTACCGAGGCCAGTTCTGTCGGGCAGGTGCAGATTGCAAACTATCTGTGCCCCGGAAACCTCGTCGTCTCCGGCAGTGTGCCGGGGGTGAATCGGGCTGTGGAATTGGCGGAAGCCCAGAACGCCAAGATCGTGCGACTGTCCGTGGCAGGGGCGTTTCACACGTCAATCATGAAGCCGGCGGATGAGAAGCTGGCAGCTGCGCTGGCGAGAGTTTCGATCCAGACGCCGCAGATTCCAGTTATCTCCAACGTCGATGCCCAGAGCCACAGCGATCCTGTGGAAATCCGGGACATTCTGGTACGGCAGGTCTTGTCCCCGGTTCGCTGGGAAGACAGTGTGAAGGTGATGCTGGAGGCCGGGATCGATGAGTATTACGAAATCGGACCGGGACGAGTGCTGACCTCGTTGCTAAAGCGGATCAGTCGAAAGACACCGTGTACCGTGATTAACGACACGCCCATCGCCTAGCGGTCAGCCGATGAACGCCGATGTATAGGCTTCCAGCCTGTCATTCCTTCAGAATATCGACAGGGCTGGAAATCGTGTTCTAAAACCGCTCCGGCACAGTGTGACAGGCGAGGCAGGATTGGGTCATTTGCACCCCGGTCAGCAGGGGCCGTTCGGCGCGACTCTGAAAGGTGCAATTTACACTCAGCTTTCGCTGAGGATCATGGAACCCCGCCGAGTGGTCGCCCATCCATCCCCAGGCCAGTCCGGCTCCCAGGGCCGTCGCAAAGAGATATCCCGCCCAGGATCGAATTCGCTTTCCGATCGGAGGGGGTGTGATCAACCGCCGAGCCACCTGAACGGCAAGACCCCCCCCGGGAGTCTCTGAAGGATGCCACAACTCGTGAACCGGTGGCTCCCGTACGGCAGCAAACAGCCCAAGGGCTGGTTCCATCGTCTCACGCATTGCGCAACAACGAGGACACGCGGTCAGATGCTCTCGCAGTGCCGCGGAAGACTCTCCCCCGGGGAGTGTCATGCTGTCGAATGCCTGATCACAGTTCACTGGATCGCTCCACACAGAAAGAAACTCCCCTCTCGCATGAGAAACTCATGCGGTGAGAGGATGGAATGGTCACGAGGAGGGGACTCAAAGATTCACTCATGAGCTCCCCCTGGCAGGTTGGGGAGATGAATCCACTTGGGCCAGTACGGCGATCCGCTGAAGCCCATTTTTGACTCGCAGCTTCGCTCCTCCCAGGCTGCTCTCCATGGACAAGGCAATCTGTTCAAACGTCAGCTCGCCAAAAAAACGCAACCGTAAAGCATCCGCTTCGGCCTCGGGGATCTGCGCCAGCCAGGCGTTCAGCTGTTCGCGATCTTCGTCGCGGTAATCCGTTGGAGCCAGCGATCGGGGGGAGCACCGAGACTCATGTCGGATCCTCGTCGACAGTCGTTGCCGGGTTCGTCGCACCAGGTTCAGGTGAATGGTCCAGACCCATGTGCTGACTGCGAATGTCGGGTCATAAGTGTGCCGCGCCTGAAAGACCGCAAGAAACGTTTCCTGAACCAAGTCTTCCGCGCTGTCGCGATTGTAGAGAGCACTGCAGGCGAACCGCAGGAGACGCGGACGGTATCGGTCAACAAGTTCAGAGAACGGCGAGGGATCACCCGCCTGAACGCTCAACATCAGAGCCTGATCCGTCACGGGCATTCCCCCCCGAACCACATCTCACGAGAATTGTCCTGACTTCTTCAGTGTACGGAGCCGCCACGGGATTCGAAACCCTGACCCACTCTGGAACGATTCGTCAGCATGCAGCTCTCCATCCTCGGGGAACAGAAACGCCAACCGGGGCCATTCCCTCTCCGGGGAGAGTCTGAGAATGGGCTGTCAGGCATCCTCCGTAATTCCATTCCTTTCGGGCCGGGTTTCGGGAGTCCTCCTGTGGATTTCGTTCGCCGTGCTTCGAAATTCCGACTCGATCCCCCCTATACTGCGTTGATGCCCCCGCATGCGGAACCCAGCTGATGATCTTCGTCCTCGATAACTACGATTCGTTCACCTACAACCTCGTGCAGCGGTTTGGGGAGATTGATCCCACTCTGAAAATCCATGTGGCCCGGAACGACCAAATTACGCTCGAAGAAATTCGAGCCCTGAACCCGGACCGAATTCTCGTTTCGCCCGGTCCATGCAGCCCGTCGGAAGCGGGAATCTCCAAGGCCCTGATTCAAGAGTTCGGCCCATCGGGCATCCCGATTCTGGGGGTCTGCCTGGGCCATCAGTGCATGGGCGAAGTCTACGGGGCCCAGGTCGTGCGGGCCCAGCGACTGATGCATGGGAAGACCTCAGAGATCCACCATGACAGTCAGGGTCTCTTCAATGGACTACCAAACCCGTTTACAGCCACCCGTTATCACAGTCTGGTCATTCCCGAGGAAACACTGAATGGCAATCTTCTGGCCTGCGGCTGGACCCGGGATGCCGATCATCCCTCAGAGGTGATGGCGGTGCGACATGCCCGCTATCCGGTGCATGGTGTGCAGTTTCATCCGGAAAGTTTCCTGTGCGAATCGGGAATCGATCTGCTCAAGAATTTTCTGGCCATGCCGCGAGTCGCTCCGCTTTCGCCGTGAGCCGGTAGAGAGTCGACTTCTGCCCCGTGATTGCGTCTGGGACAGCGTTTCCCGGGTTGGCAGGTGGACAGAGCGGACCCGCTACGGTTTCTGAAGCGTGATGGCCAGTACGATCGGTGAGCAGGCACTATCCGTCTCTTTTTCAAAGACGATCGAATTAACGGTCTTCCCCTTGTCGGCAGGGATTCGCAGGTAGCGCACCTGACTTTCTCCGATCTGGAAGGCAAATTTGGATTCGGGGACATCGATTCGACGGATGTAGTCCGCAAAGTGAACGCCGTTCAGGAGCTTCACCTGTTCCGTGGAACCTCCCTGATACTTAATCGTGACACGCATCACCACGTTCCGCTCGCGGGTTGACGGATGACAGTACCCCCCCATCCCGCTCAACAGGTGAATAGCTGAGGTCTTTTGCTTGATGGGGATTTCGATTTTACGTGGCAGCTTCGGGGCAAAATCACCGATCGTGCCGTGCAGCAGCAAAGCATTGGGAACCTTGATCCCTTCGGGGTTAATCAGCTGGAATGGCACATTCTCCACCTTTCGGGATTTCCAATCCGACGAGATCATCGTTTCCCCGGCAGGCCCCGCCGACTTGTTGAACATCGGAACGGTCGTCAGCGTGTTGCAGTACGGTCGAAATTCGAATGTGACATATTTCTTCACATCCGATGGGTTGCTTGAAACGGGGGGAGAGGAAACCGGGCGAGGCGGCGAGGGAGCTGGGCGGGGTAAAGGGGAGGTTACGGTCACACGGGGCCGGGGTTCATCGGCAGCGGCCATGCCTCGGATCGCGTGATTTCCCAGCCAGGCTGCCAGCAGCAGGCCGCACAGCGAACCCACGACGGCGACGATCTGTAATGCCTGCGGAGACGCGAACTTCTTTTTCTTCTCTTTTTTGCTCTTCTTGCGACGATTGATCGCAGGAAGTTCCATCGCCAGTTGGGTGTAATCCTCCTCAGGCAGGGCAAATTCATCGATCACGGGGTCGGATGACGCGGTAATCATCGAAGATGCTCGCAGTGTTCCCGGTAAAGAGGCGGACGCCGACCGTGAGACGCTCAGGTCCACCTTGTCGGCATCTGGGCTGCCCAGTGTCGGAACCGTAATCTTGTCCGGTTCCGGGCTCTTACCCAGGAACCCTTCGTACACCGTCCGGCGATACTTGATGGCACCGAGTTCATAGGGAGGGGTCCGAGGCTCGCAGAATGGAGCCAACGCTGCGGCCAGTTCCTCCGCTGACTGAATGCGATCCGCCGGCTTCTTGGCAAGCATCTGGTGAACGACCGCTGCCAACTCTGCCGGACAATCCTTGACCAGGTGATCGATCGATTCCGGATCGGTTGTCTGATGTAGTAACAGCTTCTGGGCCGTCGATTTATCGGGGAACAGAACTCGTCCGGCCATGATGGAGTAGAGTGTCGCCCCCAGACTATAGATGTCGGCCCGGGCGTCCACGCTCTTACTGTCGACCGCCTGCTCCGGGGCGATGTAGTCCACCGTTCCCAGCTGATCCTGATCGACCGTTAACGAGTCATCATTCTTTTCATCGAAGGCCGACACCAGTCCGAGGT
>QWPB01000003.1 GCA_003671275.1 Planctomycetota bacterium | reverse complement strand
GGGCCAGCTTGATCGAGTACTGGCGGGCCTGCCAGGACTTCACGCCTTGGATCAGTTCGCCTTCGTCACCTTCGGGTATCCCGTCAGCGGTGAAGACGACATCGACTCCCGCCTGTTTGAGACGATGCAGGTAGAACCCGGTCTCGTTCGTTCCCCCGCGTGAGAACCGGCTGATGTCGTAGCAGAGGATCGTCTGGAAGTCCCGGCCGTTCTCAGCCGTCGTGATCAACTGCTCGAAGGCGTTGCGGCCCTTGGCGCTCGTGCCGGAGATCGCATCGTCAATGAACCAGCGGACGATCTCGTACCCATGTTCCTTGGCCCACTTCTCGACGTATGCCTGCTGGTCGGGAATTGATCGCTCCTGCATGTCGGTGGATCGGCGAGCATAGCCGACAGCGGGAATCAATGAGGGATTGCGTGCCGCCATGTTGTTGCCTCTTTCGTATGGTGTTGGGGCCCCCTTGACGAAGTTGCCCAGGACGAGACAGTTACCTCGATGGGGCCGCAGGTCTCCAGTCGGTCGGCGTCACGGATGAGACCCAATTCCATTACCATCCCGAGCGTCGTAGTCTCTGCGACCGTTGAGACGGTTCATTCACTGGAGCGGCGACAGATGCGTTCGATCAATCGCGTGGCCATCGTGATTCGGCCCAAGCAAGCATTCTTTGAATGGGCCAAGACCTTGGAAGGGGAACCGCTGGAGAACCCCCAGGTCTGGTGTTCGGTGTATCTGGTCGAGACTTCCGAGGACGAAGAACCGCTGCGGACACTACAAAGGCAGTTCAAATCGATCTTCGAAGAACAGCTGGAAAGCTGGCACCGCATCGAAGCCGATTGGCCATCCCCACGCCCGTTTGCATTGTTTGAAGCCTGGTTCGACGCCGAAGTGGCGGACATGGTCTTCGATCTCTCCCACGGGGTGATCGCATATGATGATTAGGGAGCCACGCACCACGTTCCCATGTGGCGTAACGGGAAGACCGGCGGGACCAAAGTGTCCCACCGTGACACGAGACCCCGTTGTGGGGCCTCGTGGGCGCGTCGTGGTGTTACCGACTGGGTCAGTCAGGGACGTATTCCGTTCCGCAGCCAGAGCAGCGGACAAACTCGTCGTCATGCCAGACCAGGTGATCATCGCGGCGTTCGCCGCAGTGGGGGCAGGCGAATTCGAAAGCCACCAATGTTGCCAGAGGTGGGTCGAGTTCGTCGGCAATCGCCAGCAGCACCTCGACCAAATCATCGGCCTTGATCATGCTTGATCGGTGGCCCACCTCAATCGCGTTCTGAACGGCGATCATCACCTTGCGAATCGCGTCGGCAGTTTTCTGTTCGGGCGTCATGGCTCGGCCCTCCCTACTTGATGGCCAGTGAGAACAGCCCTCGGTCGACCTTGGCGAACCGGGCTGCTTTGCCCTTCTTCAGGTCGCGAAGGATCGAGGCGTAGAGCGTGGCCTCCGGCGTCTTCCCACCCGGACTCGACCAGTACCCCTTAGCCGACATCGCCTCGACCATCGCCTTACAGGTCATCGGCTCGTTCGTCTCAGCCAGCACGCGGTCCGCTGCGGCCATCTGGCTCAGCTTTCCGGTGACCGGGGCCTCGGTCGCCACCTTCGGCGTCCCCTTGGCCTTCGCCACCGGCTTGGCCGTTTTCGGGACCGCCGCCTTCTTCGTTGTCTTGGTACTACTGGTCTTCGTCGTCATCATCGTCTCTCCCATCAGGATTCCCGGTCGCCCCACGCCGTTCGTCGGGCGTGAGACACCAGTTACCTCGCGGGCGGGAGGACATCCAGCGACTTCGGCGTCATGAAATCTCTGCTTTGCATGGACTATGGCATTGCGACACAGGAGTCGTGGAAACTATCTCTTGATCCCTCATCGCGGTACACTCAGACTTATGACGACACCACGAAGCGACACCCACACGAGTAGCGGGCACTCTCGGATGGCCAAGAAGGCAGCAGCCAAGACTGACTCCAAGACAGCCAACCTCGGGTTCGAGGCCAAGCTCTGGCAGTCTGCGGACAAGCTCCGCAACAATATGGACGCGGCGGAGTACAAGCATGTCGTCCAGGGGTTGATCTTCCTCAAGTACATCTCTGACACGTTCGACGAGTACAACTTCAAGCTGATCACGTGGGATGGCGAATACACCGGGGCCGATCCGGAGGACAAGGACGAATACCTCGCGGGCAACGTCTTCTGGGTGCCGAAAGAAGCCCGCTGGGCTCAGCTACAGGCCAGCGCCAAGCTCCCCACGATTGGCAAGGATGTCGACGACGCGATGGTCGCCATTGAGCGTGACAATCCCCGGCTCAAGGGCTCGCTCAACAAGAACTACAGCAGCGCCGATCTCGAAAAACACCGCCTGGGTGAACTAATCGACGTGATCGGCTCGATCCAACTGGCCGATGCTGCCAGCCGGTTCAAGGACTTGTTGGGTCGCGTCTTCGAATACTTCTTGACCCAGTTCGCCAGTGCCGAAGGCAAGAACGGGGGCCAGTTCTACACCCCATCCTGCTTCGTAAGTCTGCTGGTCAAGATGCTGGCACGGTACAAGGGATGGATTTACGACCCATACTGCCGGTCTGGCGGCATGTTCGTTCAGTCCCAAAAGTATGCCGACGAGTCTGGCGGGCGGATCGGCGACATCGCGGTCGAGGTCCATCAGCGCAATGGCGGGCCGATAACCCAACGCAGAGAAGCGGTCGTATTCTCTGTGATAGTGTCTTTGGCAGGATGATCGCCCTGATTGCGAGGAAAGCGTTTCGGCAATGGTCAACGAGAACACAATTGATCCGAATTCGGCCATTCAGTCGGTGCTTGATATTAATGGCATCATCAAGCCGACCCTGAATAAGCTAGGAATTGTCACCGTTGCGCAGCTTGCGCTACTCGATGATCGGGATTTAGGCCGAATCAGTGGCGTAGGTGAAAAAAAGCGAAATGTTCTGTCAGAGCTGATTGAAAAAGCAAAAACATTGCTGGCTGTGAGAGCTTCCTCGACACCAGAACGGGCGGAGGTACAACACCTTTCAACTGAGCCTCAGTCGGATATCCCAAAGCCAATCCGCGATCTCGTATTTGTTCCAAGTATGTTGGTTAATCCGCTTAGACATCTAGGTGTGCAGTCTGTTGACAGTCTGTTGAGTCTCGATGAGGAACAGGTCATAACGCGAGGCGGATGGGGCGAATGGAAGCTGACCCTATTGAACGCCCTGAAACTATTCTACGGCACGTATGCGACTCGCAGAAAACAGATCAACCAAGACTCTCCGCTCGACGATGTCGTTCCGCGTTGCCTGCTTCCCAACCAGACAGTCAGCGAATTGACCGTCTCGGAAGTTGTCGCTCCAGCCTTCAGATACAATTTTGAAAGTGACACGAAAGCACGCGACTTCTACTCACTGCAGGCTTTGCTGCGGCTTCTCATTCTGTCGCCGGAGGATCACGAGAAGATCACTTCGACGTTAGTTGGGGAGAAATCGCCTCGAAGTGATTGGTTTCGCGAGGCATCAAATGCTGTTCGACAAGATGAGACCGTTGGGAGAGCACCACTCATTTTCGTTCCGGGCATTCTGAAACGGTTGTTTCGCCAACATCAAATCTCGCTGACTCGTGACTTGTTTGTGCTGGATGTTGAGGATCGACGCGACCAAGGAGGATGGGGCACACGCAAATTACAGGTCTACGGCGAATTGCAGTGGCTTTATTTCAGATTCGTCTTCCGTGGTGAGACGATTATCGGTTCGGCAACTCTGGAGCAGGTGATTGGCACTGATCTTGTTCCCGAACCTCGTCTGAACGTGATGCGGATCGATGACTTCGTAAAGGATACTAGCGTCGACGGAAACTCAAGCGACGAAATCGACGAGTTGCGTACCCTGATGCGCCTATTGCTGAATCGACCGCAGACAGACTCTTGGAGTCCCTGGTCCGAACACTCACTGTCATTTCTGTGGGCGTTTTCAAACCACAAAATGAATTGGCGGAACGTCCCACTGCGAGTACCTAGCCGTGCCGTGACGCTTTTCGACGAATTCAAAATCGAATCGCTCGATGATGTTGATCGACTCGCGGTCAGCGGCTTTGTTGATTGTCCAAAAACCAAAACAATGGTTGCGGTGACACAGCAGAGAAACTTCACAATTCAGACCCTGAATGTGATTCGAAATGAACTCTATTTGCTTTCTTCTCAGGGATTGGACCAATATCGTTTCGGTAACACAGGTAAGCCACAGTCGTGCGTCGAGTTGGTTGATCGTATCTTGGCCACGATTGGTGACCGCGAAGGGCAAATATTACGTCATCGCAGTGCTGGTGAGACCTTGGAAGAGGTATCCTCACACTTAGGGATAACACGAGAGCGAGTCAGGCAGATCGAGATGTCCAGCATTGGGAAATGCTGGCACTTTTTCGAAGCGGCTCGTAAAATACTCGCACCGCTTGACGATGAACTGGATCGCCAGCTTCTTGTTCCCGTTGCAAGAGCACTTACTCTCGTTGGCGCAGAGGCCGAGTGGCAGATTGCCTTCCTCTCTAATGTTGCCGAGACTTCGTGCCATGTTCTAGCCGCACAAAATGTATACTCGAAATTGTCCGCGTCCCACATTGAGTCGCTTCGGTCTTTGCTCAGCCATTTGATTCGCTCTGAGCGATTCCGCATTGACACAAATGGGAAGGTATCTGTGAGGGCTTTGATCAATGCCGATTTGGAATCCGTTGCTCGAATAGGAATTGAATTCGGTAAGTTCGTGCGAGAAAGCGACCTCACGCTGACAGCACAAGAGATTACGTTGTTGCTCGGAACGGAATGGTTGATTCGACATATTCGACGGCAGATTGTCGAAGCAGGCATCAACGGACTCGCGTTCGACGAAGTCGATACATACGGGTTGATCACTGACTTCACGGAGTTGAAAAGGATGATGGCGGCGGACGCGGATGTCATTGATGGGGAACGGTTGCGACGTCCCGGCGTAACCTATACAAAGACTGACGAAGTCGTTGAAGTTGTCCGTCAGGCAGGATCGCCAATCTCGCTTGAAGCAATTACGAGTGCCCTTCAAACCGATTGGGTTCAACCCCAACTCGTAAGATGTCTCAGTGATCGCTACGAGACTATTCAACATAGCTTCGGTTTCTACATCCATATGGATCAGCTTTCGCTTACGCGAACGGACGTGAAGCAACTTGGGGAATGGGGTGCAGCACTGCTCGCGGGTGAGAAGGGGCCAGTCCAGAGTGATGTCCTTTTCGATCTTTACTCAGCGGTCGAGGGTCATCACCCGCTGGCAAACAAGTTTCAATTGGCGTCGATCATCGGAAAACATCCCGATGTCCGCAGAGTGAGTGTCAATTCTCTCGCTCACCGCAACAGCCTAGATGAGAAGACGTTGGCCCTCGCAATTACGAATCCGGAGATCGCGGCAGAGTGGCATCCTGATAAGAACCGGACCGACACTCCGGAAACGGTGAGACCTGCTTCGAATAAAGCGTTCTGGTGGAGGTGCGAGAAGGGGCACGAATTCGAGGCTTCGCCAGCAGCAAGAACGCGGAATGGCCAAGGGTGTCCAGGATGTATTGATCGCTGGACCATTGAGAAGATTCGTCAGTTTGTGAAATCACTCAGGGAGCATCTCGACACGCTCACGCCTGCGGAACTCTACGTCATCTTTCAACAAAGCGGGCTGTTGCAAACGGGCGGAGCAGCACGCGGTTTCGTAAAGGC
>QWPB01000140.1 GCA_003671275.1 Planctomycetota bacterium | reverse complement strand
CTCAAGGCCCAATCACCGCGTTCGTTTTTCTGAACTCGTTGCAGGCGTTGGAGGATCTGCCGTTTGAGGAGGGGTTGCGGCGTGGTCACGATCTCTTCGGATGCGAAACAACCCTCTCGGAAGATCGTTATCGTGAGAAGCTGCGAAAGGGGCGGATTCATCGTGAGGATCTGGAGTCGACACTCCGAACAGTGCTGAATGGCGATGGCCAAACACGCGTCGGTCCCTCGGGGACGCGGTACGATCTGCGGCTGGCGATGCTGTTGAACCCCGTTCGCAATGCCCCCGCCTCAGAAATTGAATGGTTTCTGGCGGAGACGGAAGCCCGGACCACGTCGTTATCCGGCGACGAAAATCAGTTTCGGCAATGTAGCGCCGAAACCAGTGCCTGGGCCACCCGGGAGCTTCACGGTCCCCACGCCCACCAATTCCGGGAAAGCTGGCCGGAACTCGTTCCCGGCGAAAGCGATGGGTGGTCTCAAGACAAGTGGGCTGAATTCTCCCTGCAGGCACTCTGGAAAGTCTGTCATCGGGGAGCACAGTCACTGCTGGAATCTTATCCGGTCGATCCGGCGGTTCGCCATCGGGATCTGTGGTTCATGCGGTCGGGGCAGGACCTGGACCGAATGGTGCAGGAGATTCTGATTCCGTTCTGTGCCGCGTTCATCGACCAGGGGCTGGCCACATGGGAGATGCCTTACCGGGACAAGGGTTTTTGGCGGGCCTTTCATTGGTTCTATGGGCAGCCCCAACTGCTGGAGCCCTGGATGCAGGGATTGCCCTCCGAGTTGCAGCGGGTGGCTGCGATGACCCCGGAAGAGTCGATTGTTGAATCCCTGAAACTGCTGGGGGTGTCTCAGGACGAAGCCGGAGATTACCTGACTCGTGAGTTGCTGGCCCTGCGCGGCTGGGCGGGCATGATCTGGCAGGGAGAAGATCGGGGTGATCGAATCGGACGACCACTGCCCATGGGGAGTCTTGTTGAGTTTATGGCTGTGCGACTCGTCTTGCTGCGAGTGGCCCTGGCGAATGCTCTGAATCGCCCGACGAACGCTTCATTGGAGGAGCAGCGAGCCCAGTGGAAGGCCGAGTTCCCTAGGATGGAAAAGGTCCCGGTCGAGCAGCGGGCGTTCCTCTTGTTTCAGATCTCTCAATGGCGAGGATGGTCTGCAGCTGCACTGAGTTCGCTGAGTTCTTCGCAGTGGGCAGACCTGTTCCGCGAGATCGAGATGTTCGATATCGATGCCCGCCGCAAAGCGTTTCATCTGGCTTTTGAGCGGCACTACCGGGTGCAGGCCCTCAACGCGCTGGCGGTTCATTCTCGGAGTCGCTGGGCTCCGCCCCCGGAACCGCCGCTGTTTCAGTCGGTCTATTGCATCGATGCCCGTGAAGAGTCATTTCGACGGCATTTGGAGGAGGTCTGTCCACGGGCCGAAACGTTCGCCGCCGCTGGGTTCTTCGGAGTGACGATGTATTACAAAGGGGTGGCTGATGCGCACTTTCAGGCCCTGTGTCCGATCGTCGTTCGCCCGAAAGTCTGGGTTACCGAGGAGGTCGTTTACAGTCTGTCCGAGGCCGATCGCCGTATCGCGAAGAGTCGTAAACGATTCGCCAAGGCCTCCCATCAAATCCACCTGCGATCTCGGTCGATGGCTGCGGGGGCTCTGCTGACGGGGAGTCTGGGGGTCCTGGCAACAATTCCACTGGTGGCGCGGGTGTTGTTTCCTCGTTCCACAGCTCGCTTGCGGGGATTGGTCGATCGGGTGATGGCTCCACCACCTGTTACGCGGCTGCGTATCGAACGGCTGACTGAGGAACCGGGCCAGGAAGGTGACGCGATCGGCTACTCACTGGACGAAATGGCAGGGATTGGCGAACGCATTTTGAGTGAGACCGGTTTGCGGTCTGGATTCTCTCGCCTGGTCTGTTTTTTCGGACATGGCTCCTTTTGCCTGAACAATCCCCACAAGTCGTGTTATGACTGCGGAGCCTGTTCCGGCAGTGCGGGCAGTCCCAATGCCCGGGCTCTCGCCGCGATGCTCAACGATCCTCGCGTCCGGTTGCGATTGCGAGAGCGGGGGCTGGTCATTCCCGAGACGACATTCTTTCTGGGGGGGCTGCACAACACGGCCACGGATGACATCACGTTCTTTGATCTGGATCTGCTGCCCCGGACGCACCATGCCGATTTCGAGGCCGCTCGCGATGCCCTGGAAAAGGCGGCAGAACGTAATGCCCAGGAGCGTTGCCGACGGTTTTATTCGGCACCGCTGGACATCACTCCCGGGGACGCCAAAAGTCACGTCGAAGGTCGCGCGGAAGATCTGGCTCAGACACGACCAGAATTCGGTAATGCCTCGAATGCCTTGTGTGTGGTCGGTCGGCGATCCCTGACACGGGGGCTTTACATGGATCGGCGATCATTTCTGGTCTCCTACGATGCCGCTCTGGACGATGAAGAGAGTACGATCCTGGGTAGAATCCTCGGGGCTGTGGTGATTGTCTGTTCCGGAATTAACCTGCAATACTACTTCTCCTACGTCGATCCTGCGGGATGGGGCGCGGGGACCAAGCTTCCGCACAACATCACATCACTTTTGGGCGTGATGGATGGGGCGGCCAGTGATCTGCGATCCGGACTGCCATGGCAGGGGGTCGAGATTCACGAACCCGTCCGACTACTGTTCGTGATCGAGGCCCGGGCCGAGGCGATGGAAAAGATCATGCAACGGAATCCCGCCGTGGGAAACATCCTGCGGAATGGCTGGGTCCAGTGGGCGCTGATGGATCCCGATACCGCCGCGCTCTCACTCTATCAGGATGGTCAGCTGGTGCCCTATCAGGCCAGCGTGTCAACGTTGCCTCAACGTTCGCAGTCTCACGGCTGGTTCTCGGGGGCCCGTGACCACTTGGACTTCGCCCAGATCGTTCCGTCCCCCTCTTGACCACCCACCGGAAGTGTGAACATCCCGCCTGAACCTTCCCTCCCGTCATAGTTGTACTCATGCCCCTGCCCCACCTGCTCGGAATCCTGATTGTTGCCGCACCCGCGCTGCTGGTGGCGATCCTTGGGATTTCCTCGTTAATCAATCGCCCTCTTTCCGAAGTCTGGATCAGTCGACTGGTTCAGTCGACAATGGTCTTCGGCATTCTGGCATCGCTCACCATTTTGGGGATTATGCTGATCGGGGACGAGCGGCGCATCCCCATAGAACTGGGACACCTTGTGGCGCTGGAGTTTCCGGGCTACAGCGATACGCTGTCCGCTGCTGATCACGCCCATCGCCTGCTGTATCACTTTTCATTCAAGCTGGAGTTTGACCGGCTGTCGGTTCCCTTTGTGATCCTCACGTTTGTGTTGTGCGGGACGATCGGAGCCTTTGCAGATAAATACATGCACCGTGAATCGGGATTCAACCGGTTTTTCATGCTGTATGCGATTTTTGTGCTGGGGATGGTCCTGACATCGTTGGCAGGGACCATTGAGACCTTGTTCAGCGGCTGGGAGTTGGTGGGGTTGTCCTCTACCTTGCTGGTGGCGTTCTTTCAGGAACGCCCCAACCCCTGCCGGAACGGACTGCGAGTGTGGGTCGTCTACCGCCTGTCGGATGCGGGGTTGTTGCTGGCGGCGTTGCTGCTGCATCATCTGTCCGGTGAAGGTGACTTTGACCGACTGATGGGGATTGGAGTCTGGCCCGAAGGCGTGGCGACACTGCCCCCGGGGCAAGCGCTAACGGTGGGACTGCTGCTGTTGGTGGCAGTTGCCGGAAAATCCGCGCTGATTCCATTTTCGGGATGGCTGCCCCGCGCCATGGAAGGTCCGACGCCCTCCAGTGCCGTCTTCTACGGAGCGTTATCGGTGCATTTGGGAGCGTTCTTGCTGCTGCGGATCAGCCCGCTGATCGCCTTGTCGGGGCTGTTGGCCCTGTGCGTGATTGCGCTGGGGCTGTCGACGGCCATGCTGGCCTCGGTGACAGGGCGGGTTCAGACGGACATCAAGTCCTCCCTGTCTTTTGCCGCTCTGACGCAGGTCGGTCTGATTGTCGCCGAAATCGGAATCCTGGCTTGGCTCAGCCCGCGAATTGGCTGGCCCAAGCTGATGTACATCCCCTTGATTCACATTTTGGGACACGGTTGTTTTCGAACGCTGCAATTTGTGCGGGCACCCACGCTGCTGCACGATTATCGTGTCCTGGAAAATGCCATCGGTGGGCGGCTGGTGGTTGTGAGTCCATCCTGGCTGGGCTCACGCTGGTCCGACTCGTTGTATCGGTTTGCCTTGCAACGGGGCTATCTGGACCTGTTCTTACAGAAGTATCTGGTGTCTCCATTTCTGGGGGGGCTGACGTGGTGCGATACCCAGGAACGACGCCTCACCGCTCGCCTCAATGGCCAGACACCGCCGGTCCCGCCGTCCGTTCCGACGGAACAGCCCGAACGATTGTGACCGCCCCGAATTGAGTGAATCCGGCCCCCGGGGCTGGAATTCCGCTCCCCCGCCCTCCCCTGCTCGCGACTCGCATGAACGAACTCCACCTCCCCTGGATCGAGATTGCCATTCTGCTCCCACTACTGGGGGCCGCCTGGGTCTCGCGCTTCCGGGATCCGCTGGTGGCCCTGGGGCATACCCTGGTGGTCTCCACACTGGCCCTGCTGGCATCTGCCGCCGAGGTCCACGACTTCTATTCGCTGCATGCCTTTCAGGCGCAGGACGCCTGGCACCTGATGACCCGTCTGATTGGGCGCGAGCTGTTCGCGATTGACGAGTTGAGTGCCCCGCTGCTGCCGATGACAGCGCTCATCTATCTGCTGACGGCCCTAGCAACACTGCGCACCAAATTACCGCGATTTTCGTTCCCCATGATGCTGGTGTCCGAGTCCCTGGCGCTGGCCTTGTTCAGTGCGATCGATCCGCAGGTGATTATCGCCTTGCTGTGCGTGGGTTGTGTTCCGGTGCTGATCGAATTGCGATCCCGCGGACAGTCGACTCGTTGTTACGCTCTGGCTATGGGGATGTCCTCCCTGCTAATGGTTGTCGGCTGGAGTTTTCTGGAATCGGAGCATTCGCGAACGCACTCGCTCTGGGCCCTGTTGCCGCTGCTGGTCGCGGTCTCGATTCGCAGTGGTGTGTTTCCGTTTCACTGGTGGCAGGCGGATCTGTTTGAGAAAGCGAGTTTTGGGACGGCCCTTCTCGTGTCGACGCCGCTGGCGGGGGCGTATGCCGCGCTGCGACTGGTCGTCCCCGTTTCACCCGACTGGGTACTTCGAATTCTGGGGGTCATGGCCCTGCTGACGGCGGTGTATGCCAGCGGGTTATGCATGATTCAAAAGGATGTTCGTCGACTGTTTGCCTGCCTGTTGACCAGCCATGCCACCATGGTGCTGGTTGGACTGGAGGTGGTCACGACGATTGGTCTGACGGGAGCTCTGTGTGTCTGGATTTCAGTGGGACTTTCGCTGAGCGGGCTGGGGCTGACCCTGCGGGCACTGGAAGCGCGTCATGGTCGCCTGACGCTGACACATTATCAGGGGGTATATGAACATGCCCCCGGGCTCGCGATCGCCTTTCTCGTCACGGGGCTGGCGTGTGTTGGATTCCCGGGGACGATTGGCTTCATTGGCAACGAGATGTTGATCGATGGGGCGGTGGAAGCGTACCCCCACGTGGGCCCGCTGCTGGTGATCGCGATGACCTTCAATGGCATTGCGATATTGCGGGCTTATTTTCTG
>QWPB01000194.1 GCA_003671275.1 Planctomycetota bacterium | reverse complement strand
TACCACCTGCTCCCGGAATTGACACTGCTCGAAAATGTCATGACGCCGATGATGATCCGGTACTCCGCCTGGGACTATTGGCGACGGCGAGCGGAATTCCGGGATCGAGCCCTGACCATCATTCAGCAGGTTGGGCTGGAACACCGGCTTAAGCATCGCCCCGCGGAATTGTCAGGGGGCGAAATGCAACGGGCCGCCATTGCCCGGGCTCTGATTGGCGAGCCACGAGTGCTATTGGCAGATGAACCCACGGGAAACCTCGACGCGGTCACCGGCAGCGATATCATGGGGTTGCTGACCCGATTGAACGCTGAGAAAAACCTGACTATTATCATGGTCACGCACGACGAAATGGTGGCTCGCCAAGCCAACCGGATCGTTCGATTGACCGAGGGGCGGATTCAGGGACTGGAAGAAGCCGCGTGACATCGGGTCTTCCCAGGAAGCCATTCCCGTGTTCCTTGGTCGTCCGTGAACCTGTCGGGGCATGCAGTGTCCCGAATGGCAAGCCTCTCGGGCGGTGCCATCTCTGATGCTCATCGTGACGGTGTTCTCCGTGACGGTGTTCTCCGGGACGGGGATGATCGACGCCCTGATTCCGGAGTGTTCTTTGTGCGAGTTGACTGTCATCTCGCCCCATTCGTACGGAAAGTCTTCTGATGTCTCTCCAGGTGTTCCTCAACGACCGTCTTGTGCCTCAAGAGCAGGCCATGGTCAGCGTGTTCGATCATGGACTGCTGTACGGGGACGGGGTGTTCGAAGGGATTCGAGTCTACAGCAAGAAAGTCTTTCTGCTGGCAGAACACGTAGAACGGTTGTATGAGAGCGCGCATGCGATCCGGCTGGTGATCCCTATGACACCCACCCGGATGGCCGAAGCGGTCGAACAAACGGTCGCCGCCAACAACATTGTGGACGGCTACGTACGGCTGGTGATCACTCGCGGAGCAGGAGCCTTGGGGCTCGACATCCGTAAAACCAGCCATCCGCAGATCATTGTCATTGCAGACACGATCTCCCTCTATCCCGAGAAATACTACGAAGAGGGATTGGGGATCATCACCGCCAGCACCATCCGCAACCACCCCGGGGCACTCAGCCCTCGGATCAAGTCGCTCAACTACCTGAACAATATCCTGGCGAAGATCGAAGGGACCGATGCCGACTGCCAGGAAGCCCTCATGTTGAACCATAAGGGAGACATTGCCGAATGTACCGGTGATAACATCTTCCTGATCAAGAAGGGTGTTCTGAGAACTCCTTCCAATGATTCCGGGATTCTGGAAGGTATCACCCGCAACTGTGTGCTCAAACTGGCAAAAGAAGCCGGAATCCCGACAGAAGAAGTGACTCTTCAACGGCACGATGTCTACACTGCCGATGAATGTTTCTTAACGGGCACAGCTGCGGAAGTCATTCCCGTGGTGTCCGTGGATGGACGGGCGATCGGAACCGGCGCTCCGGGGCCGATCACCAGGGATCTGCGAGCTCGATTCCAGAAATTTGCTCGCGGGGGATGATCGGCATTCCCTTTCAGACCTCCATGGGCCAGGAGCGTCATGAGCCACCTGCAATTTCCGCGGCGAGACAGAACACCGTTAATCTACACGGTGTTTTTTCTTATTCCGTTGTGTTCGTATCTCTTTGGGGCCCGATTACACCTGCCCGCTGTGGCGATCGCCCTGGTCCTGCCCCAGATCGCCGCCGCCGCGTGGATGATGGCATGGCCGGGAGCCATCCTGGCCTCACTGACATCCATTCTGGGCTGGTACTCAATGGCCCTCCTGGGGCGCATGCCGTTTGGTGAGGTCGACACGATTTCGGTCACAGTGGGAACGGCCATTGCCCTGGCTTTCGGAGGTCTGGTCAACCGATTACAAACCACCATCGAGATGGCTCACACCGCAGCCGGAACCGATTCACTGACGGGATTGTTAAACCGGAGCGGCTTCTGCGATCAAATCAGTCACGAACTGAACCGGGGGAAACGGCAGGGCAGCGGCCTGGCCATTGCGTTCATCGATTGCGACAACTTCAAGCTGTTCAATGACTCCCACGGCCATCTGGATGGGGACGAACTGCTGATTGCGACTGGACGACGCTTGCGGCAAAGCCTCCGCAGCTATGATTCGGTGGCCCGCATGGGAGGCGATGAATTCGCCCTGCTGCTGCCGGAGATCACGCCGGAACATTCGGACATCGTCGCTCGCCGGGTCCATGACCAGTTGCGGGCGATGGCCCGTGATGCTGGCTGGCAAGTGACCTTCAGCATGGGGATGGTGGTCTTCCCCTATCCGCGTTCGGTGGACGAAATGCTCCGCAAGGCCGATGAGGCCATGTACGATGTAAAGCACACCGGGAAGGATAATTTCCAGTTTCGTGTGGATAACTCGCCGTCTGCAATCCCGGAAAACTCCCCGTCTCATCCCACATGAACAGTGAGAAGTTTGGAGGGTGTCCGTCGGAGGCAACGGACGAGGACATCCGTCGTACGGCCCCCTCTCCCTGTTAAGATCATGGTGCGAGACAACGATGCCAAGTTCCGGCGTGTGGCCGAGGTGCCCGCCACAGCGGAACCGTTCCCGCCGTTACTACCGGTGCAGTTGTCATCATCAGAGCCTTTCCAAAGCCCGCTTCGCGGGCCGTTCAGGGATCAGACTCTCATACCACATGGATCAGAAAACGGGGAGCAGGCGATATCCCCTTGGTCCCCCCAACGGAGTCCCCCTCAGGAAGTGCACGACTCGGGACGCGACTGTGTGAGAAACAGTGATTCCCCATTGGGTTGAGCCTGATTGTCCATTACCATTCGTCTGGCATGGCAAACGGACTCGTCGCATGCCCAGGCACACGGAATGGGGTTCCGCCCGACTCACGGCGGTACAATGGCATGAAAATCGTCATCCTGTCGGTTGAAGGCAACAGTTACAGCACGTCACGATTGAAAGCCGCTGCGGAGCAGCGCGGGTACGCCGTCAAGGTGGTCGACACCCTGAAGACGACGATCGACTTGCAGCAAGGTTCTCCCGACTTGTACTACGAAGGAGATCCGCTGGAGGGGATCGATGCCGTGATCCCCCGGATTGCCCCGAGCATCACCTATTATGGGGTGGCCGTGGTTCGGCAATTCGAGCAGATGGGTGTGTTTTGCGCGAACTCCTCCAGCGGGATTCAAAACTCGCGAGACAAGCTACGCTCTCTGCAGATCTTGAGCCGGGGCGAACACGGGATTGGAATCCCGCAAACGACCTTCGTTCGTGACAAGAATGATACCCAAGCGGCCATCGAGCGCGTGGGCGGCGTGCCCGTGGTCATCAAGCTGATTGAAGGAACCCAGGGGATCGGGGTGATTCTGGCCGAGCACAAGGAGACCGCACTGGCCATCACGGAGGCGCTGAAATCGGTCCACCAGAACATTCTGATTCAGAAGTTCGTCGAGGAAAGTCGTGGGCGGGACATTCGCGCGTTCGTCGTGGGCGACCGTGTGGTGGCTGCCATGCGGCGAACCGCTGTAGGCAACGAGTTTCGCAGCAATGTTGCCCGTGGCGGCGTGGCAGAAGCGATCGAACTGGATCCGCTGTATGCACAGACCGCAATTCGGGCCACGCAAATCATGGGACTGCGAATCGCCGGGGTGGACATGCTGGAGGGTAAAGATGGTCCGCTGGTGATGGAGATCAACTCCTCTCCAGGCTTACAGGGAATCGAGGAGGCCTCCAAGGTCGATGTCGCCGGAGCGGTCATCGATTACATCGCCACGCACCACCGCTTCCCGGATGTCGATATTCGGCAACGATTGACGGTGCCTCCCGGGTATGGCGTCGCCGACCTGATGATCCGGGAAGCTTCTCCGTATGCGGGAAAGACGATTGCCGAGTCGCGATTGCGGGAACGGGACATCAACATTCTGACACTTCGCCAGAATGGACAATTAATCGCGAACCCTCGCTCCAGCCGCATACTCCAGGGAGGGGATGCTCTGCTCTGCTTCGGAAAGCTTGAAGCCATGCGGGAACACACCATTGACCGCGCCCCACCGCGCGTTCGAAAACCACGGAAGCATGATCTGCCGCCATCATTGCCTCCCCTGCCGTCTTCCGAGGCCGATTCATGAATGAACGTGTCAAACGTCGTATCGACGAATGGGACGATCTGGCTGGCCAAACGATTGCCCCGGGAACCTCACAAGACCTCGATCTTCGCATCGGCGAAAGCTACAGCGGCATGAATATGACGGTGCCGTTGCACGTCCGACGGGGCATCGAACCCGGTCCGATCGTGTTCGTTACCGCAGCTGTTCATGGCAACGAACTCAACGGTACGGGAGCGATTCGAAATCTGATTCGCGATCCACAGCTGGAGCTGGTGGCGGGGGCGCTGGTGCTGATCCCCGTGGTCAATGTACTGGGTTTTGACAGACATTCACGGTATCTACCCGATCGTCGAGACTTGAATCGGTGCTTTCCTGGATCACGGGTGGGCAGTCTGGCGAAGCGGATCGCCTGGCGAATCTTCGACGAGATCGTGAACCGCTGCGATTACGGCATCGACCTGCATACAGCCGCGATCCGCCGCACCAATTATCCCGTCGTCTGTGCGGACACGACTAAGGACACTATCCGCGAATGGGCCCTGTCACTGGGAACAGAGTATGTGGTGAAGGGGCGCGGTCCACGAGGAGCTCTCCGGCGACAGGCCTGCACCTTCGGCTGCCCGACCGTCATTGTGGAAGGTGGTGAGACATGGAAGGTGGAAGCGGGGGTCGTCTCGGTCTTTGAATCGGGCATTCGAAACGCGCTGGCCCAGTTGGGAATGACCGCGCCCACCGCACAACAAGCCTGCAAGTCTCCCCAGACCATCATTCAGAAGGCTCGCTGGGTCCGGGCGGAGCATGGCGGTTTTCTGGAGTTCCATGTCCAACCCGGCCAGCGAGTCCGCAGCGGCGATCCGCTGGTGACGGTGGCAAGTCTGCTGGGGCGTGGAGAACAGGTCATGCGGTCCACGATGGATGCGGTTGTACTTGGTATGACGACACTCCCGGCCACGTCTCCAGGGGAAGCGATCGTCCACCTTGGCGATCTCAGTAGTGCCATCCAGGTTTCCTAGAGCTGCTACTGAGTTGGTTTTCAGGGAGTGCGCCGACAAATATGTCGGCCTCGCCGATCTGTGCCACTGGTATTCCGGTTAGTGTCCACCGAAGACGGAATCGAATCAGGCGTTTCGCCTGCAACAGGCATCTGCCATCAGTGATGGTGTTCCGGAACTCGCGGCTGCCGCCTGGGCAGGGCGATCGCATAGAGCATGGTCACGATTCCCACGCCGACCAGAGTGTACGGTAACCACAGCGCCGGGCGGATCGTCCGTTTCGATCCGGTCTCCTGGGCGAACAGATCCATCACGAAACTGTGAGGGGCATCCGGCTTCAGCGTGATGGTGTCCACATAAAACAAAGCTGCCCCCCAGAGCATCAGGCAGGTGCCGAGGGCACAAAACGCAGCTCGAAACATGGCTCACTCCCGGGATGGTCTTCCGGGGCGTATCGTCGATTCAGAAGACCAGCATCAGGCAAAAGCTCGCATCGCTGAAGGAATCACATGATCCATGCGATGCCGCACGAATAAATGTATTGCACGGAATCAGGCTGCCGGAATGGGACCGGAAGCCACCGGGAACTGGGGAAGAGTCGCAGGCTCGGAATCCGTAATAATGAGCCGGTAGATCACCGGGATCACGATCAACGTGATGAGCGTGCCGCTGACCATCCCGCCGACCACCACGCGCCCCAGAGGGGCTTGCAGCTCGCCGCCCTCGCCCATTCCCAATGCCATCGGGATCATTCCCAGGACTGTCGTCAGCATGGTCATCAGCACGGGACGCAAGCGTCGTGTGGCTGACTGCAAGAGCAGGCTGGTAACACACTCATCCGGTTGTTCGCGTTGCAGCTGTCGGAAGTAGTCCACAAGCACGATCGCGTTGTTCACCACGATCCCCGCCAAGATGATCACGCCGATAAATGACTGCACGTTCAGCGTCGTGTTCCAGTAGACCAGTACTAGAATTACACCCACCGCTCCAAACGGCAGGCTGCCCAGGATTACCAGCGGGTCCAGCAGTGATTCATACTGTGCCGCCATCGCCCCGTAGATCAAAATCACCGCGAGCAATGTTCCGAGAGTCATCGCCTGAAAACTTTTCTGTTGTTCTTCAACATCCCCCTTCACTTCAACCTGGTAAAGCGGCGGGACCGGGACTCGGGACAGGGCAGATTCCAGGTCCGCGACGATGGCCCCCAGATCGCGTCCCTCGACCGAACCGCTGACCAGAACCGCTCGCTGACGATCGAGCCGCTCAATCGCCATCGGAGCGTCGGAAGGCTGAAATTGCACCATACTCGAAAGCCGTACCAACCCACCGCGAGCCGATTTGATCCCGATTCCGCCCAGATCGGACTGCCGATTACGATCTTCGCTCTGCAATCGCACGATGACAGGAAACTCATCGCCGTCTTCTCGATACATCGTCGCCCGTGTCCCCCGGACAGCTGTCTCCAGGGTCTGAAAGACGTCAGCCACATTCAGATCGAGATTACTGGCTAGCGTCCGATCAATCCGGGTCACGAGTTCGGGCTGCTTCTCTTTCTGCACCAGATCCACATTCACCAGCCCCGGAATCGACTGCATCGTCAGCTTGACTACCTGGGCCAGATTTTCGGCGACATCCCGATCATGTCCGCGTACCAGGACCGTCAGATTTTCCCCCTCGGTACCGAATGAGCGAAAGAACGGCACCGCTCCGTAGACGCGTGCTTTCACTCGCATCCCTGCCACGTCACCCATGTTATCGGCCAGCCGCTTTCGAACCGCCTCGGCGGTCACGTCCCGTTCGCCACGCGGCTTCAGCTGAGCAATCAGCCGAGTTTCATGCCAGCTGTCGGCTTCTTCGGCCCGATCCCCGATGAACATGCTGACACCGACCAATTCCGGGGTAAGCTCATACAAGTGATCTTCGAGAAGGATCGCCTGGCGGTGCAAATCCTCCATGCGGATCCCCGGCGGCATTTCGCCGGTCACCCCGACGCGGCCATCATCGGTCTTGGGCAGAAAATCCGTTCCAATTCGAGGTGTGAGCCCCAGGGCACAACTTCCCAGCAGCAACGTCAGCGTCAGTGTGACACGCGGGCTGGCCAGTGCGAGTCTCAGGAGTTTTGCATAAACCCATTCGATGGCCAGGACAATCCCATGGAGCGGCGACAAGCACCATCCGACCATCCGACCAAAACGATCACTCCACCGGGCCCACATCGAGATGGCCACACCAGCTCGGCTCTTGGGCTCCAGCAGGTAGGCAGCCAGCATCGGCGTCAGCGTCAAACCCACAAACAACGACGAAATCTGCGAGGCGGTGACCACGAACGCCAACTGATGGAGCAGAATGGCCGTCACTCCTCGAATGAACAGCAACGGCACAAACACGATGATCGAGGTCATCGTGCTGGCAACAATCGCCATGGCGACTTCGTCAGTGCCCTTGATGGCGGCATCACGCGGAGTTTCCCCAAGATCGCGGTAGCGAAAGATACTTTCGAGCACCACGATTGAATTGTCGACGAGCATCCCAATTCCCAGGGCCAGCCCCCCGAACGAGACCATGTTCAGCGTATACCCCTGAAAATAGACGAGCGCAAAAGTACACATCACCGACAACGGCATCGTGATTCCGATAATCAAGGTGCTGCGAATGCTCCCCAGAAAGACGATCAGTACCACCATCGTCAGCAGCATCCCTTCGGATGCCGAACTGCGAATATTGCGAATGGCCTGACGAATGAACTCGGCCGAGTCCATGCGGACCTCCAGATGCACTTCCGGAACTTCGGCATTGATCTCTTCCATCGCCGCCCGCACACGATCGCTGACATCCACCACGTTGGCCCCGGACTGCTTGAAGACGTAGACCATCATCCCCGGCTTACGATTGATCCGCGTCAGCTGGGTAATCCGTTCATGGCTGTCTTCCACGCGAGCCACGTCACGGACCCGGACAGCGGCATCGCCGGATTGCCGGATCACCAGATCGCGAATCTCATCGAGGTTCTTGAATTCACTTTCACTGCGCAGACGACGATGCGAATTCCCTTCTTCAAAGTCACCCGCCGGACGGTTAATGTTCCCTCGGGAAAGGGCCGCCACGACCTCGTTCAAACCCAATTGCATAGACTCGACTTTAGCCCGATCCACATCCACATGAATCTCGCGGCGCACATCTCCCCGCAAACCGACGCGGGCCGCCCCCGGTAACCGTTCCAGCCGGGGAATGACGGATCGCTCGACCACCCGTGTCAGTTCAACCGGCGGCAAAGAACTGGTCACCCCCAGATAAATGATCGGCGAGTCATTGGCGTCAAACCTCCGAATTACGGGCGGATCCACATCGTCCGGCAAGTCCCGCTGCACGCGATCGATGGCCTGTCGCATGTCGGATACCGCAGAATCGAGGTCCGTCCCCCACGAAAACTCCAGGCGAATATTGCTGCTGCCTTCGAGACTGCGACTGGTCACCCGCTCGAACCCCGGTACTGCGGTCAGCGACTGTTCCAACGGGCGGGTGATCAGCGTTTCAATCTCTTCCGGCCCAGCTCCCGGATACAGAGTCGTCACCGTGGCCGTGGGAAACTCCACACTGGGAAGCAAGTCCACACTCAACAGCGTGACCGACACACCTCCCAGGATCACCACGACCAGGCAGGCCATCAATGTCGCAATCGGTCGATCAACAGCCAGACGGGTCAAACGCATGCGGTGGGCTCCGAAGTGGGGGGCTTGGATCGTACAACATGTGAATTACAGTACGCGAGTCGATGCCCCATTTCGTCAGTCGGAGCGGAATCTCCGAATGCGCGACCATGAGGTTTGCGGCCCACCTGATTGCGTACCCGATAGCCCACCAGCCCCAACGCCCAATACAATCCCGCTGCGATCATCCGCCGCCGTGTCGTCCAAGGCATGGAGCAGCACGAGGTCCAGTTCTATCTCAGTAGTCTGTCCGTGAAAGTGCAGCGTCTGGCGAAAGCCATTCGCGGCCACTGGTCGATCGAGAACCAGCTGCACTGGCTGCTGGATGTCGAATTTGCACAGGATGCGAGCCGGATTCGGAAGGGCCACGGCCCGGAGATTTCTTCGATGCTGCGGCAACTGGCCCTGATGATTCTGACGCAGGACACGCAGTTAAAAGGCAGCCTAGCCGGCAAACGCAAGCAAGCCGGCTGGAACAACGACCACCTGGAAACGCTGCTCCTGCAAATGACCAAGCAATAAGATGCGGAGGCCCTGAGGGTTAGGCAGTGCTTTCAGGAATCCGCTCTGAAAGCAGCATGGGAACACATGGAAAAGCCCGTCCCCCTTGACGCCAGACTGCGGGACTGGTGTGATGTTCGTTGGAATTCGTTGACGGGAGCGTATCGCATGCAGCGTCTGTTTTGGCTGGGTCTGTGGATGTTGTCGGTGAACTGGGCACTGTCGGGGGCGGCGCTTCAGGCGGCACCATCCGATGGTCGACTCGACATCTACTTTATTGATGTAGAAGGCGGAGCTGCCACGCTGATCGTGTCACCCGCAGGGGAATCGATCCTGATTGATAGTGGCTATCCCGACAATGGAGGCCGGGATCTCAAACGGATTCTGAACGTCGCCCGTGAAGTGGCGCATCTCACCCAGATTGATCATGCCTGCGTCTCGCATTGGCATCTGGATCACTATGGTAATCATGCGTCACTGGCCGGAAGCATACCGATCAAGAATTTCTGGGACCGCGGGATTCCGGATACCTTGACTGAGGACAAGGATTTTGGCGAACGGATCGCCAAGTACAAAGCCGCTCACAACAACTCATCGCAGACGTTGCGGGCCGGGGACCACTACGAACTCGAGTCGCCGCGGGTGCCTCTGACGGTCGATATTGTCACCGCCAGTCGCAACGTCATTGCCAATACAGGAACTCCCAATCGCTTTGCGGCTGAGCATCAGCCCAAGACCGACGATCCGTCGGACAACTCAGCCAGTGTCAGCATGCTGATGCGATACGGGGCATTCGAATTCCTTTGCTGTGGTGACCTGACTTGGAACACTGAAGCCCAACTGGTCACTCCCAACAATCCGCTCGGTCTGATCGATCTGTTCATGGTGACGCATCACGGACTGAATGTCAGCAACAATCCGGTTCTGGTCAAGGCGATCGACCCGGTGGTCTCGGTCATGTGTAACGGCCCGACCAAGGGAGGAGCCCCCGAAACGATCGCGACCTTGCGGGCGTGTCCCTCACTGAAAGCCATGTATCAACTGCACCGGAATGTGAAACTTGGGGCTGCGGAACAAGCTCCGCTGGAGTTTATTGCGAATTCGGAGCCGACCGAAAATTGTTCAGGACACTGGGTTCTGGCCAGCGTGGCACCGGATGGAGCTTCATTCACAGTGCAGATCGGATTGGAGGGGGCCAGGCAAAGCTACACCTGTCGTCCGTAACGTCCTGTCCACCCGAAGGTACGGCCATGGGGAGGAGATGGTACCGCCTCAGCCTGCCGCAGTGGTCACTTGCACGGCACAGGCTTTGTACGCCGGTTGCTTCGAGTAGGGGTCAAACACCGCGTCGGTCAGACGATTGGTCTCCACGTAATGCATCGGAAGAAAGACTTGCCCCGGGGGCACCGTCGCCACCAGCACCGCCACGGCGGTAATCTCTCCGCGACGCGATCTGACCAGGATGCGGTCCTGCGGCTTAATCCCCAGGGAACGAGCATCCACGGGATTGATCTCCAGGTAGATCGATTCGGGGTAAAGCTTCCGCAACACCGCCGACTTCGAGGTCCGCGTCTGCGTGTGCCACTGTGAGGCGGTCCCGCGTCCGGTCAGCAGTAGCAACGGGTACTGGTCGTTGGTCGGTTCGGGGAGACCACGCGGCGTCTCGAACAGAAACTTCGCCCGGCCATCGGCGTGGTAGAAGTGGCCGTCTTCGAACAGGCGACGTTCGGGGGAAGGTTGATCGAAAGCCACATCAGGCGAGCGGGGCAGCATCAGCCCCCCAGTTGCGGAAAAGTCATTGGTCATTAGTCCTTGGTCCTTGGGAAGCGGATGGCCAGAGCGGTCCTCTTTCTCTCGACTTTCATATTTCTCCCCCTTGTCACTTCCATCTTGTCCTTTGCCCCTCCCCGCTGGCTCTCGTCTCTTCACCGGCCACTGCACCCCGCCCGCCGCATCGATCTCCGCGTAACTCCCCAATCCGGTGATATCGCACGGCTGGCCAGCGGAGAGTTTTTGTAAGATCCGAAACACGGCTTGCGGATCGGTCCAGTCCTGGAACATCTCGCCGCAGCCCCACGTCTCGGCGATCAACCGGAAGATTGAGAAGTCGGACAACGCCTGCCCCGGAGCGCGGGCCACTTTGCGGATCACGCCGACGCGGCGTTCCGAGTTGATGAACGTCCCATCCTTCTCGCCCCAGCCGGCTGCGGGAAGGACGAGGTCGGCCATCTGGGCGGTCTCGGTGGTTGAGTACATGTCCTGCACGACGAGGAAGTCGAGCCGACTCAGAACGTCGCGGGCGAAGTCCTGGTTGATCCACGAATGAGCGGTGTTGGTGCAGACGACCCACAGCCCCTTGATCTTGCCCTTGAGGATGCCATCCAGAATTTCGGAATAGGTCCAACTGTTCTGCGTCGGGATGCGGGCTTCGTCGATGCCGAGCAAGTTCGCCACATGGGCCCGGTCCTCGGGCTTCGTAAAGTCACGACCGCCGAGCAGGTTGCTCGTGTTACTGAACAGCCGCGACCCCATGGCGTTGCACTGGCCAGTGATCGAGTTGGCCCCCGTGCCCGGTCGGCCCATGTTGCCGGTCATGAGCGCCAGGTTGATGATCGCCTGGGCGGTACGGACTCCCTGGTGACTTTGGTTGACCCCCATCGTCCACCAGAACGACACCCGCTTGCCGTTGTGAATCCGCTGCACCAAGTCTTCGATCAGGCTCGCACTCAGGCCCGTCTCGGTCGACACGACATCGAGCGTGAACGGCTCAACGAACTCGGCGAACGCCTCGAACCCGCTGGTGTGGGCCTCGATATACTTGCGGTCGATCCAGCCGCGATGGATCAGCTCGCGGGCCACGCCATACAGCAGCGTCTGGTCCGACTTCGGGTAGGCAGGCAGATGCAGCGTGGCGGCCATCGCTGTCTCGGTTCGGCGGGGGTCGATCACGATGATCTGCGGCTTGTGCGGGTTCCGCATCACCCGCTCCCACATGATCGGGTGAGCGATGCACAGGTTGCTGCCGATCAGAACAATCGTGTCCGACTCTTCGAAGTCCGCGTAGGTATACGGCGGAGCGTCGAACCCGAACGACTGCTTATACGCCACAGCTGCGGTGGCCATGCATTGCCGGGTGTTGCCGTCGCCATGCCGCATCCCCATCCCGAATTTGGCGAGCGACCCGAGGAAGGCGAGTTCCTCGGTGGTCATCTGGCCGGTGCCGAGAAAGGCGACGCTCTCGGGGCCGTGTTGGACCTGAATGGCTTGGAACTTCTGCTTGAACACGGTCAGCGCGAGGGGCCAGTCGACCGGCACCAACTTGCCGTTTGAATCCCGCAACAAAGGACTTGTCGCACGGTCGGGCGCCTTGAGGACGGTGAGGGCCTCCCATCCCTTGGGGCAGGCCATGCCCAGATTGACTGGGTACTCCGTGCGCGGGGTCAGGCTGACCGCCTCGTCTCCCCGCATGTGGACGTTCAGCCCGCACCCCGTCGAGCAGTACCCGCACACGATCGTCGCGATCGCATCCGGAGCCACGCGTTCCGGCACCTGCCCGAGTCCGAAACTGCCCGGTGCAAGCAACAGCTCGCGAGTCAGAGGACCGGTCGTTTGATGGAGGAGAGACATGGGAACCGGAGGGTTGATGGGTTATGGTTGATCGACGGAGGGAAGAACTTCGAAATCCGTTGCACGAAATTCGAAAGAGGACTTCCACCTGGGGGATTGGTTTCGAAGTTCGTGCTTCGATTTTCTCCCCCTCTGGCTGACTGCTGAACGCTGACGGCTGATCGCTCCACTTTAGCTCCTTACCGCTCCCGGCATGCGGGGCGAGGCGACGGCGGCGAAGTACAAGTACCTTTCCAGCAGTTCACCGATGAGCAACAGTGTGAGCGAAGTGGTCACGAGCAGCGGAGAAGAAGTTCCTCCTTGAGACCACGCTAGCCACGGCAAGACTACCCCACCGACGATGCCGAACAGGTTCCGACCCAGAGCCACACGGGCCAACGGACCGACATGCAAACGAGCGGAACGTCCGAGCGTCGTGACATGTGGTGAGAGCAGGGCGCGGTACAGGACCGCCTCACTAAGGAGCTTGAACAAAGCCACGCCAGCGACGATCTGAGCCAGCACGATCGATAACGGAAGCGAGCTTTCGCTCCAGGCCACCGCCATCCAGAACGTAGCCGTCCCGAGCAGGATCGACGTCAGTCCGAACTTTCTCAAGGTCCGGTCAAACCGCCAGAACTCGCGCCGCGTGGCAGCGTAGATCATCACCGAACAGAAGACGCCGAAGAGTCCGCTCACGACCACTGCCCAGCCGACAGAGGAAGTCAGTGCGATCAGCCACACGGGCAGGCTGTCACGAAACATGACCATTCCGGCATAGAGCATCGCCGTCTTCGCAAAGATCCCGAACGCCACGATCTCGCGACTCAACCATGAGTGCCGCAGCCCGATGACCGCCCGGAAGGCGTACTGTGGACGCCCCAAATGGAATGTACTGGCAGCCAACGCCAGCAGTCCCATCGCGAGGGCGATCCCCGCATGGGTCGGCAGCAGTGAGGCGAGCTGTTCCGCTTCGAGATACTGCGACGCGACCTGCCCGGCTGTGAACGCCCCGACCGACAACTGCGTCAGGACGAGCATCAGAATCAGCGGCCAGTGGGGGTGCTGCGGGGCGGTCTGGTGGTAGTCGGCGGGGAGCGTGTTGCGGGGGAACGCGCTGCTCGATTTGTAGTGCGTGGTCGGGTGGGTGAGATGGGGATCGGGAGCTGCGGGGAGGAACTGGCCGACCTCGCAGTCTTCGATCACTTGAGCGATGTCGACGATGCGAATGGCGATGGCCTGATGCGGACAGGCTTGCACGCAGGCCGGGGCCTCACCAACGGCCAGCCGGTTGGAACACATGTCGCACTTGCGAACGATCCCCTTCCCGGCGTGGTACTTCGGCACCTCATACGGGCAGGCCAGCGTGCAATACTGGCAGCCGATGCACTGGTCATCGAGGTGCTTGACAATCCCTGTGACTGGATCTTTGACATACGCATCGACCGGGCAGCCTTCCATGCACGCCGGTTCCAGACAGTGATGACACGCGGTTGTCACATGCTGCATCAGCGGGTTGGCCGCCGTGCCGCCAACGAGTAGACCCACATCGCGCCACGTTTCGTGATCGTCAAGTCCGTTGAGCGTATGGCACGCTGTGACACACGCCTTGCACCCCGAGCAGCGATCGAGGTCAACCTCAAACGCATACTGCTGTCCCGGTCCCGGTGGCGTGGCCGGGAGCAGCGATTCGTAGTACCGGGCCTGCACCGGCGTCGCGGTCCGCACATGCTCGATCGCGAACTGCTCGACGGCAGTGAGTTGTTGCTGGTCTGCGAGCAGGTACGCCAACAATGACGGTGCAGGTGCCTTGACCCCGCACACCCGAGGGGACTGATCCAGAATCGGCAGTTCGAGAGAGCCGTTATACACGGTTGCCCCCGACCAAGGATTCACCACGGAACACCGAGCGCGGCAACGGGCCGCAACCCAATGGACATGCCGAGTGAATTCGTCCACAGATTTCGCAGATTTTCACAGATTCTGGAGGGCCGGGGAGGCGTCTCTCTGCGTCTCCGAAATCTGTGCCAATCTGCGAAATCTGTGGACAAATCCTGGACATGACCTTTGCCCGAGAAAGGACTCCTGAAAATGTGCGCAGCGAGCAAAGATTCTTAGGGTGAGCAGTAAGGAACAAAGAGGGAAGAAAATGAAGTCGGTCGGCGACTTCACCTGTCCACCCTGGATTGTATTCACTCGATCTCCGCGCATCGCGTCTGATGTCCAAACGGTTTCCTCTCCTCTTCCTTTCCGTGTATTCCGTGATTCCACAATTCCCCCCCTCTCCGCGCCTCCGTGCCTTCGTGGTGAATCTCTTCCCATTTCGAATGTCCATGATTACCCCGCACAACTGGTGGCTAGCTTGCATCCGACCTCGGTCCCGATGGTCTGCTCCAGCGTCTCGGCGGGCGGGAGTTGCAACAACACCTTGCTGCCGTCAACTCGCACTGGGAAGGTCTGGATGTGGTACTCCTCGTTCTGGAGCGAACGGCCATCGTTGAGTGAGAATGTCTTCTTGTGCATGGGGCAGGCGACCTTCGGCTCGCCTTGGTGGTCGCCGATGATCCCGCGACCGAGGACGAACGCCTTCTTGTGGGGGCACATGTTCTGGCTGGCGTACCACTCGCCGCGGCTGGTGAAGTTGAACACGGCGATCTGCACGCCGCCATACCTGATCGTCGCTCCGCCATCGGTCGGGAAGTCGCTGACCGAGCCGACATGGACCCAGCGGAGTTCCTCTTCGGCGGGCGGCGGAGTCTCCTTGACCATTTGATCGAGGTGATAGAACTGCTGCAGCGACACCACCTCGCTCGGCCAGTCGGCGGGGCGGGCTTGTTCCCGCTGTGAGACGAACTCGATCGTCGGCTCGGTCTCGTCGGTGTTGACGAACTGCTCGAACCGCTTCCGTTTCTCCGGGTCATTCACGACCGCAGCCCATTCACATTGGTAGGTGTCCACCAACCGTTGCAGCATCGAATCCAACTCAGCTGCCAAGCCGAGCTTGTCCTGAATGATGACATCCTTCAGGTGTTCCAGCCCCCCTTCGAGCTTCTCCATCCAGACGCTGGTCCGTGTCAATCGGTCGGCGGTCATGATGTAGTACATCAGGAACCGGTCGATGTACTTCAGCGCGGTCTCTTCGTCGAGATCAGCGGCCAGCAGATCAGCATGCCGCGGTTTGGTGCCACCATTGCCGCAGACGTACAGGTTGTATCCATGCTCGGTGGCGATCAGGCCGACGTCCTTGCTCTGGGCCTCCGCACATTCGCGGGTACACCCGGAGACTGCCATCTTGATCTTGTGCGGGGACCGAATTCCCTTGTACCGGTTCTCAACACGGATCGCGAAACCGACCGAGTCTTGGACTCCATACCGGCACCAGGTCGTCCCGACGCAGCTCTTCACCGTGCGGAGCGACTTGCCGTACGCATGCCCGCTTTCGAACCCGGCAGCGACCAGCTTTTCCCAGATCGATGGCAGGTCTTGCACCTGCGCTCCGAACAGGTCGACCCGCTGCCCGCCGGTGATCTTCGTGTACAGGCCGTACTCCTTGGCGACTTGGCCCAGGACGATGAGTTTGTCGGGAGTAATCTCGCCGCCCGGCACGCGCGGGACGACGGAGTACGTGCCGCCGCGCTGAATGTTGGCCAGGAACCGGTCGTTCGTGTCCTGGAGCGTGGCATGCTCTTCATTGACGACTACTTCATTCCACAAGCTGGCCAGAATCGATGCGATCGTCGGCTTGCAGATCTCACACCCCTGCCCGCGACCGACCGTTTCGAGGATGTCGGCGAACGTCTTGAGGCCCTTCACCTTGATGACCGCGAACAGCTCAGTTCGCGACAGCGAGAAGTGTTCGCACAGGCTGTTGTTGACCGTCTTGCCCGCCAACTTGAGTTCGGCCTTGAACAGGTCCGTGACCATCGGCAAGCAACCACCGCAGCCCGATCCGGCCTTGGTGCAGCTCTTCACAGCGGCCACCGACTCCAGTCCCTGATCGCGAATAGCGGAGCAGATGGCTCCCTTGGTGACGTTGTTGCAGGAGCAAATCTGAGCAGAGTCGGGCAGGCCCTCGATCCCGCTGCCGATGGCCCCGCCGCCTTCGGACTTGCCCACGATCAGCTCGTGCGGCTCGCACGGCAGCGGGGCTCCGCTCTTGGCGAGGATCGACAGCGGGCCGTACTCCGACGCATCGCCGACCAGAATTCCGCCGAGCAGCTTCTTCCCATCGGGCGAGACGATCAGTTTCTTGTATTTTCCGTTGAACGGATCTTCGAAGGTGAGTGGTATTCCCTTGTCAGCGGGTAGTTCGACCTGACCAAAACTGGCCACGTCAACGCCCATCAGCTTGAGCTTCGTTGACATGTCCGCACCGAGGAACTGCTTGTCTCCTCCGGTCAGTACGGACGCCAGCGTCTCGGCCATTTCATAGCCCGGAGCCACCAGTCCATACGTCATGCCCGCGTGAGCAGCACACTCACCAATGGCAAAGACATGCGGGTCGCTGGTCTGCATCCGGTCGTTGACGGCGATGCCGCCACGCGGGCCCATCTCCAGGCCACATTGCTTGGCCAGTTCGTCCCGAGGGCGAATCCCGGTCGAAATCACAACCATCCCGACTTCCAGCCGCGTTCCGTCATTGAACTCCACCGCATCGACTTTCCCATTGCCATGGATTTCCTTGGTTCCCCGATTGAGATGGACCTGCACCCCCAGAGCCTCAATCTTCTTAACGAGAATTTTTGATCCAGAATCATCGATCTGTCGAGGCATCAGTCGCGGGTTGTACTCCACGACATGCGCTTCGAGTCCCAGATCGTACACCGCCTTGGCCGCCTCCAATCCCAGGAGCCCTCCACCGATCACAGCGCAGCTCTGGACTTCCCTGGCATAGGCAATCATCCGCTCCAGGTCTTCAATGGTCCGATAGACGAAGACACCCTGCTTTTCGACACCCGGGACGGGCGGAACGAACGGATAAGAGCCGGTCGCGAGCACTAGCGTGTCATACTGCACTTCACAGCCCCGCATCGATTTCACGACCTTTCGGTCGCGATCGATGTAATGAGCCCGGTCTCCAATGTGCAGCTCGACGCCGTGCTCTTCGTACCAGCTCTTCTTCGCCAGCAATAGCTTCTCAGCATCGCGATGGGCAAAGAATGATGTTAACCCCACCCGGTCGTAAGCTGCTCGGGGATCCTCGCAGAAAGTGATGATCCTGAACTGTCGCGCGGGGTCGGCCTCGATCAGTTTCTCGCAGAAGCGGAGGCCGACCATCCCGTTGCCGACAACCACGACGGTCTGCTGCGTGGTGAGGTTGCAAGGAATCACAGGCGGTGTTGAGAGTGTGGCAAGCATGGCAATGAAGTAGGACGGGCCCATCTGGCCCGACCATCCCTTGAGCAGAGGGAGGCGATACACGGGACGGGCCTAAGGGGCCCGTCCCACGAAGCAATGCACAGATCGTGCCGTGCGTGAAATCAGGCAACAGCGGGTTGGGTCTCGGGGGCCTCTTCCGGGGTCCAGGAGATCAACCCGTAGCACGCGAACGCCGAGGCAGTGACGATCGACCCGAGGATCAGGATCGCCGTCGGCCACGAGAGATTCTCGGCCTTAAACAGGAACCCGGCGGCCATATACCCCAGGTTTCCCCCGGCTCCGACGATCCCCGAGACGGCCCCCAGTCCCTTACGGTTCATGAACGGAACCACTCCAAACGTTGCCCCGCATGACATCTGCGTCAACGTACTGAGCAGCAACATTGCGGGCACAGCTGCATACAAACTGCGCATCCGAGAGAAGACCATCAGGGCCAGCCCACAGCCAAGCAGCGTGACGCACAACCAGCGGACTCGCCCCGAAAGATTCCCCTCAGCTCCGAAGCGATCCGAGAACAGACCGCCCAGCGTGCGGGCGAAGATGTTCGTGGCCCCGAACAGAGCGGCCAGCAGTCCGGCGTACTTGGTGGCGGTCAGTGTGTCCATCGACTTGAAGACATCGAAGTAGTCGACGTAGTACAGCACCGCGATGCTCTTCATCGTCAACTCGGTGCCGAAGCAGGCGGCGTAAGCCAAGGCCAGGCCCCACACGCGAGGGTCGCGGCAGACGGTGGCGAAGGAGACCTTCGGCCCCTTGGTGACCGCGACATAGCCGTCCGGTCGGTCCTGCGTCAGCTTGTAGTAAGCAAAGGCCATCACCCAGCAGAGGACTCCGGCGATCACCATGCACAGCCGCCAGCCAACGGCCTGCGAGAACCCGAGTGACATTAAACCGGCCAGCAGCAGCGGCATCATGATCTGCGTCGCCCCACCGCCGAAGTTGCCCCAACCGGCGGTCGTCGCATTCGCGGTCCCCACGCACTTCGGCGAGAACATCACCGACGTGTGGTACTGCGTGATGACAAAGGCAGCCCCGATCACGCCGATCAGCATGCGGAGGATCAAGAAGCTGGTGAAGTCGTGCGCGAACCCAATCGCCATGACCGGCACCGAGCTGACGACCAGCAGTGTGGCGTACGCCTTCCGAGGCCCATACTTATCACAGATGCTGCCGATGATCAGTCGGGCGATGATCGTGATCGCCCCCGCCCCAATCATGCACCAGCCGATCTGCTCCTTCGTCAGGTGCAGCTCTTCCCGAATGATCGGCATCAGCGGAAACAGGCCGAACCAACTGAAGAAGCACAGAAAGAACGCCATCCAGGCCATGTGAAAGGCCCGCATCGACGGCGAGGTGAAGTCGAACAGCTTAATCCGATCGGCAGGTCCAACGGTCGTCACGAAGAATCTCCTGGAGCGCACAATCAATGTGTCAGGAGACAAATTTGCAGGTTCCATGCCGAGAATGGACGACTGGGCTGAAGAACTGACATTCATCCCGACCAATGTGATCCACTCAGCGGATCGGTAGGGAAAAATACAGACGACACGCCCGTTCCAGCTCCTCAGTCTGGAAGACGGCGGTACCTTGAATGTGTGAATTGCCGGACGGGAGGAATCGTTAACCAGCAAGCTGTGCTAAGCGCCACAGCATGTCTGCACTGCAAACAGGCAATAGGGAAAGCGTCACCAGAGTCGTTATCCCGAAGGGATTTCAGTCCCTAGCCGGTGGTTGAGCGCAGCGATACCACCGGTTCGCGTGCCGTCAACGGATCTTGTATCCCGAAGGGATTCCAGCAGCCTTGTTCGTTCGAGCGAGTCGAAAGGCTGCAATTCCTCCGGGATAGATTGTCTGGAGAGTCCGATTTCCGGTGGTGCGCTACGCTCGGCCACCGGTTATGGGCTTCGACCCCTCCAGGGTGGGGGATACAACACGACTCCTTACGCTTCCGTGAGCGACTTGTTGAGTGCCACTTCGGCAACGGTGTGGCTCGGTGATGTCGACGACGCCTGTGGGCGGTGCGAGCGGTCCTGGGACTCCAGGAAATCGATCAGCACATCGCGCTGGGCGTAGTAGTCGGGTGAGTCAAGTACCTGTTGCCGCACGCGCGGTCGCGGGAAGGTCGGGGCCACGATCCCCCCGACTCTGGCCTTCGGACCTGTCGTCATCAAGACGATCCGGTCCGAAAGGAAGAGCGCCTCGTCCACATCATGCGTCACCATCAGCGTCGTCTTCCGGTCGTGCGCCAGCAGCTCCATCAGCACCTCCTGCAACTCCATCCGCGTCAGCGAATCCAGCATTCCAAACGGCTCATCCAGTAGCAACATCCGAGGCGAGGTCGCAAACGCCCGGGCGATGCCGACCCGCTGTTGCATCCCTTGGGAGAGTTGTTTGACGCTGCGGTCGAGGGCTTCGCCGAGGCCCACGAGTTCGAGATAGTGGGCGGCGATGTCGTAGCGTTCGCGACGCGTGGCATCCGGGAAAACCCGTTCGACGGCGAGCAAGACGTTGCCATGAGCTGTCAGCCAAGGAAGAAGACAGGGGGATTGAAAGACCATGCCTCGGTCAGGACCGGGGCCATCGATTTCGCGGTGGGCGACGATGATGCCGCCGCTGGTCGCCGGAATCAATCCGGAGACCATGTTGAGTATCGTGCTTTTGCCGCAGCCCGAATGCCCGATGAGGGAAACGAACTCTCCTTCGGCAATGTTCAGATTGAAGTCCTCGACAATCACCTGCGGACCCGCAGGCGTCGGGAAGGTCTTCGCGATTTCGTAGAACTCGACGTAGTGGGACATGGGGGGGAAGCCTAGGGGCGAGGGCCTAGGGCCTAGGGGGGGTGAGTGAAGGAGGGCCAGTTCGAAGTCGGGATTTACCCCGAAGGGGTTGCACATCACAGCCCAGGGTCGCGACCGAAGGGAGCACACCCTAGGTCGTGGGGCGGTGCAGGTCATCAACCCTGAATGGGTTATACACATCGTGTGACATCAGCGATGTAGACCCCCTTCAGGGTTCGGTTGATCTCCTCATTCAATCCCAGGGTAGGCTCCCGCTGGTCGCCAACCCTGGGATTTAATGTGTTACCCCTTCGGGGCAAAGAACTTCACATCTGATGGCTGATCGCTGACAGCTTCCTTCGGTACTGGGCGCCAGCGTTCATGCACGGGGATCACGCTCGGCAAGGGCCGAGCGGGTTTGGCGCTCGCATGGGTGCTGTGCCGCATCTCCAGCAAGTGAGTCATGACTTTCGTCCGCAGCTCTCGGAACTCGGGGGTGTGGAACAGTACGCTGGCATCGCGTGGTCGGGGGAGGTCAACGACGAACGACGGACCGAGGGTCGCCTTTGGTCCGGCTGTGAGCGGGATCACGCGATCAGCCAGGAGCAGTGCCTCGTCGATGTCGTTGGTGATGAGCAGGCCGGTGATCTTCTCATCGGCACAGATGCGGGCGATCTCTTGTTGCAATACCGCGCGGGTCAGAGCATCGAGCGCCGAGAGTGGCTCATCCAACAGCAGCAACCTCGGCTTGATTGCCAGCGTCCGCGCCAGCGACACCCGCTGCCGCATCCCCCCTGAGAGTTCGGAGGGACGCTTGTGAGCTGCGTGGGACAGATTCACCATCTGGATGAACTTGTGGACGTACTCCTGGCGTTCAGCTGTGGACCACTGCGGGAACACGGAATTGACCGCGAGGGCGATGTTGTCCGTGACTGACAACCAGGGGAGCAGCGAGTAGTTCTGGAACACCACACCGCGCTCGGGGCCGGGGCCGGAGACAGGTTTTGCTGCGAACTCGATTGTGCCGGAGTCGGGCGTTTGTAATCCCGCGATGAGCGAAACCAGCGTCGACTTGCCTGACCCGGAAGAGCCGACGATGGCCACCAGTTCGCCGGTGTGAATGGTGAGGTTGAGGTCGGCCAAGACCTCGATGCGGCGGCCCCCCTGGACGAATCCCTTGGAGACGCCACGCATGATGAGCAGATGTTCGTCCACGGTGTCCTCTTGGGGCATGACAAACTCGAAGCTCGAAATCCGAAACTCGAAACAAGACAGAAACCGCAGCACAAGATTCGACATTCGAATTACATGCTGCGGATTTCCCTACGCCGCCCTCAGTCGGTTCTCGACTACGCTCATCAACCGGTCGAGCACGAACCCGACCAGTCCGATCGTCAGGATGCACAGGATGATGTGGGCGGGGATGTCGCTGTTGTACTCCTGCCACAGAAAACCACCGACCCCGGGAGCCCCGGTCAGCATCTCGGCAGCCACAATCACCAGCCACGCCAAGCCGAGGCTCAGTCGATACCCGGTGAACATGTACGGCAGAGCAGCGGGGATCATGATCTTTCCCAGCATGTCCCAGCGGGAGAGACGCAGCACGCGGCCCACATTCAGATAGTCCTGTGGAATGGCCCGCACACCCATCGCGGTGTTGAGGACCGTCGGCCACATCGAGCAGATCGCAATCGTGAACAGAGCTGCGGACTCCAGCCGTCCGAAGAGAATCAGTCCCAGCGGCAACCACGCGAGCGGCGACACCGGCCGCAGAATCTGAATCAACGGATCGAAGCCCTTCGAAAACAGCTTCGACATGCCGAGCAGGAATCCGAGCGGTGTGCCAACCAGAATGGCGATCACGTACCCCTTGGCCACCAGCACCAGCGAGTACCAGGTGAACCGTAAGATACCCTGATCTTGTTCGCCCCGCTTCGCGAATGGTTCCAGGATGTAGAGTCGGCTGTCTTGAAGAGTCTTTGTTGGAGTGGGCAACCGCGGCGCCCATGTCGCCGATGAGAGGCTCCATACCAACACGACACCGACCATGACGAGCAGCGGCATCCAGAGCCAGTCGAGTTTGTTAAGTCGCATGGGAAGTTCTCAGTGGTCAGTTTTCAGTCGTCAATGAGAGGCAGTAGGCAGCGAACTTCTCACGGGAGTGAGCGATCGCGGTTCACCTGGACGTAGGAACCGGCTGCGGAGAACAGGGCCACGCTAATGGCGATCAAGGGGGTGGTGAGCGTCTTGAACACAATCACTCCATCGATTTTCATCCGCCACCAGTGGTCGCCCTGATTCACCAGAATCTGAACGGCTCCCACGATGAGGCCGATGATAAGAGACCGTCGCCAGACCGCTCGATGAGACAAGGCTTGCCGCCAGAGCATCCATGTCGAGTTGCCAGTCATGGTGAGTCTCTCCTCACGCCCCTCCCGCTGGGGACCGAGGTCCACTGGCAGGCGAGGAACCGGCGGCTAGCGCCGTGCCGCTCACCCCTTCAGGTTCTTGATCGCAAAGCTCGCGGCGTACTCCTCGGGCTGGGCCGGGTCGAATGTCACGCCATCGAAGAGGGTCTCTGGTTCCACGCTCGGGCCACCGTGGACGTAGCCGATCTCTTTCATCGCCTCTTCGTAGATGTCCGAGCGGAGCACCTTCTTCGTGACTCCCTCGTAGTCCGGTGCCCCTTCGACCATGCCCCAGCGGCGGAACTGCGACAGCCACCACACGCCGTACTTGGCCTGCGGGTAGTTGCAGTTGCGACTGCTGAAGATCATGTAGTTCGGATCTTGTTCCACGCGGCCATCGCCGTAGTCGTACTTGCCCATCAGCCGGTCGTAGATGATCTCTTCGGGGCAGTTGATGTAGGTCGCAGCCGACACAATTTTGGCCTGTTCCTTGCGGTTGTTGAGGTCATCCAGCCAGACACTGGCGTCGTGCAGGGCCTTGAGGACGGCCTTGACTGTCTTAGGGTTCTTGTCCGCGAACTCTTCGCTGAAGGCACACACCTTCTCCGGATGATCCTTCCAGATCGCCTGGGTCGTGATCGAGGTGAACCCGATCCCTTCGCTGATCGTGCGGGCGTTCCACGGCTCCCCGACGCAGAAGCCATCCATCTTGCCGACCTTCATGTTGGCTACCATCTGCGGCGGCGGCACCGTGGCCAGCGAGACATCCGTGTCGGGGTTGATCCCGCCCGCCCCCAGGTAGTACCGCATCCACATCGCATGCGTCCCCGGCGGAAACGTCATCGCAAATGTCATCGGCGTCCCGGCAGCTTTGGCGGCATCGACGAGTGGCTTGAGTGCCTTCGGATCGGCAGCCACCTTGCCCTTCAGGTCGGCCTTGAGCGAGATGGCCTGCCCATTGCGGTTGACGATCCAAGGGGCAATCATCGGCTTCTTAGGGGCCCCCAGCAGCCCCATCGTCGAGGCAATCGGCATCCCGATCAGCATGTGTGTACACTGGATGTCGCCGTTGGACAGCGAGTCGCGGATGGCGGCCCAACTCGCCCCTTTGGCGATTGTGGCGTTGATGCCGTACTTCTTAAAGAACCCCTTCTCGTGAGCGATCACGAACGGCGAACAATCGGTGAGAGCAATGATCCCGATCTTGATGTCGGTGACTTCCGGGGCATCACTGGCCGAGGTCAATGGGCCCGCTCCTGAGGACGGGGAATCGGAGGTCGCAGGGGGAGCGTTTCCTGAGCATCCGGAGAGTAACGCCAGTCCTGAACTGGCGATGAAACTGCGACGTGAGAGGCCGGACATCAAACACTCCTGTGGTGGTCAGCGTCGACGATTCCATGAGATTCGATTTTCGGTAATGCGACCGCCGTGCCAAGTTGCGGGGTGAGCCCCTCAGATTGCGGGGAAGATCGGTAAATCCTGCGAAAACAATGCGTTTCACCATCGACAACGCCACGGGCCAGCTCCGTGAATGTGCCATCGAGCTTGGCAGGAGTGCATCACAAACAGGCGTCAGGAACTCTCGGAAAGAACAGAACACCGCGACATGTTACGAACCGCTGATCCAAAGCGAGGGGCTCAACTGCGGAGGCGATTCACCGACAGATCGTCAGCGGTTTCAGGCCGTGGTATCGAGGACATTTTCATCAGGTCTGGGTGATCGAAATCCACACATCGACCACTGTCCGGTCCCCGCCGAGGCGAAGGTTCACTGGCCGGCGGGCGGTCGTCTTCGTGCGTTTTATTTCGTGTGTTTTCCATGAAGAGGCATTGGGAGTGAAACGCCGGTGTCAGAGCCCCCTGCGTATTGAATTCTCGTCCACGTGTCTCCCGTCCTTCATTCACGAGACGGAACACGGCATCGTATCGATGGCAGGGGATGTGAAAATAATTCACCTGTAACGTGTGCGCGGGGGTTGGACTGAAATCATCCACCGTTCATGAACTATTGATCGTGGCGGATCAACAGCCGTTCCGATACCCCAAGTGCGCTCGAACGGATTCCTCGGCCCCCAACCCAATACCACCAATTGCCGAGAGCTGTGACACGCATGTCACGATGGAGTGCACGAATGTTTTTCCCTGGATGGGTTAAGGCCACTTTCGGCCTGCTGCTGGTGTCCTGTGCGATGGATGGATTTGCCATCGCGGCAGACGAAACGGTTCCCGCCCAGGCGGTTACAACAACCGCTGTCCCTGCACCTGGTGAAGCTCCCGCCCCTCCCGTGCCGGCAGCGGAACCGTTGGTCCAGTCGCCAGCTCCTGTTCCGCTGACAGCGTCCACTCCAGTCGCCCCCAAGCCCGCTGCGAAGAAGGCCCCTCCGGCATTCCCCGGCCCCAAGGTGCTGCCTCCCACCGGACCATACAAGCCGGTGTACTTCGACAACGATTTCTCGGGACAAGGAAAACCAGGAGCCGAGTACGTCTTCGGGGAAGAGCTGAAACTCAATAAATTCAGTTTTCTCGACACCGATATGGTGTTTTCCACGGGGGGGGAACTCCGGCATCGCTTCATGAGCCAGGACAATCGGCTCCAGCCAGGTGGGCCGGGACAGGACACCTATAACCTGACCCGCTGGCGGCACTACATCGATTTGAAGGCAGGGGATAACCTTCGTTTTTATGTGGAAGGAATCGATGCCTCCAGCTTTGGCGAGGATCTGCCAGCACAGGCAATCGATGAGAATCGCTGGGATCTGCTGAACGCCTTCTTCGATGTGGCCCTGTTCGATACCGAGACCGGCGGCGCGCACACCCTGCGAACCGGTCGTCAGGAGCTGCTCTTTGGCCGACAGCGTCTCGTGTCCCCGCTCGACTGGGGCAACACCCGCCGGAACTTCGAGGGGTTCCGGTACATGGTCAAGGAGAAGGATTACAAACTCGATCTCTTCACGATGAACCCCGTCAACAGCGCGACCGGATTCAACACCGTGACCGAATTTGACCATAAGTTCGATGAAGCCAACCGGGATGTGTTCTTCAGTGGGGCGTACTACTCGTACACGGCTCTCGAAAACACCAACATCGATCTGTATTACCTGTGGCTGGAAGACCAGATTCAGGTTCCCACCCGGGCCGATGGTCGTCGGCATACCGTGGGAAGCCGGTTCACGAAATTGATGCCACAGGACGGCGGTCGTGTGTGGGATCTCGATGTGGAAGGGGCCTATCAGTTTGGAGAAGACAACGATCAGGATGTGCAGGCGGGATTTGCCACAGCCATTCTGGGCCATACCTGGAAGGAAGCGACCTGGACACCTCGCCTGAGTGGGGTGCTCTATTATGGGTCGGGAGACAACAGCCCCACCGACAACAAGAACAATACGTTCTATACGATGTTCCCCTTGGGGCATGCGTATTGGGCACTGAGTGATAATCTCTCGGGGCAGAACCTGCTGAACTATGGGGTACAGGCCGAAGTGAAGCCCACAAAGAAGACGGCCCTGACGGCGGCCTACCACTTCTTCAACCTCGCTTCGAACGGTGACCGGGCCTACAACGTCGCGGGGGCTCCAATTGGAGCACCCGGTAATGGCAGCGAAGTGGGACAGGCTCTCGATCTGTACGGGTATTACGCGGTCAACTCGAACATCGATATTCAGACCGGCTACTCCTGGTTCTGGTATGGAGAGTTTATCGATCGGACCGTGCCTCGCGACGATGCCAGCCAGTTCTACATCCAGACGAGTTTCCGCTACTAGCAGCTGTCTTCCGTGCGCACAGACAGGAATGTCTGTGCCACGGAGATCAGTGGGGCAGACATTCTTGTCTGTTGAGCCTGTGAACCAACTCTAAGACGGTTCTCGCCGTTCGTCCCGGTGTAAGTTCGGGCTCCATAGATTCTCCGGAACTCGCTCGCGTCCGGTTCTCGCCGGGAGCCCGCGTCCTGTTGTTGGCTCATCGGCCCCAAATCCGGAGCCTTGACGAACGACGGGAATGCGTCCTCAGGTGGTTTTCATCCGGAACAGCCAGGGATGTCCCCCCAGCGGGCATGCCTGGCTGGTTCCGTCAAATGATCTGGCGGCCTCTTTTCTCAAACGTCTGGTACCTTGCGTTCGTCCAGTTATTGATCCGGGTAGTGACGTTCCCTGTTCGCCCGTCGCCTGAGTTCCCAGGCATTTTCACGGGATTTACTTCGGGGATGGGCTAATTGGTGGATAAGATTAAGGGGTGTCTGGTGTGTTATTCCCGGAGAGCCCATGTCGTCACCGCTTGCTGTTCCGCCCGCACTGTGGATGTCACGGGTATTGATTGCCGCGGGGATCTACAACATGGTCTGGGGAGCGTGGACGATCCTCGCTCCGGGAGCCTCGTTACGCTTGGGTGGCCTGCCGGACGATCCCGTGGTCCAGCCGATCTGGCAGTGCCTGGGGATGGTGATTGGTGTCTACGGGATCGGCTACTGGCTGTCGGCCCGCGATCCGTTCCGCCACTGGATCATTATTCTGGTGGGGCTGCTGGGCAAGGTATTGGGCCCCATCGGTTATGTCTACTCGGTGTATCGCGGTGTCCTGCCTCCGGACGGATTCAAGACATTACTGACGAACGATTTGATCTGGTGGGTTCCTTTTACGGTCATTCTGTGGCGAGCCGCGCTGTGGCACGACGCCTCCGCCGCCGTGGCCGCGACGGGCTCCGGCCTGAGGACTCTGATCGGTAGTACGGGACGAACCTTGGCCGAACTCTCGACGGGGCAACGCGTGCTGGTGGTGTTTCTACGTCATTCGGGGTGTACCTTTTGTCGGGAAGCTCTAGCGGATCTGGCCAAAGCCCGAACAACGATCGAACAATCAGGAACCCGCATTGCTCTGATTTCGATGAGTGCCGATGACGATATGCGTCCCCTCGTCGAAAAATATGGAATTGGCGATCTGCCGCGATTCAGCGATCCGCAACGTCAATTGTACCAGGAGTTCGACCTGCTACCGGGAGATCCCTCCCAGTTGATGGGACCGAAAGTCTGGTGGCGCGGCTTCCTGGCAGCGATTTCAGCAGGGCATGGATTCGGCGGAATCAAAGAAAGTGTGTTTCAAATGCCCGGCAGCTTCTTGGTGGAAGATGGCCGAATCTTGAGGGCGTATCGTCATCAAACCGCTGCGGATCGGCCCGACTATGCGGAACTGGCCTGTCCGTTGCCCAGCCCCGGCGACCGTTAGCGCGTCCGTCCGCGCTCCGTTTGGGTGCTTTTCCCGGCGGGAGCGGACTGAGCGGTCCGCAGACGACGCAGAGTGCCCTCGATCGGAGTCACATCGATCCACGCGAC
>QWPB01000148.1 GCA_003671275.1 Planctomycetota bacterium | reverse complement strand
GGAACGGACCTTCGGCTGGCTGGGCCGGTTCCGCCGCCTGGCCCGCGACTACGAACGACTGACCACCACCCTCGCCGGCTGGCACTGGCTCGCCTTCCTGGGACTGATGCTCAGAAAAATGATCTTTCATAGTGCATAACAGGCTCTAGGCCCTTCCGCTGGCTCTCTCCTCTCCTCTCTCGTCTCCCCTCTCGTCTCCCCTCTTGCTATCCACCGTCCCCCCGCACCAATACCCCCTGCGATCCCCATCGCAGCCGCCAGCAACAACTTCAAGTGCCTGATTCCCATGGCTGGATTCTAACAATGAAGCAGCTCACCAGCATCCTCTTGTTGCTCTGTGATCCAGGCTCTCAAAACAGCGTCTGGGCCACCCCGCCAGCAGCCTATTCTGATTCCTGAACAATATCAAACTTCTCTTGCCGTTCCCATTGCCCCTTGGTTCCAACGTACTCTTCCACTCCGTCGACAGATATTGTGAATATGATCACGCCATTCGTCCTGTTGTAAATGTCATCGTAGTTGACGTCAGATGTTACTACTGCCATGCAATTGGCGGCCTGGCAGGTTATCGGCTCATCTATGCTCTTTCCCTTCAGTGGATCAGCCATCGGCAACAGTGCCGATAATGCCGGTACTTCTTCAGCTCGTGACCAAGATTCGGAGATTGCCTGATGACTTTTGACGAACTCATCCAGCGCCGGCGGTCCTTTCGCGCGATCTGAGAAGCGGCGGAACTCTTGCTTCCAAGTCTCATTGTATTTGATGCCGATCCGGGTGGTCATAATGTCTGTCGCCTTGTTGTAAACGAATATGCTCAAGGGGTTTGACTCTTCTTCGACAATCTCTTCTCTGCGTATCGTGATGACGCGATCCCCGTAGATTGCTTTCTTGACGACTCGCTGAAGTCGAGGGGAGTTTAGTCGTATTCTAGTGTAAGCGGCATCAATGCTATCGAGATATTTCTCATTTTCACACACAAGTTTCAACCGAGAGTATCCTGCGTGGCCGGAAAACGACCCTGGAGTCGGTGACGTATAGTCGATAGTAATCACACCGGAATCGCGGGCATCTTGGATCATCTTGCGAGAGAGGGTTCCGTGGAAGAAAACATCTCCTGGAAGAAACCTCATATTCTCGGCAATTGCAGTCGTGTACGGCATGCTGCCGGTCACGACAACCAGGAATAACACCAAGACTCTTCGAGTTCTCACTTCAATCCCCTCTTCTCTTGCCACATGAAATCGATCTGGTGAACTTCCCCTCAGTGGGAGTGCCGATTCCACAGAGCATCTTCTGCCCGTCGTTCACCCTGATAACATTTCCGTCTTGGTCCATTCCCGTCTTTAGTATCTGGACCATGTCCGGGTCGCACTTTATGTTGATGTTGACGCTTTCGCATGTGGGAAACGGCATTCCTTTACAACACTTAGGCCGTTTCGCTCTCCGCTTACACAAATCAGATGCAAACTTCTTGGCCTTTACAAATACGGTAGCCAATGCGTTGGGTGCTTCTCGAAAGTACAACACGCCCTCCCATTCCGGTATCGTAAACAATGCACAAGGATTCTCTCTCTCAAGGTAATCTCGGGTTGTGTCTTTTTCTAAGTCCAACGCACACCCCAGAGGCCCCAGAAACTGACTACTAGGGCAGTCGTCGAATTCATCAATCCAGTTGGCGACATCTGAGTTGTGCCCTACGAAGATGTCAATGTTGCATTGCTCACGACCTTGAGGGTCTAATAAATGAGAATGGAACCACCCCGCGTATGTGTTGTGCCCGTCGGGATACAGAATCGGGTCGTGTTGTGGGAAGCGGCCCAAGGACGGCAAGTAAATACGATTGCGGAAGTGGTAGCTGCCCGTTTCGTGGTCGTACTCTCGGCCGGTGTAGGTGTAGCGGCACTGGGGCGGGGACGTGAGGACGCTCGTTCCAGCTGCGTTCAGAACGAGCATGTCGCCGTAGCTGGTGTAGGCGTAGCGTTCGGTGACAGACCCAATCGCATCGCTCAGGGCAATGGTACTATACTGCTGATTGCGGTGCGGGTAGAAGCGACTTGAACCCGCTGCTTGGCAGACGAGTTCGTCGATGTAGCTGCCCCACAGGTACTTGGTACTAGTCGAACTCGCAGGGGTTCCAGCGGAGTAGTCAGCGACGATCTGTTCGCCAGCGTGGGCGAACACTGTGTCACTGGCGTTCGCTCCACCGATCGTTTTGCGAACTCGCCGACCGAGGACATCATATTGGTAGGCATGCGTCCCAACGATTCCTCTCGCACTGCCGCTGGGTACGACAGCTTGGGAGACCTTGTTATCGACATCATAGGTTCGCGCGATAGCGAACTCATCGCCCGTCATGTTACCACGAGAATCGTGGGTGATCGCGGCTGACCCGACCGTCAGCACTTCATGTGTCGGGCCATGCGTCCGAGCGATGGCTGTACCGTTGTTCGTGAAGTTCTGCCAGTCGTTGACTGCCGAGAGGGTCCAAGCCTGGCTGTTGCCGTTGGAGCGATTCCAACTGGTCAGGCGGTTCTGGTCATCGAACCCCATTGTCGACGTGTAACTCGCCATGGCTCCGGTAATCGTTTCGCCGGTCTTATTTTTATTCGCATCCCAGCCGTATGAATACGTCCCGACCGCGCTGTTGCTGATCGCCAGCGGCAGGTTGTCGCCTGTCATGTAGGTTCGCGCCACCACTTGCCCATTCCCCAAGGTCTCCGAACTCAGGCGACCGCCCGTGTCGTACGTGCGAGAATCTATGTTCCCTCCCCCGAGGGCAATTGTCGAGAGCAGATTCCGCGAATCATAGGTCCGGGCCACCACCGACCCGTCGGGGTAGGTCAATTGGTTCACGCGCCCAGCTGTGTCGTAAGCGGTGCCAACGGTGTAGGTCTGCCCGGCGATGGTGAGCGACTCACTCGCCTTTCGCCCACCGGCATCATACGCCATCGCGACGGTGTTCGAGTAGAGGCCCTTGACCCCGGTGAGCAGCCGCGAGGCAGCATCGTAGGTGAACGTGTCGACGCTGGATGTCGTCCCCGCAGGCGAGTTGGCCAGGGTGCGGTATTGGCGAGCAGTCACCCGCGAACCCATGTCGTACACGCTGGTCATCGTGTCGCCCAGCTGGTTCGTCTTGCGGAAACCACGACCGGCTGGGTCGAAGGCGGTGGTCTCGATGCCGCAGTTCGCATCGCCGGGGTTCTGACCCGCGACGTGATCGGGCCACTGGATGCTGGTGCGGCGACCCGAGTTGTCATACGTATACACCGTCGTCTGCCCCTCGGCATCGGTCATGCTCAGCTCATTCCCCGCTGGGTCGTACGTCCACGTCGTCGTGGCGGCGATGCGGTCGGTGAGGGTCAACCGGCGACCGCGCGAATCGTACGCCATCGTCGTGACCTTCCCCTTCGCATCGGTCTGCGTCCGCACTTGCCCCGCCAAATCGTACGTCCGCGAAGTCACCGCCCCGGCTGTGTCGGTACAAGTGAGGTCGCGGCCCAGGGCGTCGTAGGTGCAGTCCTGACCCACGCTGTTCGGATCACGCACCGACAGGCGGCGGCCATTGGCATCGTACGTGAACGCGGTGATGGCATTCGTCGCATCGAGCGTTTGGATCGTCCGGCCCGCCCCATCGGTGCGGGATCTGTTCGTGTGGCCGAGGGCGTTCGCGCTGGCCATCTCCAGGATATCGCCATAGCCGCTGATGTTCACCACGGTGTCGAACGTACTGGTGTGGGAGACGAGAGCGGTGTTGTCCGCCGCCAGCTGCACCGACCGCACCCCGCGTCCCAGGCCGTCGCGAATCGCCAGCGTGCGTTCCCCGGCGGGGTTGGTGGTCAGCACAGCTGAGCCGTCGCTGTCGGCTCCGAGGGAGAGCCCCGCGAGGTGGGCGCTGAAGGTGGCGTCGAGGCCGGTGTTGTCGGTGAGGTTGTCATCATACGCATACGTCGTCGTCAGCCCGTACGGAGCCGCTGGCGGGTTGGCCGAGTCGTTGACCGGAGTGCCGGTGTAGATGGGAACATTGTTGGGGTCGACTTGCCCCAGCGGGGTCAGCCAGGCGGTGCGGGCGGTGACGCGGCCTCGGGAGTCGTATTTGGTGGTGGTTTCGCCGAGGGTTTGGGCGTCGATCGGGTCTTTGTAGTTCGCCGAGTGGGCCGTCACGTTCGAGACGGTGGCTGTGTGCGTGGCTCGGCCCAGGTTGTCGACGTTGACGATGGAGCCATGGCCGTAAGGGTCATAGCTCCCCTGCTGGCGACCGCAGCAGGTGTTCCAGACCGTCGTCCAGGTGAACCCGCGCGCATCGACGCGGGTCAGCTGTCGCCCCTCGATGTTGTAGGTGTACGACTCCGTCGCGACCTCCGCGGTTCCCGGAGACTCAGTCCGGCTGGCCAGCAGCCCGCGACCGGTGTAGGTCATCGTGGTCCGGGACTTGTTGAGACCTCGTCACCAAGCTCCGGCTTGGTGACGCATATCCTCGAAGCTCCGCTTCGCCGCCGGTGGAGTGAACTCTCGAGTGAGAACGACCCCGTGTGAATACAGCCCGAGAAACTCGAAGGCCAACGTCATTTGGCACGCGACGAAGCGGAGCTTCGGGGATCGGGGTTCCCAAGCGGAGCTTGGGAACCAGAAGCGAGGACGGGCAAACGTGCCCGTCCCACGCTACACCTTCCACTTCTCCTTGAGGAACTTCTTCAGCCCCGGATCACTCACCTGATCGGCGGTGATCAGGCTCAACCGCACGACCTGCCGTCCATCGCGGGCGGTGTCGACTTCGCGAGTTTCGCCGAGCGATGAGATGTGGCCGAGGCCGAATCTTCCGGGGGGGCCGTAGAGTTCGAGGTCGATCGAGGTGCGGCGTTTTGTGTTTACTTCGATGGCGGGCTTCTCCTCACCTTCGCGGGTCCAGGTCACGGTCTGCTTCCCGCCCCATTCGACCGTGCCGCTAGTTGCGATCCCCTCGATCAGCGTAAATAACTGGTCGAGGGTCTCGGCCTCCCAGTCGACGCGCTTCGCACTGGGGAACCCCTTTCGCGACAGGTGCCACTTGCGGCCCAGCACCTTCCACGGCGAGAGGTCGCCGATCACCAGAGCCGCAGCTGTGGCTTGTTTGCCGTAGCTGTCGACGGCGGCGGTGAGGAACTTTTGAAAGGCGGGGGTGTCGATCTCGCGGGCCCAGTGGACGGTGATCGTGATCTCTTGGAATGGCCCCTTGAGGTTCTTGACCCGCACTCGGTCGCCGCGTCCGTAGACCGGCAGTTCGTCGAGTTGGTCGAGCGGCTTCAGCGGGAGTTGCTTCTGCAAGGCGGCCTCGTCGAACGTTCCCTTCTTGACGCGGAACTTGAGCGTGAGCAGCCACTCGTCCCCGGTCTGGGCATGCAGGAACCAGCCCCCCGCTTTTTCCGCCGACATGACCTCGACCACGCTACGGTGGTTCCAGTTGACCGGGGCGAGTTGGGTGCGTTTCGCGAGAGTGTCGATGACCAGTGCGAGGGCCTGGCCTTCCCAGCGGCAGCGTTGGCCCGTGTGGGAGAGGCGATCGCGGGTGTGCCATGCGCGGCCATCAGTCTGCCACGGAGTCGAGGTGTCTTTGCCGACATGGCGGAGTTCGATATCGCCGGACTGCTTCTTGGCGGCTTCTTCGGCGCGGAAGATTTCGATCTCGCCGCGTTCTTCATGCTCGATGATCGGGGCGAGGAGTTCACCGGTCCAGGAGCGGATCGGGACCGGGCGTTTGGTTTCGGATTGGTAGTGTTCGCGGCGGGACATTGCCCACGCCTCGGCTGGGTCGTGGGATAGGCTTCCAGCCTGTCAAAGCCACCAAGAAACGACAGGCTCGAAGCCTATCCCACGACCCAGCCGAGG
>QWPB01000062.1 GCA_003671275.1 Planctomycetota bacterium | reverse complement strand
TGACCCATTTGGCGCTGTTCCTGACGAACAACGAAAACTCTGCCGCGATCAGCCCCTCGGGTGTCGTGACAGCGGGGGCTCGTGGCGAAGCATTCGTGATGGCGCGGTTCTCGACCTTTACGGTCGGATCGCAATACATCGTGCTGCCCAAGGGTTTGCAGTACCAGGAAACCGCCCCGGAGCCGGTCAACTACATCGACGAATTCGTCGCTTCCAAACTGAAGAAGCTGCGGATTCATCCCAGTGGACTTTGCTCCGATGAAGAGTTCCTTCGCCGCATCTCAATCGACCTGATCGGACTGCTGCCCTCGCGGGAAGAGTTTGCCACCTTCATGGCCGACACGGACCCGAAGAAGCGGGAAAAGAAGATCGATGAACTGCTCGGTCGCAAGGAGTTTACCGAGATGTGGGTGTCGAAGTGGGCCGAGTGGCTCATGATTCGCACTACCCAGCAGGTATCCACCAAATCGGTTGTGCTGTACTACCAGTGGCTCGTGGAGCAGATTTCCAACAACGTTCCGCTCGACAAGATGGTTCAGGATCTGCTTTCCGCCAGCGGGGGAACGTTCAAGGTCGCACAGACCAACTACTACCAGATCGAGCAGGATCGGCTGAAAATCGCGGAAAACACCGCCCAGATTTTCATGGGGATGCGAATCCAATGTGCCCAGTGCCACAACCATCCGTTTGACCGATGGACACAGGACGACTACTACAACTTTGCGGCTTTGTTCGCACAGGTCGGACGGAAGACCAGCGAAGACACCCGCGAGCAGATCATTTTCAACGCCGGAGGGGGGGAAGTTCAGCATCCGGTCACCGGGGCCAATGCCGTGCCGCACTTCCTCGGCGGAGGCAAGGCGGATCTGACCGGAGGTCTGGATCGCCGCGTGGCGCTTGGCAAGTGGTTGGCCTCGCCCGCCAATCCGTACTTTGCGCAGAACTTTACGAACCGCATCTGGCAGCATTTCATGGGTGTGGGGATCGTCGAACCGGTGGATGATGTGCGGGTGTCCAACCCCGCCTCCAATCCTGAACTGTTGATGGAGTTGTCCAAGCGGTTTACGGAGTCCAACTATAACTTCAAGTCACTGGTCCGAGATATTTGCGTGTCCAAGGCCTACCAGCGGTCCACACTGCGAAACGACAGCAATGGCAGCGACGAACTCAACTTCGCCCATCAGACGATCCGCCGCATCAAGGCGGAATCGATGCTGGACATCATCAGTCAGGTAACAACCACGAAGGAAAAGTTCGCGGGACTGCCCCTCGGATCTCGGGCTGTGCAGATTGCCAACGGTCAGACTTCGACCTACTTCCTGACGACCTTCGGACGGGCGACGCGCGAGACAGCCTGCTCCTGCGAGGTGAAGATGGAGCCGACCCTGTCCCAGGCTCTGCATCTGATGAACGGCGATGTCGTCAATAACAAGATCCAGCAGGGAGGCGTCCTGAAGGCTCTTCAGGACCAGAAGCTCGAACCGCCACAGATCGTGGAACAGCTTTACATCACCTGCCTGACGCGAAAACCGACCGAACAGGAAGTCGCGGCACTGGCCCCACTGTTTGCGGAAGGCACCGACAAGAACCGTGGACTGGAAGATGTTTTCTGGGCGCTGATGAACAGCCGCGAATTCCTGTTCAATCATTGAGTTCTTTGAGTGTGACGGTTTGCACTGAGAACGACAGCAAGTCTGTCAATCGACCCTCAGCTATCCACCCGGTTGGCCCTGCCATGCACAAACTTGCCCTCGCCCTCGTACTGGTCTTCGCCGCATCGCCCGTCATCGCACAGGACGCAGCTGCCGAAAAGATCACGTATAACGATCACATTCTGCCCCTGTTTAAGGCCAAATGCGGATCGTGTCACAATGCGAATGACCGCAAGGGCGGCCTGACGCTGGACAATTACGCGGGCACCATGCAGGGGGGCAGTTCCGGGACCGTGGTCGAAGGCGGTGACGCGGGCAACAGTTATTTGTGGAATCTGATCACGCATGAATCGGAGCCCAAGATGCCTCCGAATGCGGACAAAATGCCCGAGGCGGAGCTGGCACTGGTCAAAAAGTGGATTGATGGCGGCCTGCTGGAAAGCAGCGGCTCCACGGCAAAGATGAAGAAGAAGTCCTCGTTGGCCAAGATTGAAGTATCGACCGAACGTCCTGCCGAAGTGGCCATGCCGATCGCCTATCTGGGTGACCCTGTCGTTCAGAGTCCCACACGCAATGCGGTCACGGCACTGGCCGTGAGCCCATGGGCTCCCTTGGCAGCCATTTCCGGCCATCGTCAGATCACCCTGTACCACACCCAGACATTTGAGGTCCTGGGGGTTCTGCCCTTTCCCGAAGGTCAGCCCCAGGTGCTGAAATTCAGCCGCAACGGGGCCATGCTCATGGCGGGCGGCGGACGGGGTGGGGCCAGCGGAAAAGTGGTGGTCTACGATGTCAAGACGGGTGAACGCACGGCGGAAATTGGCGACGAATACGATTCGGTGCTGGCCGCCGACATTTCCGCCGATCAGACGATGATTGCCTTGGGGGGGCCCAAGAAGATGATTCGCGTCTACTCGATTGAGTCGGGTGAACTGCTGTTCGAGTCCAAGAAACACACGGACTGGATCACGGCGATCGAGTTCAGCCCCGATGGCGTATTACTTGCCTCCGGTGACCGCTCCAATGGGCTTGTTGTCTGGGAATCGTCCACGGGCAAGGAGTTCTACAACCTGCTCGGTCATCAGGGGATGATCACCGACATCAGTTGGCGGCCCGACAGTAACGTGGTGGCTTCGGCCAGTGAGGACAACACCATTCGGTTGTGGGAAATGACCAATGGGACCGAGGTCAAGAAATGGAACGCCCATGGCGGTTGTCTGGCCATGGACTACATCCGTGATGGCCGTCTGGTCTCGAACGGTCGTGATCGTGTCGTCCGATTGTGGAACGGCGATGGCGGCCAGTTGAAGGAATTCCCGGGTCAAGGCGACCTCGGAATGGAAGTCGCGTTCGACGCTGAGAGCGAACGCGTCCTGGGGGGGGACTGGTTGGGAATGATCCGCATCTGGAACGCGGCGGATGGGGCCCTGCTCAATGAATTCAACACGAACCCACCCACTATTGACGCGACGATTGCCCAGGCCGAACAGCTGTTGGGAGGGGCCTCTGGCGAACTGACTCAGGCGACGAATCAGATCGCAGCTGTCAACAAGGTGCTGGCGGATCGCAAGGCCCTGGCCGATACCGCCGCGGCTCAACTGAACGAAATCACCACCAAGGCCCAGGCTGCCGCTGCCGAAAAGGCGGCGATGGAAAAGGCTCTCGCCGAAAAGACCGTCGAGATGACAAAGGCAATAGAGTCCCTCAAGGCCGCCGAAGCCGCTCTCGCTGCCGCCAAGGCCGCCTTTGAAAAGGCCAATGCCGAACAGGCTGCCGCAACGACGGGCAAGAAAACGACCGAAGAACTCACCGCCGCTGCCAAAGCCGCCACCGAGAAGTCCGCTGCCGCTGAGAAGCTGCTTCTTGAGGAGATGGCGAAATCTAAGGCAACTGCCGACAAAGCCGCGGCGGAAGCCCCTGCGAAACCCGAAGAGCAAAAGGCCCTGACCGACTACGATGCCGCTGCCAAAATCGCCCAGCAAAAAGCTGAAGCGGCCAAGGCTAAGCTCGACCGGCTGAAAGCGCTCAAGGCCGCCCCCAAGCCCATGCCCGTAGTTCCACCGGCTGAGCCCGCAGCGGCTCCTGCAACTCCTCCTGCTCCATAATAGCCGAGCCATCACCGGGGGGATTTTATCCCCTCGGCAGACCGTGAACCGGTAGTCCGTGAAGTTCTGAAGTTAGAGCGGATTCAGAATCTGCCTTCCGCTTGCTTTGCTTCTGCTCAGTCACCGTTGGTGCGACTTGTTGGCTGAATCCAGTCCTTTAACTGCCCTTGGAACCGGCGGTAGAGAAAGGTCGTGGCGAACAGGGCCAGGCCCAGGCCAAAGAACGCTGCCGCCCGGATCGGTTTGTCCAGATACCAGACGTCATACAAAAATACCTTGGCGGTTGTGATGGTCAGTACCGCCAGTGCGACCACGCGAATGGGTGCGGATCGGCAGATCAGCCCGGCGCCGATTGTGCCCATTGCCATCAGTGACCACACTCCCGTGATCGCCAGCGAGGTGGTTGTCTTCCAGCTGTGCTGCTTTCCCTGGGCGAACACCTCGATTGTCAGCAGTAAGAACATCACGATATAGGCGAACAGTCCCAGGCTCACACCTCGATGAGACGGCAACCACAGCGGCGCATCGCGATCCCGCGCGGTCCATCTCCACCCGAGCACACCCGCGATGGTGATGGTCCCCAGGCTGATCCCGCGCGGGTTCAGCAGCGGCAACCGCCATGCGTCCTCCAGGGCATGCCGGCCATGAGCGGACTCATCGGAGAGTGTTCCGAAAAACAACACCAAGACCACTCCCGCCAGTCCCGCGTAGAACAGTTGTGACAGTTTCAACAGTGGATGGGGAGAGGTTTCGCCCCGCTCTCCCCACCAGCGTACGCCCATCGTCACTAGCGCCAGACCGATCCCGACCGCACTCCAGTGGGCAGCCCATGTCCAATCGTGACGCTGTCCAAAGGCATACACCTCGGTCAGGCAGAGTCCCAGCACCACCAGCGGGACCGCCACCGTCAAGGCGTCCCCAAACGTCCAGCCCGCAGTCTCCGCTTCCCGACGAGTCGAAAACAGGCTGGCTCCTGCTGCCGCGGCCCCTAAGGCCGTGAGGAACCCGAATCCACGCGGACTGAACAGCACCATGCCCCACGGCCCATCGACGGGAAACCGGGAGTCAAACCACAACGCCAGCAGGCTGACCAGCAGCAGCCCTCCCGTGATGGTATACAGCCCCTGAGCCAGCCGCCCGAGTGATGGCACATCCGTCAGACCACGAAAGGCCAGCAGAACCCCGAATGAGAAAATGGCAAACCAGATCGGCAGTACGGACAGATGAGCGGGCCCCGACCAGTGCGCATGAACGCCGTAGACGAACGTTTCCAGTAACCCCATCGACAATACGACAATCGGCACCGCTGGCATCAGCCAGGCGGTTACCTGGTGGCCATCCGGCAATCCTTGCAGAATTCCCGGCTGCCGCAACGTCTCGGTGGATGGCTGTCGTACCAGTTCCTTTTCGCGTCGCCGATACTCCCAAGCGAGAATCGCGAGCACGACCGCATTGGCCAGAAAGCTCAACGACCGCCCGTTGATCAGGCCGTAAAAAGCGGACTTCGGGGCCTCCACAACGAGATTCGAGGGGCCCAGCATCTCCCGGACGAATCGAGTATCGAACTCCTCGGGCCGGGCCAGTGTTCCGAGCCCATACAGCATCATGTGCAGTTGGACCACTGCCAGCAGGGCGAAACCCGTGACTCGAAATCCCGGCTTGCTGTATCGCAATCCAATCTCGATCAACAGCAGACTTTCCAGAGCCCATGCGATCGTAATCCAATGCCCGGTCCATTGCAGGGGCACGGCCAGTGTCACAAACGACAGCCCGATCCCGACCAGAGAGACAACCACCTGATTGTTTCCCCGGTTTCGCAGATAAGCAAACGCCCCCAGTCCCAGATAATACGCCGCTACCAAGAGCGCCATCAGCCCATGGTAATCGGAATGGAGTGGCCGGGTTAATCCATATAACGCTCCAAAGTATGCCAGCGGCGTTAGCTGCATCAATGTCGTATCGGATCGACTGCTTTCCTCTCCTCGCAACACGTGCCGCCATACTCCCAGCAGCGAGAACAGCACGCCGAACACGGAGATCCATCCCACTGTCAACCACAACTCGTCGGGGTGATAACCATTCGCCAGCCATCCCAGCCAGATCAGGACCGTTCCCCCGAAGTTCACCAGATGCAGTTGGCCCCAGTTGCGGAAGGTGGCCAGTGTGAGTACACCCAGATCCAGAATTAAGATGTAGGTAAACAGAGTCGAGATATCACCGTCGCCTTTTGAGAGCATGTAGGGCGTCAGGAAGCCACCAATCATGGCCAGTACAGCGGAGGGTAGCGAATAAAAGATTCCAGCGAACGACAGTCCCACCGCAGTGACCAGTGCCATCCCCGTGAAGGCCACAGACTGGGGCAGCAGTTCGTACCACCGAAACGCGGCGAATAGCGAAAAGTACAGCGTTCCCATAGCGGCACCGGCCAATCCTTCGGCCAGCACTCGATAGTCCTTGCGCATGGCAAAGACGCCCAACGCGAAAGCGGTTACGCCCCCCAGCATCCCCAGGACGACTCGTGCGGCGGGATTCAGCATCTGCTCTTCGATGGCATATTTGAGGGCAAAGCCGACTCCGATCATCACCGCCACGGCCCCTACCCAGCTGAGCCACTGGCTGGCCACCAGTTCATCAAACCCGCCCGTCTGCGGGGCGGCTTTCGCAGGGGCCGGCGGTTCAGAGACGATCGCAGCGAGTGTGGAGGTGGACGACTCTTCGAGGACTTCGAGATCTTCGATTACTTCTTGAGCTGTGGGGTTCGAGGCCACAGATGACGGCGAGTCCAGGGGACTGATTTTTGAAACACTCGCTATGGTCCCTGCAGTCTCTGGTCCAGATTCTGCTGCAGCTCGATGGATTGCCGCCAGAATAACCTCTCGGTTGGCCGGTCGGGCCGATTCGGCTGTGCTGGCCAATACGTTTTTTTCCGGCGAGGGCGATGGTGTGGACTTGAGTCGGTCCAGTTCGCGGGTCAGTCGCCTGACCGTCTCCTCCAGTGTATTGAGCTTTGTTGTATGCAATATCAGCATGATCGGTCCTGCCAGGAACCAAGTCACCGCTGCCAACAGCAACAGGCCAACGAAAAATTCCATGCTGCTCTCACCGTGAACGTATACGCACTACCGGCATTGTTTATATCAGGAACCGTAAAGGAATGGGATGAATTCCTGACGCCAGCCGCAGGTGTGGCTGGCCTCATCACGGGACACCCGCCTGCGGAAACAGACTCGGTTGCGGCGTCTGGGACTCCGATGAGACTTGCTTTTCAACGGGTCATGGAGGGGGCAACACCCGGTGCGAGCGACCCGTTGATTGGGGTTTCAATTGCCGACTACGGGTCGAGGGCTGTCGCCTCGGCAAACCCGTACATCAGGTTGAAGTTCTGAACCGCCACGCCGGACGCCCCCTTAATCAGATTGTCGAGGACGCCGAACACGAGCACTTTGCCCCGCACTACGCGGGCTGTGATGTGGCAGTTGTTCGTGTAGGCCACATCCTTCGTCCGGGGCAAGTGGTCGACCACTTGTACAAACGGCTTGCCGACATAGTAGCGGCGCATCGCATCGAGCAACTGGGACTGCGTCACCTCGCCGCGGGGGGTAGCGTAGATCGTGGCGAGAATTCCACGGTCCATCGGGACCAGGTGCGGGGTGAAAATCACTTCGACCTTCTGACCGCTGGACTCGGTCAGGACCTGCTCGATCTCAGGGGTATGCCGGTGATCGCCGACCGAGTAAGCCGACAGACTTTCGTTGCACTCCGCATACAAGATGTTCGTCTTGGGCGTTCGTCCCGCCCCGCTGACACCGCTCTTGGCATCAATAATGATCCCCGTCGGCTCGATCAGCTTCGCATGCAGTAAGGGGGCCAGCGCCAGGATCGAGGTACTCGTGTAGCACCCCGGATTGGCAATCAGCGACTGTCCGCGAATCCGGTCCCCGAACAGTTCAGGCAGCCCGTAGACCGTGGTCCCCAACCGCGTCGGGTCGGTGTGGACATGCTTGTACCACGTCTCATAGACACCGGGATCTTTCAGCCGGTAATCCGCCGAAAGGTCGATCACCTTGAGTCCGACCGACAGCAGCTTGGGCACGGTCTCCATGCTGGCCACATGCGGCAGACAGCAGAACACCACATCGGCCCGCTCGGCCAGTTCTTCGGGCGTGGGATTCTCCATTTGCAGATCGAGCCGCCCCGACAGCGAGGGATGCACGGAGGAAATGTGCGCCGTCTCGGTTCGGCTGGTGACGACGGTGATTCGCGCCTCGGGATGCCGCAGCAGCAGCCGCATCAACTCGTAAGCGGTGTAACCAGTGGCACCCAGGATGGCGACGCGAACCATGGAAGGACTCGGGGGGAGGGCGTTCAGTGGAGATCAAGCGGCGACAGGTGACCCGTTGAGCAGGCTCCTGCCAGGATGATGCAGTCTCAAGAATTCATGACTTTCGTCAATCGAAGTTCTGGTATGACTGGGAATTTTTCTGTGAGAGAATTGGGATTATTGCGTTTCATGCACGAATGGCTGTGGGCGTTTTTCGGGTGGGGGGATGATGCGTGCTCTCGATCGTCGGTGGCGGGTAAGAGATTTCTCTCCGTCCCCGTGATCGCTGCGAATCACAGGAAAGCACTGTTACGGAGGAAGAGGGTCCACTCATCGGAATCACCGAGATTTTGAAATGTCCCCGAGAGAACATCCCCAGGCATGTGCGAGGTCATCGTTCCGATTCCGCCACCGAATTCTCTGATGGGGATTGATGCCAGATCGCACGTGGAAACTTGTCACTTCGCCCATCACAGGTCCGAAGCGGCATCGGCATTTGCGATTCGCCTTATCGAAATCGGTGGAAATCTGAGAAATCCGTGGATAATTCGAGTGGACCCTCTCGAAATCTCGACCGACGGCAATTCATCCACGAGGGGGAGTACGCACTTCCCTCGAATGGGGAACGGGGTATCCCTGACAACAGCCCGTCCGATGCCTAGAATATCGGCTTCCACCGGTTTTCCGGATTCGAAGTCAAGGCGGCGGTTCCATGCTTGAAGGCCTGACCAAATCACTCACCGAGTCACTCGGGAGTCTGTTTCGCGGCAAATTGACCGAAAGCAACATCCGCGAGGGGATGCAGAAGGTCCGTCAGTCGCTGCTCGAAGCTGACGTCAATTATGACGTGGCGCGGGACTTCTGCGCCAAGGTCACCGAAGAAGCGGTCGGCGAACGGGTCATTAAGTCGCTCAACCCGACCGAACAGATCATTTCGATCGTCTTTCAGGAACTCATCAATTTAATGGGTCCGGTCGACCATTCGATCGAGATGCGCCGCGGCGAATTGACCGTTCTGATGATGTGCGGTCTCCAAGGATCGGGGAAAACGACGACCTGCGGCAAGCTGGCCCGGATGCTCAAGGAGCAGGGGGCCAAGCCGATGCTGGTGGCCGCCGACCTGCAGCGGCCGGCAGCCATCGAGCAGTTGCGGGTGATCGGCGAACAGGTGGGGGTTCCGGTTTACTCGGAAGACCCGGCGAATTCATCCCCGGTGAAAGTCTGCCAGAACGGACGGAAGGCCGCCGAAAAGCAGGGTTGTAACATCCTGATTCTCGATACGGCGGGCCGGCTGCACGTCGACGATGCTCTGATGAAAGAGCTGATCGAGATTGACAATAAATTGATGCCGCACCAGGCATTTCTGGTCTGCGACGCCATGACCGGACAGGATGCGGTGAAAAGTGCCAAGGCATTTAATGATGCCCTGGAATTGGATGGGGTCATTTTGACCAAGCTGGACGGGGACACACGCGGCGGAGCGGCGCTGTCGGTTAAGGCGGTAACGGGAGTGCCGATCAAGTTCATCGGACTCGGCGAACAGCTAGATAAGATTCAGCCATTCCACCCTGACAGAATGGCGCAACGTATTTTGGGGCAGGGGGATGTGGCAACACTCCTGGAGATGGCCCAGGACAAGCTGGATGCCCAGGAGATTGAACGGCAGCAGGAACGGATGCTGCAAGGGAAGTTCTCGCTGGACGATTTTCTGGCCTCGATGCAGCAGATGAAAAAGCTGGGCTCGATGAAGAGTCTGCTGAAGATGATCCCCGGGATGGGACAGGTGGCGGCGGCACTGGATCAGTTCGACGGAATGGACCCCGACAAGGATTTGAAGCGTGTCGAGGCGATGATTCGGTCAATGACGCTTGACGAACGGCGAAATCCTGACAAAATTGACCGTTCGCGCCGCAACCGGATCGCCTCCGGAAGTGGTACGGATCCGGTAGAAGTCAATGAACTGCTCAAACAGTTTAAGACAATGGCCGGCATGATGAAGCAAATGGCTGGCTTGTCGATGGTTGACAAGATGCGTGCCATGGGCGACCTCCAGTCGATGATGCGTCCTGGCGCAGCCATGGGCATGGAGAAGCAGCGATCGGTCCGCGGCCCGGTGAAACGGGACGAGATTCGCGATCAGAAGAAGAAGGAACGGAAGCAGGCCAAAGACGCCCGGAAACGCAACAAGAAGCGTTAAGAGGTTGTCCGGTCTGCACGGCGTCAGGGTTTCGACGTCAGGTTCGGCGTCAGGTTTCGGCGAAAGTCGGGAGATTCGTGTGGCTGTTCGGATTCGAATGAAGCGATTGGGTCGGACTCACCGTCCGTTCTTCCGTATTTGCATTATGGATCAGCGCAAAGCTCGTGACGCTGAAGCCATTGAAGAAGTCGGCACCTATGACCCGATGGTCAAGGACAAGTCGAAGCGTGTTACGCTCAAGATGGACCGAATCGACTACTGGTTGTCGGTCGGCGCTCAGCCCAGTGAAAAGGTCGCTGTGTTGATGGACAAGGTCAAGAGCAACCGCTGGGGTGAAGCCAAGGCGGCAGCCCCCGCGCCTGCTCCGAAAGAGCGAGTCAAGCCAGAAGAAGCACCCGCTGAAGGGGCTGAAGCCACTGCGGAGGCTCCCGCTGAGGCTTAGTTCTGGGAGGCCAGTTCTGGGCTTTTCTGGTCGAGTGCTTCTGATCCGTGAGCGTCCTCAAAGGGGCGAACTCATTCGATCGAAACGCTAACCGTCGAAAAACCACTGTACAATACAAAACCCCGGTCAGAAGACCGGGGTTTTTTGTTTGAAGCGGGACGAACGGCGTTTTCCATCAGCCATCAGGCTGCTTCCGCACATTCCAGAAACAGATCCGCCGTCCGGGTGAAATCGCGGGCAGCACTGGGCGGGGCCTCGATCGCCAGTTCGCCGCGCATCACGCGGATGGCATGCGGGGCCTCGATTCCAATACGTACAGACGACTTCCCGGCGTGGACAATCTGGATGACGATATCGTCACCGATATGGATCGTCTGGGATTCTTTCCGGGTCAGGACGAGCATGATCTGTCTTTCTGTGGGGCAGGCCAACGGGATGTGGATGCCTGAAGTGATGAAGTGCAGGGGCCGGTGGGCATTGGAGATCCGATGCACGCCGCGTGCCACAGCGTTCTGAAAAATCCGTAATCAACTCACCTTGGTTTGTTGCATCTCGTTACTGTAAAAACGGATATGGTGTATTGAAAAGCGAATGTGATTCGTTCGCGGCGATCGCGTTGCGTCGTTCCATTGACGAACCTGCCTGAAATTGGAGTCAGATTTGGAATTCCTGCCATGAGTGCGGTTTGCAACAACGGGCGACCGGCATTACACTTCTCGGCTTCCCGAAAACCCACAGGGCGAGCGTTTCACCGGACGTGAGATGCCACCCCCTACAGCAGGTCTCACCATGAGCACCCTCAAGAAGAACAAGCGCATCAAGCAGGCAAAAAAGGTCGCTTTGTACGGCGACACCAAGCCCGCTGCCGGTCGCAGCCTCTGCGAACGCGGTAAAGCGAAGTACCTCGGTGGTAACGGTCGCAAGACGACGGGGATCACGATTCGCAAGTTCCGCCAGAACCTGCAGTCCATTCGCGTGGAAGAAGATGGCCAGATTGTCCGCCGCAACGTGCCTGTCAGGTTGATCCGCAGCGGACTGGTCAACAAGCCCGTCGTTCGGGCTCCGTTCACTCTCGACGACCAGAAATAGTTCGTCCGGCGTTAGAATCCAAGAAAACCCGATGAGAATCTGATCGGTTCTCACCGGGTTTTGTGCTGCGCTGCGGGGCCAGAAATGGAGAGCTCGCATTTCCCGGTACGGAGTCACACGCCGCGAGGAATGGCAGGGTTCTGTGGCTGGAGTAACACCGCCCGCCCCCTTTGGAAAGCTCATGCCGCGACTGATCCATGATCGGGCCGCTCGGGGCTCACCCGCTGAACGAAAGCCCGTCACTACTGACACACCCGGGTGTTGCCGGTCTCACCGGTATCGGTGCAGCTTCGCTGGGAGTGCCCCTGATCGCCGCTCCAGGGGAAATGCACGGGGCTGCCGGAACAAACGTCTCATAACCGGTAGCCATCGCTGGCTCAGTGGCCGTTGCTGGTCTTCTGACGCCGCAGCCAGCCTTTGCGATAGAAGAACACCAATAGTCCGCCCGCCGTTAGGGCCATGATCCCCAGCGAGAACAGGTAGCCATACTTCCATGCCAGTTCGGGCATGTTGTAGGGGGACTGTTGTGTGTCGAAGTTCATTCCATACACGCCCGCGATGAAGCTGAGCGGGATGAAAATCGTTGACATGATGGTCAGCACCCGCATGATGTCATTGGTCCGCTGTCCCACCATGGTCAGTACCAGATCACGCATGTCCGCGCACATTTCCCGCTGGGTTTCGAGAACATCGATGATCTGGATCGAGTGGTCGTAGCAATCGCGGAAGAAAACTCGCGTGCCCTCCGCGATCAAGTTCGTTTCGTATCGCAACAGCTCATTCAGGGCATCGCGATGGGGCCATGCCGCACGCCGCATCTGCAATAGCTCCTGGCGGATCACATGCAGTCGGTCGAGCACTTCGGGCGAGGAACCATCGGCGGTGGCATCGAGAGCGTCCAGGTCCTCTCCATAACGTTCCAGTACCGGGAAGTAGCTGTCAATTACGGCATCGATGAGGGCATAGACGAGATAGTCCGCACCACCCCGGCGCAATCGTCCGGAGTTCGTCCGCAGCCGCTGCCGCACGGAATCGAGGCAATCTCCGCCCGGCAGTTCCTGAACTGTAATCACGAAATCGGGACCGAGGAACAAGCTGACCTGTTCCGTCGAGAGGCGGTCACTGGCAGCGACCATTCGCACCACAATGAACAGGTGGTCCCCGTACTCTTCGACCTTGGCCCGCTGATGCACATGCACCGCATCTTCGAGTGCCAGCGTGTGCAGGCCGAACGTTTCGCCGATCGACTGGAGCCAATGGGGCTCTCCGACACCATCCACGTTAATCCAGAGGGTGGTTCCAGGCTGACGCAACCCGGCCAGTTCCGAGGGCGATGTCAGATCGCGTTCGATCAGGGACTCCGTACAATACCGCATGGTCGTCACGCGGACGGGGGCCGTGTGCCCGCTGGCAGGCAATGGAATGGCCAATTCCGTGGCGGGAGCATGCCCCTCCGGTCTCTGGAACAGCTTCTTGCGTTTTTTAGGTTCGCGTCGTTTCACTGGACAAAGTCCTCCAGCGGAAAGCACCCTCGAAATCGGCCCGACTGTTCGGCCTGGTACACAAGATCGTTATCCACATCCAAGGCCGTCAGGGCCCCCCCGGGGCAGTAGACGCAGGTATCAATACAGACCCACCCGTGAATCACCAGCGGGCGTCCGGATGGCTGTGCTGTATGGCCGCACACGACCCGTTTTCCGGAGAAATGGGGCTGGGTCCGCGAGGTGAACCGGCTCCAGCGGAGCCAATGCTTGTCCTGCACTTCGAGCGGGTATTCCCCCTGAATCGTGGCATGCGAGAAGATCGAAGTCTCTGTCTCGATGTAGTCCCGACCACTGCGAATGAAGTCCAGATGTTCCGGGGATATGCCATCGAACCGTCCGCCATATGAGGCCATAAATTCCAGCCCCCCATACCTCTGCCAGGCGTCCCGCCGCTCGCCTCCGTGCAGGGCCTCCAGCATCATCTCTTCATGATTGCCCATGATGTGCAGAAAGTGACAGAGGGATTTCAGTTCGATCAGCAATTCGATACACCGCCGGGAATCCGGCCCCCGATCGATCACATCGCCCAGCGAGATCACCGTGTCGTCCGACTCGATGTTGAGTGAACGCAACAGTACATCGAGTGCCGTGTCGCACCCGTGGATGTCTCCAATCGCAATGGTGCGGCCCATGGCTATTCACTTTTCAGATCGAGCGAGAACTCGTTTTTCTGGTCTGCCTGAATCTGCAACTCCAGATTCGGCACCGAGACGACCTGCGCATCTTCGATTGTCGCCCGGGGCTCCACGGCTCCGAGATTCCGTACCGTAACACGAACCGCCCCAGTCGCCGCGCCGCGGTGAGCTGGGATCGAAAACTTGCCCCCCGAAATCATCGACCAGGCACTGGGGGCGTGGGGAATCTTTGATTCCAGGGTGATGGAGCCCCACCGTAGAGGTTTTCCATCCAGAGTCACCGTCCCGTTGACCTCGGCCCGTGTTCCATCGAACAGAAAACCGCTGGTCTGCATCCAGGTGGCTAACGCGGACGACCAGTTCTGGGCCCCCGGCTCACCATCTGCCAGCCCGACTCCGTGCGGACCATTCTGGTAGATGTGAAACTCGGCGGGTACGTTGTGCTTGACCAAGGCCATGTAGTAGCCCATCGCATTTTCGACGCGGACGCCCCTGTCCTCATGGGTATGAAACAGGAATGCGGGCGGCGTCTGGGCGGTGACTTGTGAGGCATTGGACAGACTGTGAAGCAGCTCGGCATCACCCGCCCGGTCGCCCAGCAGATTCTTCGCGGAGCCCTTATGGGCATAGTCGTCTTCCAAGCTGATGACGGGATAACACAACACGGAGAAGTCTGGACGACAGCTCATGCGCTCTACGGGATCGGCGGCGTCTGGTTTTCCGGCATCAAAATGAGTGGAGACGGTCGAAGCCAGATGCCCGCCCGCCGAGAACCCCATCACTCCAATGTGATCTGGAGACAGTTTTAACGCAGCGGCATTGGCCCGCAGGTGGCGGATCGCCCGCTGAGCATCACCCAATGGGGTCGGATGGCGGTACTTCGGCGAGTGCCGGTACTTCAGCACCACCCCCGTCACACCGAACGCATTGAGCCGCCGGGCGACCTGGGCCCCTTCATGGTCATAGGCCAGGATTCCGTACCCACCACCCGGACAAATCACGATGGCAGCCCCGGTGGCGTTCTCTTCCGGAGAGAAAATCTGAATGGTCGGCTGGTCGTTCTCTTCGGTCCCGACCGCATCGGGAGCCCCCTGCGGCCAGAGCTGTACCGGATCAGGGCCCACCGCAAACACCGGCGAGCCTGCCCCACTCCCAACAATCGCACTGATCAGCAGAGAAGCCCAGGCCATCCACTTCATGGTGAATCCGTTTCGAGAGAACCGAGGAGCAACCGGGAAACTTCGAACAACGAGACCGGCCACCGCGTTCGAAGGAGAGCTTGAATATAGATGGTCCTCCACGGGAATGGGATGCCACTCTTGATGGGCGGCCTGCGAGTGTGTCGGTGAGTCCTGACCTCAAATTGACCGAGTAGAGTCAACTGGCCTAAACTCCCGCATCACATTGTGCTCACAGGAGTGGAACGGATGCCGGGCGAATTCGGAGATGATGCGCATATCGATGCTCAAACGATGCGCGGGCACGATTGGCCCTGCCTGCACCAGTTCTGTGTCTTTATGCCCAATCGGGTGGGCAAACTGCATGATCTGCTGAGAAAGCTCGAACGTCAGGATCTGCGAGTTGCGAGCCTGAGCGTGGTGGATTCCGTGGACTTTGCCGTGGCCCGACTGATCGTGGATCATGTCGACCATGCTCGGGAAATCCTGAATCTCGGCGGACACACGTTTACCGAGGTGGACATCATTGGTGTCCAACTGCCGGAATCGAGCCAGCCGTTTACCGAGATTCTACAGACCCTGATGCGGGCCGAGATCAACGTCCACTACATCTATTCCATTCCGCAGGTCCGTAGCGGGCGGCGGGCTGCCGCTTTGCATGTCGACAACATCGACCAGTCGATTGCCATCCTGAAGCAGCAGGGCGTCGAGTTGTTGACCGAGGACGATCTGAAGTTCGATGCGGACTTCTTCTAACACAGATTCCGTGTCGGTCTTCAGAACGCATAGACAGGCATGTCTGTGCCACTGATTCAACGGGGCAGACATTCTCGGTGGAGCAGTCATTCCTGTCTGCCCGGCCTGTGAACCAGTTCCAATACCGAGTAAGGATTCGTCAAAGCTTCATTCTCGATTTCTACCATCAGCCGGAATGCGAGGGCGTCTGGTTTCTACCGTGGACTCGTACGAATGAGGTGGCCGGACAGGGCTTTTGTGAGTGAGGCATCATGATTGATCGTCAGGGATTATTTGTCAGTGGTGACTTGATGCTGGGAGTTCCAGTCCTGAGTGCGATGGAAACGGTTTGTACCAACGTGTCGCGGATCTTATCCGGGAAGACGCTGCTCCATCGGTTACAGAGTCAACCGGTGGATCTGCTGGTGGTGGATCTCGAAGCGAACGATCTGGATCTGAAAGCGATTGGGGACGTGATCCGTCAGCACGGGCGACCGATGACAGTGGCCTATGCCCCGCATGTCGCAACCGCTCGACTGGCAGCAGCTCAGGAAGCCGGATTTGCAGCGGTCCTGACCCGTGGACAGGCCGCCAGTCAACTGCCAGCCATCCTGGCCTCACTACTGGGGACCGCACCGTCGGAATAACCTTCGCTGCGGTTCATTGATCGATCCCTGTTAAACCCTGCCTGTTGTGCGGGATGCCAGTGGGGAGCCTTGAAAAACGGGCGATAAACTTGCAAGGACACAAACGTCGCTCCAGCATCGACGCGGGGAGGTGCTAGGTTTTCCGTATTGCCACGACCACCGTGCATCGGGAGACCGACAATGCTGAATCAGTTCACAGTTCGTCATTTTGTATGGGCAATTGCGGCTGTGGGGCTCTTGCTACCGCAAGGGATGCAGGCGGGATGCAACTGTGGTGGTGGCGTTGTAGGCGGAGCCCCCCTCGTGATCGCGGAGCCGACACTGATGGTCGAGCCGGAGATGCTGAGCCCGCCCCCCGTATGGGGTTCGCCCGTCGGGCCAGGAATGATGGGGGCCCCGGCACCCGGCCCCTCGCCCGTAACCGTGACGGACGGATCGCCGCCGCCGGGAACACTCGGGCAGACCTATCAGCGGGCCATGCGACCGATTCCCGTCGAGAAGCATCCGCGGATCAGCATCGTCGATGTTCGTGTCATCGGTGCCACCGATGTGAAAGTCTACGGAACCAACGAATTTCGAACCAAAGACGGCGTGACTGGTTTCCGCGATCGCCGCGATGCGAACCTGTGGCACTTTGAGTCAGAACCCCTCATGCCCGGAGTCCCTCACATCTACCGCGTGGAGGCCAAGTTTGGCAAGGGGCCCGATGTCCCCACTCAAGAGCGATTCTTCCGGTTCGTACCCGGCAGGATCGTGACACTCGACTTCTAGTTAACCGTAGTACTCGACCGATTCACGGAATGAATCCCCACCGCCATTCACACCACGTGAGTGGCTGTTTTTATCTGAATCGACGGAGGGGCGTCCGGGAATGAGACGGCGGACGATCAGAACCAGTGCTGGTGCATCGCCTGAAGAAACTGGTCCGTGATCGGGTATCCGGACTCCGTTCCAAGCACCGCATCGACCCCACAATGCGGACAGATCGCGGTCTGCCCCGTCCCCTCCCTCGGATCGGTCCATTCGAGAATCTCAGTGGGAGGGAAGATTGCTCGACAGTAAAAACATCCGCACGTCAAACTACGCAGAACCTCGACGCGATGCCGTCTGCAATGACGATGGGCACGAAGGATGTCGGGAGTCGTCACCGGATTCGCCCTTCATCGCCGGACATCGACACATACGATCTCCTGCCCATCCCTCAAATAGAGCCGACCATTTGAGAGGGCCGGGGCCTGCCGCGTTTCACCACAAACGACAGCCCGTCCCGACTCGATATATTTCTCCGGTGTTGCTTTCACCACCACCAGTTCCCCATCCATCGTGCTGCACCACAGCTTGCCATCCGCCGCGATCAGATTTCCTTTTCCAAATCGCAATTGCTGCCACATCCGCTTTCCGGTGCGAGCTTCGATGCAGGTCAGATGAGTCACTGGCCCCGCACTGCCAACGTTATCGAATCCGTACAGATAATCCCCGACTTGTACGGCAGTCTGCCACTCGCTTCGCAGGACACTTTTCGAGTCGAACGACGACCAGACTTCCGTCACTTCGCCCCCGGGTTTCGCGGGCACCTGGAGCAGGACGCATCCATGATTTTCGCCTGCGGACAAGAACAGCTGGCCATCGATCGCAATCGGATTGGCGGTGTTGCAACTGTATTCGGTCTCGAAGGCGTAACTCCAAAGCACAGCCCCAGTGATCGGCTCGACTCCGATTGTCTGTCGACCAGCAAAGGCCACGATCTGGGGGACACCAGCCAGCGGCAACAAGACCGGAGATGAGTAACCTGCCGGAGTCTGCGTTCCCGCTGTCCAGGCGAGTTTGCCCGTCTTTCGATCGAAAGCGGCCAGCGTCCCCTGGGTGGCCCCCGCCGTGACGATGACGTGCTTTTCGGTGACCAGGGGCGAACTGGCAACGCCATATTCCGATGGCTTGGTCTTTAGATCCAACGGAACGTTCGCGCTCCATTTCAGATCGCCAGACTTCAGGTCAACCGCCGCCAGGATGCCTTCGCCGGTGAAAGCGTAGACTACGCCATCCACAAGCGTTGGCGTGGCCCGTGGGCCGTCCCCCATGGAGTTTTCAAACGCGGGGGCTAGATCCGTCTCCCAGCGTTCCTTTCCAGTGGCGGCATCGAAGGCCACAATCCACTGCCGTTCCTGCTTTTGAATCAGCGTTACGGCCAGTTCGCCTTGCAGGGCGACTCCAGACATCCCGATTCCACCGGGAACACGCCATAGGATTTTCGGACCTCCCGGGGGGAAGGTCTCGATCAGTCCCGTTTCGGCGGAGATTCCGTTCCGATCGAGTCCCAGGAATTGTGGCCAGTCGGCTGCGGAGGCGAACCCGCCACTGCTCAGTACCACTGCCCAACCCATCCGCCAGAATCGACTGATTTGATGCATCGATGGTGCCTTTCTGGCAGGGACTACGTAACCCGAGGAGCGGGCTACTCGTCTTTCTTGGCTGGCTCGTAGGTCCGAGGAGTCTGCGGCCCGATCAAGGCCACCAGATCCTGATGTTCGACCAGTTCATGATCGAGCAGTGCCTGGGCAATCTTGTCCAGTTTGTCTCGGTTTTCCCGGAGGATCTGCTCCGCGCGGGCCTGGGCTTCACTCAGGAACCGCTGAACTTCAGCATCGATCAGCGAGGCGGTATGGTCGCTGTACTGCCGCTGTTCGTGAAGTTCCTTACCCAGGAACGGATTCTCGTCTCCGTCGCGGAAAGCGACAGGACCAATCTTGCTGCTCATCCCCCACTGACCCACCATCTTGCGGGCCAGCGAAGTGGAGTGCTTGAGGTCGCCCTGAGCCCCGGCGGTGTACTCGTCAAACACCAGCTTCTCGGCAACCCGTCCGCCCATCGACATGATGATCTGGGAGTGCATCTGTCGTTCGCCCATGCTTAGGCGTTCATCGTTCGGCTGAAAGTAGGTCACGCCGAGCGAGCGACCGCGTGGGACGATCGTCACCTTGTGAACGGGGTCCACCTCGGGCAGCAACCAGCCGATCAGCGCGTGCCCCGCCTCGTGATAAGCGGTCATTCGCTTTTCGTGATCGGTGAGGATCTCTTCCCGTTTCGCTCCCATGACGATCTTGTCTTTGGCCGATTCAAAATCGATGCGGTTGACCGTTGTCTTGTTATCCCGAGCGGCATGCAGCGCCGCTTCGTTCACCAGGTTCTTGAGGTCCGCTCCCGAGAAGCCAATGGTCCCAGCTGCGATCTCTTCGAGATTTACATCGTCGGCCAGGGGAACCTTGCGACTATGAACCTTCAGGACGCCTTCGCGGCCTTTTCGTGTCGGTCGGTCGACCGTGACATGTCGGTCAAACCGTCCCGGACGCAGCAACGCCGGGTCGAGCACGTCTGGTCGATTCGTGGCGGCGATGACGATGACCGCTTCCGAGGGAGCGAACCCATCCATCTCACTGAGGATCTGGTTCAGCGTCTGTTCGCGTTCGTCGTGTCCGCCTCCAAAGCCTGCTCCGCGAACACGCCCGACGGCATCGATTTCGTCGATAAACATGATCGACGGCGAGTTCTCCTTCGCCGTCCGGAACAGGTCTCGGACGCGGCTGGCGCCGACTCCCACGAACATCTGAATGAACTCGGACCCGTTAATTGCAAAGAACGGCACGCCCGCCTCGCCGGCAACCGCACGGGCCATCAGTGTTTTGCCGGTTCCCGGCGAGCCCATCATCAGAACCCCCTTGGGAATCTGAGCCCCCAGGCGATGGAATTTGGCCGGTTCCTTGAGAAACTCCACAATCTCCTGCAGTTCACGCTTGGCGTGCTCCATCCCGGCGACATCATCGAAAGTCGTCTTCAATTCACTGGGACGGAAACGCTTCGCCTGACTGCGAATGAAGTTGCCAAACATCCCGCCACCGCCGAACGGGTCCTGCGACCGTCGCATAATGATGAACAGGATGATCACCGAAACGGCAATCATGATCAGTGTGCCGATCAGATCGAACCAGTTGGTTCGCGAAGTCGAGCGGTTGGCCCACTCGGCCCCAGCAGCTTCGAGACGCTGGCCGAGAGTCCGGTCCTCGAACAGCGGAATCTCGGTCTGAAACTTGTCCCCGAAAATCACCTTGGTCTTGCCATCGGCGAGCATGCGTTCCGGGGGCTTCACCTTCCATTCCCCGAGAACGGTCAGCCCATCCATGGTCACTCGACGGACATTCTTGGCTGCCAGCTGTTCCTGAAAGATTGAATAGTCCACCGTCGGAATGGACATGGCACTGGCCAGCGTCTGCCAGACCAGCCACAGCACCAGCGACATTGCAACAGCCAGCATCAGGAAAGTGGCTCCATTACGAGGAGTACCTCCCGGCTGTCCTTCTCGGCGGCTGTCGTCTTCCATCGGCTCCGGCGAATTCGTCATTCGATCCATCCACGGCAAGCAGCCCCTTGGATCAGGGGCCGCGAAAGTTCAAGGACCGTGAAGGCTACACAACCCCGTCAAGTGCCGCAATCCGCTTGCTGTTCAGGGCCCAGTTCAGTAAACATCAGCGTGGAAAGATGGGATCCAGCGACTAATGTCACTCCCACGATCACAAGCCCCGAAAGAGCCTGCCCGATGTCTCGATTCTCCCACTGTGGTCTGGTGCTGAGTCTGCTGCTGGGGATGGGGGCCGCATTGCGGGCAGCGGATCCGACGGAAGACGACTACTACCCGATCTCCCGGTTTGAGGTTCCGGCGGGAGTGGTGCTGGAGGCGGGGGCGTTCTGTCTGATGCCCGATGGGAAGATGGCGGTTTCCTCACGGCGCGGAGAGATCTGGATGATCCGTGATCCGTTTTCCAAAGAGGTGAAAGCCACGCAATTCCAGCGATTCGCCCACGGACTACATGAGGTTCTGGGGCTGGCGGAACGGGATGGCTGGCTATATGTGGTGCAGCGGTGTGATGTCTCCCGGCTCAAGGACAAGAACGGTGATGGCGAAGCGGACCTGTACGAGATCGTCAACGATGAGTTCGAACTCAATGGCGACTACCACGAGTACACCTTCGGCTCGAAATTTGACAAGCAGGGCGATCTGTGGCTGGTGCTGTGCCTGACCGGTTCCTTCAGCAGTGCCGACAAATACCGGGGGTGGTGCCTTCGGGTGAATGCCGACGGAACGATGGTCCCCACCACCAGCGGGATCCGCTCTCCGGGGGGAATTGGATTCGGCCCGAACGACGATGTCTTCTACACCGATAATCAAGGCCCGTGGAACGGAACCTGCGAACTCAAACAGTTGCTCCCCGGAAAGTTCGTCGGCCACCCCGGTGGCTTCCCGTGGTATGACGAGCCCAAGGCCAAAGCCGCCATGGGAACCAAGCCCAGGGAACCAGAATCGGGCAGCCGCTTTCACGTGGAGGCCGAGAAGATCCCCGAATACCTGCCGCCAGTCGTCATGTTCCCCTATGCCAAGATGGGAAATTCATCGAGCGGCGTCACTTACGACAATACCGCAGGCCGATTCGGCCCATTCGCGGGCCAGATGTTCGTGGCTGACCAGTCATTCAGTACGGTCATGCGAGTCACCCTCGAAAAGGTCAATGGTCGCTACCAGGGGGCCTGTTACAACTTCCGCGCGGGCTTTGGATCGGGCAATGTTCCCATCGAGATGACCCCCAGCGGATCGATGTTCGTGGGAGGGACTAATCGGGGGTGGGGGTCGCGAGGACAAAAACCGTTCGCAGTCGAGCGGATGGACTGGTCCGGTAAGGTGCCGTTCGAGATCCACGAAATGAAGGCCCGTCCGGACGGGTTCGAACTGACATTCACGGAGCCGGTGAACGCAGCTGCCGCCGGAGACGTTCAGTCATATAAGCTGAATACCTACACCTACATCTACCAGTCCAGCTACGGCAGTCCTGAAGTGGACCACAGCGACCCGACCATTGAGTCGGCCACGGTCGCCGCCGATGGCAAGTCGGTCAAACTGAAGATCAATGGCCTGCAAAAGGGCCACGTGCATGAACTGCATGCTGCCGGCGTGAAGTCGGCAGCGGGGCTGCCCCTGCTGCATCAGGAAGCGTTTTACACGCTGATGCAGATTCCACAGGAGTGATCTTCGAGAAGCTGGCTACAGAAACAATGGAGTGAACCTTCCTCTGGAAGCGAGAGGTTCTTCCGGTCTGTTACAGCTGCGCATTTCCTGGTGAAAAGACGAAATCACCAATGCGGCGTCCCCATTGCGGTGAGTGAAGGAGCCCCCTCCAAGGTCAGGTTCCCCCATTGAACCAGATCTCTGACCAGAGCCTCTCGCTCCCGAACGGCTTTCTGTGAATTTTTTCTAAATTTCAGCAATATGACCGATGAATCTCGCCTACAATTCTCGTTCTAAAGAACGATTCCTCTCTCAATCTCCCTTCTTGGTTAGGTGTACAATGTTGACTTCTCGGGTTCGGCGTGGATTTACGTTGATTGAATTGCTGGTGGTGATCGCCATCATCGCCGTGCTGATCGCTTTGCTGCTCCCAGCTGTCCAACAAGCGCGTGAAGCTGCTCGGCGCTCCCAGTGCAAGAACAATCTCAAGCAGATTGGCTTGGCGCTGCACACTTACGAAGAGACCTACACCAAGTTCCCGATCGGGGTGAACTCCTCCAGTGCCGGGGGATGGGGGATTTCCTTCTGGGTGTCAATTCTGCCGTACATCGATCAAGCTCCTATCTTCAACCAGATGGATTTCAATGGCCCCAGCCCTGGCTACACGGGGCAGGCTCCCGGCCAGACAGTCAACGGTCCACTCGTCCGCGGGATTGTACTGCCCTTCCTGGCATGTCCGTCCAGTCCGCTGCCTAACCTGAAAGATACCGGCGGCGGCATCTTCACCCAGGTCTCGCACTATGCGGGGATCGCAGGTGCCGTAGATGACGCCACGCCGGGATTCGTGAACTCCACCGCATCGTCTCAATTCAACAGCGACAACTGCTGTGGCTGTCCGACGCAGGGAATCCACGCCCGTGGAGGGGTGCTGCTGCCGATCAAGTCGTTGGGATTCAAGGACATTGTGGATGGTGCCAGCAATCAGATGCTCGTTACTGAGCAATCGGACTACGCGAAGAATGCCGCCAATCAGCAGGTGGTCATCACGAATAATCATGGATGGATGATGGGGACAGCCGGTCTGTCCGAGACGACGAACCAGCGCCGGTTCAATCTGACGACGGTCCGGTATGCTCCGAATGCGGTGAAGGCCGTGGGGGGATCGGTCCTGCCGGGTGTTTGTAATAACGATGGAGCAAACAACGGTGCCTACTCTCCTCACACGGGGGGAGTGCAATCCGCCATGGGCGATGGTACGGTTCGATTTATCAGTGAAAACATCGATCTGACCACGCTCAAGCGAATCGCCACTCGTAACGATGGCCAGGTCATCGGCGAGTTCTAGAGCAGATTCAGAATTGGTCTCCGGCAGGCACAAACAGGAAGGTCTGTGCCATTGTTAGTGGGGCAGACATTCCTGTCTGCCGAGCCGGTGAGCCAATTCCCAAACCGCTCTAACGCGTCGATTCTCTTCGAGATTTCACACGTCCTGCCTCGCGACATCGCCAGGCAGGATGTTTGTCTGTCGGATCAAACAACTGGGATGAGAAACACCATGAAGATGTGGACACTGCTGGCAAGTCTGTGGACAGCCGGCTTCCTGGTCGGATGTGGGGGAAGTTCACTTCCCGAAGGCGAGACCGGGACGGTTAAAGGCAAGGTCACATTTCAAGGGAATCCCATTCCCGAAAAATCCACCGTGACCTTCATGCGCGATGAAGGCGGAATCACTGCGGTCGGTGAGATCGATGCCGATGGCGAGTATGTCCTGCGGATGCGCGATGGACTGAAGATTCTGGTCGGTGTTTATCGCGTTTCCATCACTCCGCCCAATCCCGGGTCGAATCTCGATCAGGACGAAGTGATGAAGCTGCACATGTCCGGCAAGCTGCCGGACCCCGCCAAAGTCAAGGAAATCCCCGAACGATATCGCTCTCCGGAGAAGACCAAGGAGATCCACGAAGTCAAAGCGGGATCCAACGAAATCAATATCGACATGAAGCCGTAATCGATCCGGAAATCGGCCTCGCATCAAAAAACCTGCGTTCCCTTGGGCCTGCGTGTCCTCGGGATCGCAGGTTTTTTCGTTCAGTGGGGGGCTTCCCAGAGGTGGACGCGCCCCGGAATGCGGGATGGCCCCACATAACAGGGACCGTCTGGCACCAGCAGGGCTTTCTTGAGCATCCCCAGGCCGAGCGATCTTCCCGTTATCGGATGCGTGGTCACTGAGGTTAACACCCCGGCAGCTGCGCTGGCATCGACCGTTGCGAACACTTCCGTCCCGAGTGGCAAGGCCACCGGCTCCGTGGTCTCGATCCCGGCAAAGGCCCGATTCACGTGCCCCAGTGCATCGAGCCGGGCAATCGGTTCCTGTCCCAGATAGCACCCCTTGTTGAAATTGATCGCTCGCTGTGTCCGGCTGGCCTCCTGAGCCAGATGGTCATCGGTGATGTCCACTCCGGAATGCGGATAACCGGCTTCAATTCGTAACAGTTCAAACAGAGCCTCCGTACCCTGCGGAAGCCCGGCCCGCTCGGCTGCAACGAGCAGCTCCCGAGCCATCTCCGGGGGAGCCACGACCGAGTAGCCCGCAGCCAGTCCCATGGAAAACTGGCGAACCAGGGCCCCCTTATCGGTCACAAATTGTCCTGGCTCCGTCAGTTCCGGAAGCGTCTCCCTTAGCAACGCGGCCAAGCTCGCCGCAGCCTGCGGCCCACTCCAGTACACCTGCATCAGATCATTCGTCCGGTCAACCAGTTGAACATCTTCGGAGATCAGATAGCGATCCAGATGGGCGATCAGCGTCTCAGCCAGCCCAGGTACGGCTTCGAACCACAAGCTGTCCGTCCCGGCGTAGACCACTCCATGAAACAGAATCCGCCCTTTGATGTTGGTGACAAATGCCTCGGCCCCCTGACCCACGGCGAGAGATTTGATCTGCTGAGTGCAGAAGTTATGCAGAAAAGTTGCCCGATCGCTTCCCGTGATTTGCACGTGAGTTCGCTGAGGCAATGCGATCACAGCCACTTGTTTCAGGGCCGCATTGTAGGTCTGGGAAAGGGACGACATGGAAGACTCAGACAGGGGACAAAGGTAAGGGCGGATTCTAGCAGGAATTGACGAAATGGCGGGGTCGGGAGATCACATACGGTAAGCGGTGGGAATTGCGACACCCTGTCGAAAGGCCGTCTTACGGCTCAATTCCCGGTAACAGACTTCGGAGAGATCAGCACTCCAGTTACGATGCTGCGCCATCTCGCTCAAGAGATGTCCTTTCGACGGAACGCCCATGCCCCCTGCGACTGAACAGCATATTCCTGACGTTTCGATGCGATCACTGTTCGTGATCGCATGGCCGATCATGGTGTCACGGATGAGTCAGGCCGTCGTGGGACTGTGCGATACACAAATGGTCTCTTCGCTTGGTACCAGTGCGCTCGCCGCCACCTCGACGGGCTCCATGAACTCCTTTGCCATCATCATCTTTCCGATGGCCATGATCTTCCTGGTGGCCAGCTTCTCATCGCAACTTTACGGGCAAGGCGATCTGGCGGGGGCCCGGCGATACGGCTGGTATGGATTGTTTCTGGCCCTGCTGGCTCAAGGGGTTTGCCTGCTGGCGACGTTCGCTGTTCCGACCCTGTTGGGCTGGTTTAACTACAGCCTCGAAGTCCAGCGTCTTATGAGCGAGTACATGGTGATCCGCTTATGCAGCAGCGGGGCTGCCGTCGGTATTGAGGCCCTGGCCAGCTACTTTGGCGGACTGGGAAAAACCCGTCCGGGAATGACGGCGAATATCGTTCTGATGCTGGTCAATATCGTTGGGAACTGGCTGTTGATCGAGGGCCACTGGGGATGCCCGGCGATGGGAGTACGCGGCGCCGCCCTGGCCAGCACCGTGGCGACGTGGCTGGCTCTGGCGGGGTTATTCGGTTACTTCCTGTGGACGGGACGCGGTTTGACGCGGTCGGAATGGCGATGGACCGAATTCGCCCGCATGGTGAAGTTTGGACTCCCCGCTGGCGTCAATTGGTTCCTGGAAATCTATGCGTTCATCCATTTCACCAACACCGCCATGGCTCATCTGGGGACCACCTCCCTGGCGGCAATGAACGTCGTCTTCTCGCTGAACGGAGTCTCATTCATGCCCGCCTTTGGCCTGGCCAGTGGCGGTGCGATCCTGGTCGGTCAAGCCATTGGAGCGCGGGCGAAAGACTTGGTCCCGCGCGTCGTCCGCATGACTGCGATTGCCACACTCATCTGGCAGGGAGCCACGGCGATTGCCTACTTGAGTATTCCCCACTGGCTGATCGTCGGCTTTGCCAACGGCGACGGGGGAGCGGAGATGCTCACCATCGGAATTCGCATGCTCATGGTCTCCGCCGCCTGGCAGTTGTTTGATGCTCTGGCCAATACCCTGGCCGAAGCCTTGCGGGCGGCGGGCGACACGACATTTCCGATGATCGCAAGGCTGGTGATCGCGTGGGTCGTGTTTGTACCGGGAGCCCTCATCAGCGTCAAATATTACGGATGGGGAGATGCGGCAGCGACCAGCTGGATCGTGGTCTATCTGGGCTTGCTGGCAGCTGCCTTGGCCTGGCGATTCCAGTCCGGAGCCTGGCGCCGGATTGAGCTGATCGAGTCCGCCCCCTAACGCGGCACCGAAAGCCGTGCCGTATCGGAAACGGCTTTCCCGTCCCGACAAGAATGTCGGTGTCAGTCGTACAGCGGGGCAGGCATTCCTGTCTGCTCGCTCGGAAGAACAATATGTATCTACGCTACTTGGCGCGGGGAACTCCCTGGATCGCCAGTCCGTCGACCCCCAAGGTGCCCAGAGCCCCATTCAGGCCAATCTGAACGATCATCTCGCGCGCTGTCGGCGGGACGGGGATCGTCCGGTTCACACGGGTCCAATCCTGATCGGCTAGCCACGGTCCGATGACCGCTGTTCCGATCGGCAGGCGTTTTCCATCGAAGAAGTGAATTACACACCCTGGCAGGTCACTGGATGTCGCCCCCTGGTGGATGTCGCTCGATTGGACGCGGCATGAGAAGGCCAGTTCTCCAATGAAGCTGCCGTCGATGGCCGAGGCCTGCAAGGCGTGCGCAGTACGTCCAGAGTCATTGTTTTCGAATGACAGGTACTTCTCACCATCGGCTGCTCCGGAAGTTCGCAGCGTTCCCCGTCGCTGATAATGCCAGCCATCCGCCTGCCCTTCGACAACCGTCGATTCTTCAAAACTGCCGTTGACGATGCCTGGTTTCTTGGGGTCCGGCAGGACCGCCCGCAACTCTTCGGACTTTCCGGTCATGGGAACAAACAGGGTTGGCAGAAGTCTGGTCTGTTCCAGCTTGCCGTCCTTTTTCTCCAGCAGATGGAACACTTGTTGATAGCGTTCACCTAGCGGGATGATCATCTTCCCACCATCCTTGAGCTGTTCGATCAACGGTGCGGGAATATTCTCGGGGGAACAGGTGACGATGATCTTGTCGAAGGGGGCATGCTCTGGCCAGCCGAGATAACCATCCCCCACCTTAGTGAACACGTTTTTGTAGTCGAGGGATTGCAGCGTCTGGGCGGCTCGCTTGCCGAGCGGTTCGACGATCTCAATCGAGTAAACCTCTTTGACCAGACTCGACAGAACCGCAGCCTGATATCCGCTCCCGGTTCCGATCTCCAGCACGACATCCGTCGGCTGTGGATCAATGACTTCGGTCATGTAGGCAACAATGAACGGCGGCGAAATCGTCTGCTTGTGTCCCAGATCCAGTGCCATGTCCGAGTATGCCAGCTTGCGCAGATCCGATCGCACAAACAGATGACGGGGCACCGTCCGCATCGACTGGAGAACCCGTTCATTCTTGACTCCCTCGGCGGCGATGTGATCGGCCACCATTCGTTCGCGTTCCGCTGCCAGCGGATTCCGCGATTGAGCGTGAATGGGCAGGCTGCCGCACAGCAGTGAAAAGGCTGCGATCCAGCCGTATTGCCAACACCGAACGCGAGTCACCATGCTGTTCCGAGCCTCCTGCTTCATCCTTCGGACTGATGGATCGTCCACCATCGCTGCCAGTCCCGCTGGTCGTATCCAAAATCCTGCTGGGTCAACCCCTTCAAGGCATCTAGCACCTCCGAATTGCGAACGTTGGTTTTAACAGTCACCGTTCGCATCCGCCTGGGCTGTGTATCGTTCACCGTGTAGCCAAACGGCAACTGCCCCAGCCGCGAAAGCATTTCCACATTACCAGGAGTCATCGCACCGCCCGAGGGTAACATCGTGGTCGAGCCGTTTGCCGCGGTCCCAAACGTGACATCGCCACGGGTGTCTGGAACCTGGGTTTTATATCGGTGAGTGGTCACCAGCGCATCGATCAGTTCGGGCACCACACGCTGATCGCCAAACCTACCCAGAACGATCGCTGCCCGGCGGACCACATCATTGGACGCATCTCGCAAACCGGGAAGGCAGTACTTCACGATCTCCAGCTGTTGTTCTTTGCGAATCGCGGAGAGCGCCGCCTGAAAGACCCCGGAGTGGGGATCATGCAACAGATTTCGGGACAAGGGACGCGCGGGCTTGGGCCCGGGGAGGTTTGCAGCAACCTGAACGAACAGCAGCCGGTAGTCCGGGTTCTGATGTTCAC
>QWPB01000007.1 GCA_003671275.1 Planctomycetota bacterium | reverse complement strand
GGCGAACTGGTGGTCGTGGGTGATTTCTCGCCAGATGAACTGTTGCCCCAATTGGAGGCCCTCGTCGCGGGCTGGACGACAAAGCAGCCCTACGCCCGCATCGAGCGTCCCGCCACCGAAGTGGCCGCTGGACGGGAAGCCATTGAAACCCCCGACAAGGAAAACGCCGTCTACTTCGCCGCCACCGTCATCCCGATGAGCGACATGGCCGAAGATTACCCCGCACTGGTGGTGGGGAATTTCGTCATGGGCGGCAGCACGCTGGCCTCGCGGTTGGGGGATCGCGTGCGGCAGAAAGAAGGTCTGTCCTACGGTGTCGGTTCCATCCTGCGAACCCTGTCGCAGGACGATCGCAGTTCGTTCTACATGTACGCCATCACCAATCCGGTCAACATGCCCAAGGTAGAAGCGTCCATCGCGGATGAGCTGAGCAAGGCCCTGAAAGACGGTCTGACCTCAGGCGAGGTGGAAGCCGCCAAGACCGGCCTGCTCGAACAACAGAAGGTGGAATGGAATGTCGATGACACGCTGGCGGCCCGGCTGGGCGAGTTGTTGTATCTCGGTCGCGACATGACCTACCACAGCCAGCAGGTGCAGTCGATTCAAGGACTGACACACGAATCGGTGAACGCCGCCCTCAGGAAGCGGATCGACCCCAAGAAGTTCGTGATCGTGGTCGCGGGGGATTTCGCGAAGGCCAAAGCCGCTGCGGAGGCCGAGAAGGCCCCCGAGGCCAAGTAGCCAGATCGATAAAACCACCGCCGCCCCTCGAAGTCAAGACATTCCCGGGGGGCTTAATCGGTCGTCCATCGATCTCGATTTCCAGATTCTAACACGCTGTCACGGGGAGCCCCCCATGGATCGCACAACTGTCGGTCGCCCCATGGAGATCCTTCTTGTCGAGGACAGCTTACTCGCCGGACGGCTCGCCATGGCGGCGATCAAGCAATGCGGGTTTGACCATCGGCTGACCTGGCTCCGCGATGGTCAGGAGGCGATCGACTTCCTGACACAGGCTAGCCGATTCAGTAAGGCTCCCATGCCGGACCTGGTCCTGCTCGATCTCGTCCTGCCGTCCTGCTCCGGGTGCGACATTTTACGTACCGTCCGGCAGACCCCCCGGCTGCATCTGCTGCCGGTGGTTATCATGACCGGCGAAGCAGGCGAAACCGACGCAAACCTCTGCCAGTCTCTGCTAGTCCAGGGATTCCTTCCCAAGCCCATTGATCTGCCAAAATTCATGCAGCTGGTGGCCGACCTGCGGCACCATTGGCAGGCCGATATGATCCAGCGCCCCCAATGATCCGGGGAATCGACGGAATCGAATGGATCAGCCCCGGTTGCGGAAGTACCGGCTCGCCTCGTTCAGCAGTGACTGCTCGTCGGCGGACAGGCTGGCCTGCCCCTGCGTGGAAATCTTCTCCAGGATGGCGTCCATCTGCTCTCGCAGTTGCCGCTCGTAGCGATCATTTCCACGAGGGCGTTCCGGGGTTTCGTCCCGGAGAACCCGCAGCCTTGGTCGGCGGCGGAAGGGGTTCAGGGTTGTCACCCAGTTGAACCACGGGCTGAGCGACCAGGCATTGGAAGCATACAGATAGCCGAACGCCATCCCGCCGATATGAGCCACATGGGCCACCCCGGAAGCCACGGGACTTCCCCCCAGTTTCAACAGCATTGGATACAAATCAAAGATCGCGGCCCCCACCGCCACCCAGATCGCGGGCACGGGCAGGACGAAAAAAATCACCCACCGATCCCAGGGCCAGTGGAAAGCGTACACCACCATGATGGCCGCCACCGCCCCCGACGCTCCAATGGCCGGAACCATCTCTCGAAACGCCAGTTGCCATCCCACATACGCCACTCCCGACACCAGCCCGGACACCAGATACAGCCACAAAAACTCCCGTTCGGTGTATCGATCCAACAGCTTGCGCCCCGCATAAAACAGAACCATCATGTTGAACAAAATGTGATAGATATTCTCACGAGCATGGAGAAAATCATACGTCGTCAGTCGCCACAGCTGCCCCTGGAGGATTTTGGCGGGGTCGAGCGAGAACCACCGATCCAACACCGAATATCGGGGAACGAACATCTCCAGCCGATCCGCCCCCGGAAAGTCCAGGTCGCGCACAGGCTGCGTCCAGACGCATTGCACGATATACACAGCGACGTTCACGGCGATCAACCAGCCCACAACGGTCCAGCGCGAGGCCGGACTGGCATAGGACCGGTCATCTGTACGGGCATAGTCCCGACTTTCGAATCCCATGAAGCAACATCCCGCCATTGAGGATCACTGGACTGTCCCAGATTCTGCGGTGCTGAGTCCGGATCGTCAACCGGCGGGCGACTTGCTCGAAACCGGAGCGGACTCCGGGTAGAGTGTCAGTTCGCGAAAGCCGTCCCAACAGGGAGTCTGTTCGAATGCGTCGATTGTCGAGCGTGTTGATCTTTGGTCTGCTGATTACTGCGGCTTCCGCGGCAGAGTGGACCGAGTTTCGAGGACCGTCCGGACAAGGGGTCAGCGATCAGACTGGTGTCCCGGTAACGTGGAGCGAAACGAATAACGTCACCTGGAAGGCCCCCATCCCCGGACTGGGCTGGTCGTCGCCTGTGGTCTCGGGTGGCAAGATCTATCTGTCCACTAGTATCGATCACCCTGCGGAGGGAGACAAGCTCTCCGAGCATGAACTGCGGGCGATCTGCGTCAACGGCCAGACCGGAGCTATGGAATGGAACACCGAATTGTTCCACCGCACCGGCCCGCTGAAGATGCACGGCAAGAACAGTCATGCCAGCGGCACCCCGCTGATCGATGGCGACCGGATCTACTTCCACTACGGGCCGCACGGCACCGCCTGCGTGAAGACAACCGGTGAGGTAGTCTGGAAGAATGAAGAGCTGACCTATGCGCCCCAGCATGGAACGGGCGGATCGCCCGCACTGGCGGACGATCTGCTGATTATCTGCTGTGATGGTGCGGACAAGCAGTACGTTGTCGGACTCGACAAGGCCACGGGCCAGATCCGCTGGAAGACCGCCCGGGACACAATGCCGCAGAAGGGGTTCTCGTTCTGCACACCGCTGGTCACCACGATTAATAACCAGAAGATGGCCATCTGCCCCGGCAGCGAAGCCGTGTTTGCCTACGAACCCGCCACTGGCAAGGAGATCTGGCGGGTGCGTTACGGCCATGGCTACAGCGTGGTGCCCCGCCCCGTACTGGCTCAGGGACTGGTCTTTGTCAGTTCCAGCTACGATCAGGCACAACTGCTGGCGATTGATCCGACTGGCCACGGCGACATCACAGACACCCATGTGAAATGGCAAACCGACAAACAAGCTCCCCACAACCCGTCGATGGTCGCTGTGGATGACATGCTGTTCTACGTGTCGGATCGCGGAATCGCGACCTGTGCCGATGCCCGCACGGGGGACATCCACTGGCAAGAGCGGATTGACGGCAACTACTCCGCCTCGCCTCTGGCCGTCGATGGCAAGGTCTACTTTCAGGATGAAAACGGCGAAGCCACGGTCGTCGCCGCATCCAAGAAGTTCGAGGTCATCGCGAAGAACAGCTTCGCGGAGGACGAGCGGACGTTCGCTTCGTATGCAGTGGATGGTCCGACGCTCCTGATTCGCAGCGAACGCCATCTGTATCGCATCGGAGCCCCACGGACAGCTTCTCGTTAATCGAGGCGGACGCTGCGGGATTCCCCCTCCTTCACTCCCGGTCTTCCATCCCGAGTGACAACGGATCGACAGCACCATGGTCATCACGTTGATTGGTTATCGCGGGACGGGAAAATCGACCGTGGCCCCCTTGCTGGCTGCCCAGCTGGGATGGAATTGGGTAGATGCGGATGTGGAGATTGAAACCCGCACCGGCGAATCAATAGCGGCCATCTTTGCCCGCGAAGGCGAAGCCGGATTCCGCTCACGGGAAGCCGGAGTCATGGCGGATTTGTTGATGCGGAATCAACTCGTACTGGCAGCTGGCGGCGGTGCGATCCTCAATCCCGAAACGCGACAAGCCATCCGCGCAGCGGGCCCCGCCGTGTGGCTGACTGCCAGCCTCGACACCATCGCCTCCCGCTTGGCGGACGACCCCACCACCACCGGGCGGCGTCCCGCATTGACTGACCAGGCCCCCCGTTCCGAAATCGCCGCAGTCTTGGCGATTCGTGCCCCACTGTATGCGGAGACGGCCTCCCTGACACTGAATACGGAAGGCCGATCCGCTACGGCCCTGGTTGATGAGATTGTTCTGGCCCTGCCAGGATTGATCGCCAGGAGATCGCGATGAATCGCCTTTTTTTCGATCTGCCGCCGTTTCTGGCCCTGATGGCCGTGTTCTGGATCGGGGCCTGCATTGGCAGCTTTCTCAATGTTTGCGTCCACCGATTTCCACGAGCAAACAGCCTCTGGGACCAGCTGCGGTCGATTTCCGTGAAGTCGTCGCATTGCCCGCGTTGCCTGACCGATATCCGCTGGTACGACAATATCCCGATCTTTGGGTGGTTGTCACTGCACGGGCGGTGCCGGGCTTGTGGGCAATCCATCTCCCTGAGGTATCCTGCGGTCGAGCTATTCAACGCCCTTCTGTTCGTGCTGGTCTATTGGCTGGAGATTCCCATGGCGATGGGGGCTCCGCTCGAGGCCAGTTCGGCGTTCGCCGAGCTTGGGCCGCAAACGATTCCGGGACTGGGAACGTGGTCACCGTTGGGTTTTCTGCATCTGCGACTGGCATGCCACCTGGTGCTCATCGAAGCCCTGCTGGTGGCGACGCTGATTGACTGGGATCTGATGATTATCCCGGATGGCTGCACCATCCCGCCGACCGTGTTCGGCGTGCTGATGTCAACGCTGTTTGGAATCGTTCACCTGGTCCCCGTCTGGCACCAAGATCCGCGTCTGCTGAAGGACTTTCGGATTGCCATTCCAAAATCACTACACCCATGGTTTCTGCCCGACTGGAGTGTTCCCGACTGGTTCCAGACTTCTCCACACCTGCATGGTCTGCTCGTCAGTCTGGCGGGCCTGGCCGTCGGAGCAGTGCTGGTAATCGCCGTTCGCTCGATTGGTTCCAAAGTCCTCCGCCGCGAAGCCATGGGCGAAGGGGACATCTTCCTGATGGCGATGGTGGGGGCCTATTTAGGATGGCAGGCGACCATCCTGGCTTTCTTCCTGGCAGCTCTGCTGGCCACAACAGCCCAGTTACTAACCTTGTCTTTTAAGCTCGACAAAGAGATTCCCTATGGTCCGTATCTCAGCCTGGGCTCTCTGGTGGTTCTACTCGGCTGGCGACCGATTTGGGGCCAGTTCGCTGAGCGGGTCTTTTCACTGGGGCCCCTGCTGCTGCCGGTGACGTTCGTGATGCTGATCACGTTTCCGCTGCTGCTCTTCATGATGCAGGGAATTAAGTGGCTGCTGGGCATCCCCCTCTACCCGCCGGAGCTTCCCGGTGAGTGGTCCGCCGCCGACCAGAGCTTGTTTTTTTCCGGTGAAAACTCCGACCGGCACCAGGGAAACTGGAAGCCCGAAACCGATTGGCCGGGCGACTCCGCCGGACGCGGAACCAGTGGGCTGGAAACGTGGCGTAACTGGTAGCGGTCGTCAAAATCCCACACACCCGACTCCGCATGGAGCTGGCCCCGGAGATTTCCTGGACACGCCCCCTTCCCGCGAGTGTGTCCGTCCGGAAAGGGGGTACGACAGACAAACCTGTCTGTCACGCCCCTCTCAGGGCATCGTGTCCCTTGAGATCGCGGGGCAGGCAATCTTGCCTACCCCACTGCCGGCTTTCCCGACCCAGACACTTCCCGCGATGCGACATCCGATTCAATTGCCAAGCTGCGTCGTCTGCGGGACAATGGTTTTATCCTTCGGCGGCGGCATTCGCAGCCCGGTGCGATCCTTCACATACGATCTCGATTCAGGAGCAGAACCATGGCAGGTGGTGGCGGTTCATCCATGCCCAAAGTGGCCCTTTCCAAAGAAGACGTCGCCCGGATTCTTTCCCCTCGCATCCAGGTCACGGCCGAGAATGAGCCGGAGATCAACAAGCTCTTCAAGATGCAGATCAAGCTCGAGTCATCGGACATGCATCTCCAGGTGGGGAAGCCGATGATCCTGCGTATCCGTGGGACACTCCGCGAAACGGACATGCCGCCGATCAGCGAAGAGCAGATGTGGCGGATGTTCCTCGAAGTGATGGACGAGCGTAATAAGTACGTAATGGCCGAAACGGGAGGGGCCGACTTCTCGCACATCGTACCCTATGAAGGCAAGAACTGGCGGTTCCGTGTAAACCTTCTCCGCCAGCTGGGCAGGCCGGGGCTTGTCGCGCGTAAGGTCGAACAGAACATCCCGAATTTCGAGGGGCTGTATCTGCCGCCAGTCATGGCCAGCCTGTGTGACTACGAACAGGGAATGGTGCTTCTGGCCGGGGTCACGGGCTCCGGGAAGTCAACCACCATTGCGTCGATGCTGGACTTCATCAACCACCGCAAACGGGTTCACATTCTGACGATCGAAGACCCCATTGAATTCGTGTACACCCAGGACAAAGCACTGATCAATCAGCGCGAACTCGGTATGGACACGTCCGACTTCCATGTCGCCATGAAAGGGGCCGTGCGTCAGGACCCAGACATCATGCTGGTGGGGGAATTGCGGGACAAGGACACCTTCGAAACCGCGATCCATGCTGCCGAGACCGGTCACTTGGTGTTCGGTACGATCCATGCGTCGTCTGCCCCTTCGACCATCGGTCGTATCCTCGACCTCTTCCCCCAGGATATGCATCGGGCCCTGCGGTCGTCGATGGGCTTCAACATGAAGGCCATCGCCGCTCAAAAGCTGCTGGCGACCATCGTCGATAAACCCAAACGAGTGCCCATCATCGAACTCATGATCTTCAACGGCACCGTCCGAAAACTGATCCTCGAAGGCCGGGACGAAAAACTTTCCGCTGCCATCCGCTTGGGCAAAGATGAAGGGATGCAGCTGTTCAACGATTCGATCTACCACTTCATCAAGAAGGAATATATTGACCGTCCGACAGCCTTCGAAGTATCCCCCAACGTCGAAGAACTGAAGATGATGATCAAGGGAATCGACGTGAAAGGTTCGGCGATGCTCTGATCGTCCGCCCCGCGTTCACGGATGCGGTATTGCCTGCCGCATCCGTTCGGCCATCGCGTTCAAGCCGGTTGCGTACAGTGCGTCGATAAGTTCCTGGTGTTCGGCGCTGGACAGACTCGGCTGGCTGCGAAGCTGTAGAATGCGGTTCGTCATCGCCAGCAGCCGACGACTGACTTGCAAATGTTGATCGGCTTCGGCGGTACGCCCCAGTTTGGTCAGCGTCTGAAACTGCTTGTAATGAACGGACCGATTCCACGGCTGTTCCCGCAGGACGTGCTGAAACGACGGTTCCGCGGCGGAGTAATCGCCGCGATCCATGGCTAACGTTCCATGCAGTTCCCAAGCCGCCAGGGGACAGCCTTCGGCGGTCAGCAGCGCATCCATCACAAGTTGAGCCCCGGTGATGTCCCCTTCTAGCCGTCGCAACTGGGCCTCCTGTAGACGATCGACGGGATGTCCGACGGGAGATATTCGGGATTGCCAGTGCCGGGCCTCTTCGCGTTGCCCCAGCTGAATCAGGTTCCGCACGAGTGAACGGATACCCAGCGTCTGTAGTGCGGGATCGGTTTCTCGCGGAAGGTATTTCCGCAGGGCCTCTGCGGAATCCGTCAGAGCCATTTGCTGTTCGTGGATCTGCGACATGACCCGCCAGGGCTGCGGATTATCAGGCTGAAGTGCTGCGAGTTGCCGGGCTAACTGAAGTGCAGCGGCGTCCCGCCCGGTTTGCAGGTAGAGGGATGTCAGCTGTTGTGCCGCACGGGGCCACTCAGCAGAGGAGGGCGGGACAGCTTCCAGGGACATGCGGGCGAGCATGTCAACCCGGGCTGCCAGGGCCTCATCGGCCAGCAGCATCAGCTGGTCATGACCGGCATTTTCGGGACGATCGATCTGACTGAAACACCCGATCGCTTCTTCCCACCTTCCCGACCGCAAGAGCGACCGCGCCCACAGCAGGCGGCCCCGGCGAAAGGCTGTGGGAGAAAGGGAGACCGCATCTTCCAGCAACACCGCCGCAGCCTGAGGGTTATCGAGCAGTTGGGCCTCGGCCTGCTTCATCAGTTGATACGGACGCAGGCCGTACCACCACCCGCCCGCCAGCAACAGCAGCAACCCCAGTCCCTTGGCCATTGTTCGCCACGAATACCTCGCTGGCTCACGGACGTGCGGGGCATTCGATGATCCCCCGGGTGGTGGAGTGGCCCCCATCATTACGGCACCTCCGGCGGGGTTCGCAGGCGACCGCGTCCCTCAACAAGCAGGGCGGTCCCGGTATGTGGGGCCACCTCATACACTTCGTCTCGCCCTGACGGCCACGCGACAGCCACCTCCGAGTTCGGCGCGTCCGCCGACAGGGCGAACAGCATCGCATCATCCGAATGCGACAGATAGCCCGAGCCACTGGTCACGCTTCGCGTCTGCTCAAGCCCCACCGCCTTGACTCGTACACGGGCTCCCACAGGCGTTCGTGGACTCGTTGTCCCGATCAATCGAATGCTTATCGAATGTTCCGCCGGATGCTGGTTCCGAAGCACCGTCACGGGTTCCGTCAGACTGCTGATCACCAAATCCAATCCACCATCCCCATCCAGATCCGCCGTCGCGGCCCCCCGCGCCGCGTGCGTCTGACGGAACCAGTGCCCCCCGGACGCGGTAACCTCAATCAATCCTCGTCCGTGATCGTTGCGGCATAATGTCGGGGCTTGCTGAAACGCCTGTCCTGCGGGTCGATACCGCACATGGCCACTGACCACAAAGAGATCCAGCCAGCCATCCCCGTCGAAGTCGCGCCATCCTGTCCCGAATTTCACCTGTGAACGACAGACTCCGGCCAGCCGCATGGCCGCCGTCGCATGCTGAAACTGCGCATCGCCCAGATTCAGGTACAGGGAGTTATCTTCCATCTCAAAGTTGGTCACCCACAAGTCCAGACGTCCATCTCCATTCACATCCGCACAGTCAACTCCCATGCTGCCCTCGGGGCTGCCCGACTCGTTGAAGGCCACACCGGCTGTGGCAGCTACTTCGCGCAGCGGCAACGACTCCGCCCCAAGGTAGAAGTGGTTCTCGACGACATCATTCGCCACGTAAAAGTCGACCCGGCGATCCTCGTTGAGATCAGCGGCGATGACGCCCAGCCCCATACCATCGTGTCGCACCCCCGCCGAGTCCGAAACGTCCACAAATCGTCCGTCGCCCGAGTTCACCCAGAGATGATCCGCAACGGGGTGATAATTCTGTGGAGCCGGAATATCGGCTGGTTGCGAGTCAGTGGGAACCCAATCGACATAGCCGGTCACAAATAGATCCAAGGCTCCATCCGCATTGATATCGCCCCATGCGGCTGCCGTGTGCCAGTCCGAACGACTCAAACCAGCGAACAGCGATTCGTCCTGGAACGTGCCATCCCCCTGATTCATCAGCAATGCGATCCGACCGTATCCCGTCACCAGCAGGTCGGGGAATCCATCGTTGTTGGCATCACCGACAGTACACCCATGTGAGTAAAATTCACTGCCACTCATGTCCGCGACGAGGGTTGTCTCCCGGAACCTGGCACCGCCGGTATTCCGGAACAGACCGCAAGAGCGTCCCTGGGGAACAACAGTCACGGCGTCGATAGTTCCACCGCCGGAACAGAACAGGTCGGGCTGGCCATCCTCGTCATAGTCCAGTACCCCAACCCCACCCCCCACCGTTTCCAAAATAGTATTGCGACCGACCTCCCGCCCAGTGGAATACTGAAAGCGAAGCCCACTGGCGGCAGTCCAGTCAACAAACCAGTCGGACTCCTGAGTGGAGGGGCTTTCCGGAGGTGAATTCTCTTCCCCGGAAGCCGTCAACTCGACCACGCCGGGCGCAGTACGAGAAGCTGCGGGCTCACATCCGATCATCATCAGGAAGCCCAGAGCCCCTACAATCAGGGCGGCGAAGGCACAATTACGGCGGAGGGCACAGCGAATTCCCACATGCGGTTCCCGTGAGGTCATCCAGCGGGGCAGAGGTGATAGATAATAACATTCCCGGTGCGATTCGCGATGAGGCTTGATCGGTCCGTCGCAATTCGTCTGATTTATCCCTCAAATCGAGGGCTCGCCACTGTCGGTGATCGGCGTGTATTCTTTTTTCCACTCGCTCTCCGGGATGGAAATCCGGGACGTTGTTCAACCATCATTGTCGCGTTTCGCCCTGCGAAAGACCGTTCTTTCGCAAAGCGAAGGGCAACGCTCCCGACAGGTGATTGCCGGACGCACCCCGATCGACTGTGTTCCGGCCCTGCCGGAGAGCAAGAACCAGATTCCCCAGTTCCAGCTCCTCCTCGACGCATCAAATGAACCCATTAGCTCATCGCCCCCTTCCGCAGTTCCCGCCTCCGAAGTTACATTGGGGGGACAACAGAAAATGCCTGTCACACCCGCATCCAGGAATGTCTGTCTTCGGTTTCGTGATACGGACATTCCGGTCCGCATCCCGGTGAGGTACATTTCTGAACGGCTCCCCGATGATCCGTGTTCTGCGGGGAGATGTGGCTTGAAAAGGACCGCCGATGAGCAGTGAACGCGACTCGGGCCCCTCACCGGACGAGCATACCTTTGTGCTGCCCGCCGGAACGATCAGTCCGCCATCCGTGAATGCCGAGGTCTCGCGAGCGGGGCAGATGTTTGGCGAGTTCAAACTGCTGCGGCGGTTGGGGCGGGGCGGTATGGCCGAAGTCTGGCTGGCCGAACAACTGAAGCCCAGACGACAGGTCGCCCTGAAGTTCATGCACGCGGAATTGATGAACGACCCGCTGTTCGTGAAACGGTTCGAGCGGGAGGCCGATGCGGCGGCGGGACTGACCCACGCCAATATTGTCCAAGTCTACTCCACCGGAACCGTCGAGAACCAGCACTACATCGCCCAGGAGTTCGTTGAAGGGCAGACCCTGCGGGACTACCTGCGAAAGCTGTCCGACCAGAGTAAACGAATCTCCGTCAATGCCTCATTGACGATCCTGCGTCAGATTGCCTCCGCGCTGGAAGCAGCCGCCGAAAAAGGGATTGTTCATCGGGACATCAAGCCCGAGAACATCATGCTGACGGAAAAGGGAAACGTGAAGGTGGCGGATTTCGGACTGGCCCAGATTGAGCAGGGCGGTGAAAAGCTGCACCTGACGCAGGCCGACACGACAATGGGCACGCCACTGTACATGAGCCCCGAACAGATTCGGGCCGAGAAACTGGACCAGCGGTCGGACTTGTACTCGTTCGGAGTGATGGCTTATCACATGCTGTGCGGCTATCCCCCGTTTCGCGGAGAGACCGCGATGGCTGTTGCCGTACAGCATCTGCAAAGCCCGCCGCCCCCCTTGCTGGAGAAGCGTCCGGATCTCCCGAAACCGCTTGGAGATCTGGTCCATCGACTCCTGCGAAAAAGGCCCGAAGAACGTTATCAATCGTTCACGGATGTCATCGAAGACCTGCGACTGCTCTCGAAGGCTCACAAGTCCGGGACGATCACCGAAGTACAAATCGGGGATGCCGACCCCTTCGAAGTTCGACCGACACAACGCATTTATGGCAAGCGGCCCTGGCTGTCACTGACACTGCTGACCTTGCTGGCAGGCAGTGCCAGCGCGGGCGTCGGCTGGTGGATGCGTCCCCAGATTGGCCCCACGTCGGAGGCGTCCCTCGGTGTCGAACGCAAGACCACGGCTCGCGAGCAGTATCTGCATGCGATGCTGCTGGTGAATCAGGAGGATGCCTGGCTGGCAGTTCGAAAATATTTCGGCAACAGCGCCACTGACAAACTCTGGGTCGGGCGGGCGGAAGAACAACTGCTGCTGCATTTCCTGAAGGACAAGAGTCGCACACCGGAAGCCGAAGCACAGATCAAAGTGCTGGCGGGAATGCGGGCCGACAACGAACGGTTCTATATCGAATCGCGTCTGGCACAAGCCTACCTCGCGGCGGGAGCCCGCGACCGTAACACCTTGCGATCGATACTGGCCACCGACCGGGAGAACTTTCGAACCAAGCTCGAAGGCCCTTGGCGAGCACTGTTCGCCGATCTGGAATTTCAGGCCAACGGGCCAGCCCCCGCAAGTGGCCCCGACAGCCCCCCTCCCCGTCCAAACGACGAGCCGCCCCGCGAGCCACGCCAGCCGCAGAGCCCATTCTGACTCCCCTGGGGTATCCTGCGAATCTGGAGTCCGCTTGACCCAACCCATACGACGACATTCGGTTAATTGACGATGTTCCAGCGGGGATTGGTATTGCCGCTTCGTTGGACACGCCTGATAATCTTAACGAGACCGAGGCTGTGCTTCGGGCAACTGCCATCAGTACAACCCACTTCGTCTCCACGGGCGGCTGGCCCGTGTGTGAAATTATTCGACCTCGTTCCCCGGATGGTGAGTGGAGGTTGTCATGTCCACTGGCACAACACTTCTTCAAACGCTCTCGCAGCGTCCGGATATCCTCCAATACCGACTGGAGCACTGGCAGGGCTCATACGCTGAGTACCTGGATCTGGTGAAGGCGAATCCCCGGATCACCCGCACAGCGTACCAGAGGCTCTATGACATGGTGGTCGAAGATGGGGCCGCCCCCATCGAAGGCTCACGAGATCTGATCCGGCACAAGTTCTTTGACAGCCCCCATAACGGCGGCGAGGACGCCGTGTTCGGCCTCACCAAGCCACTGATGGAACTAGTCAATGTCTTCAAATCGGCAGCCATGAAGTACGGCTCCGAACGCCGCGTACTGCTGCTGCACGGTCCCGTCGGCAGCTCGAAATCGACGATCGCCCGCTTGCTCAAACGCGGTCTCGAACGCTACAGCCGCACTCCCGAGGGAGCGATCTATACCTTCGGCTGGAAGGAAGACGACGGCTCGGTCAGCTGGGACCCGATGATCGGCGAGCCGCTGCAGCTGATCCCGGCCGGGCAACGCGACGACATCTGTGCGTTCCTGAACGAGGGACGTGGCGAGAGCGACTTTAAGGTCGAGATCGTCGGTGATGTCTGCCCGCTGGCCCGATTCTTCTTCAAGGAGCGGCTGGAGAAGTTTGATGGCGACTGGACCAAAGTGCTGGAGACCGTTGTCTGCAAACGGGTGTTCCTGTCGGAACAGGACCGCATCGGCATCGGCACCTTCCAGCCCAAGGACGAGAAGAACCAGGACTCGACCGAACTCACCGGCGACATCAACTACCGCAAGATCGCCACGTACGGGTCGGAGTCGGACCCGCGGGCGTTCAACTTCGACGGAGAGTTCAACGTCGCCAACCGGGGGCTGATCGAGTTCATCGAAGTCCTCAAGCTCGATGTGGCGTTTCTGTACGACCTGCTCGGAGCCTCGCAAGAACACAAGATCAAGCCGAAGAAATTCCCGCAGACCGACATCGACACGGTCATCATCGGCCACACGAATGAGCCGGAATATCGCAAGCTGCAGTCGAATGAATTCATGGAGGCCCTCCGCGACCGCACGATCAAGATCGACATCCCGTATGTGACGGAACTCAACGATGAGATCCGCATCTACCAAAAGGACTACAACCCCAAGCGGGTCCGCAAGCACATCGCTCCGCATACGCTCGAGGTGGCGGCCATGTGGGCCATTCTCACGCGGCTGGAGGAGCCCAAGCATCACGGCCTGACCCTGATGCAAAAACTCAAGCTCTATAACGGCAAGTCGCTCGCCGGGTTCACCGCGGAGAACGTCAAACAACTCAAACGCGACGCACGCCACGAAGGGATGCAGGGGATCTCGCCTCGTTACGTGCAGGACAAGATCTCGAACGCCCTCGTCGTCAACCCGACAGCCACCTGCCTGAACCCGTTCATGGTCCTCAATGAGTTGGAGTCCGGGTTGCAGCACCACTCGCTGATCCCCAACGAGGAGCTGCGGGCCAGCTATCGGCAACTGATCTCCGTCGTCAAAGACGAGTACACCGATGTGGTTAAGAACGAGGTCCAGCGGGCGATCGCCTCGGATGAGGACGCTCTGACGCGGCTCTGCTCGAACTACATCGACAACGTCAAGGCGTACACGCAGCGGGAGCGGGTCAAGAACCGCTTCACCGGCCAGGACGAAGACCCCGATGAACGCCTGATGCGCTCCATCGAAGAGCGGATCGACATCCCCGAATCACGCAAGGACGACTTCCGCCGCGAGATCATGAACTACATCGGAGCCCTGTCGCTGGACGGCAAATCGTTCAACTTCAAGACCAACGAACGCCTGCAAAAGGCGCTGGAGATGAAGCTCTTCGAAGACCAGAAGGACACGATCAAGCTGACGAGCCTGGTGTCGAACGTGATCGACAAAGATACGCAGGAAAAGATCGACATCGTGAAGTCCCGCCTGATCCGGAACTTCGGGTACAACGAAGAATCGGCCACAGATGTGTTGCAGTACGTGGCGAGCATCTTCGCCCGCGGCGATGCGAAGGGAGAGCCGACTCGAAAGTAACTCCCGCGGCAGGCAACTGTCATCGTCGCAACTGATTCAAATAGAGCTCGCGAATCATTCGAAAGGGACTATTCGGCGCCAGCTGTCGGCTCTCTTCGAAGGCGGGAATTGCGATCTCAATCCGTCCCGATTCCAGGGCGGCACAACCGAGATAGAAGTGGCACTCCGAGAGGGTCGAGTCGGGAACCTGACCCACAAGTGGGGGAATGGCATTTTTCAATTCGACCACGATTTCATCGGGAGGTAATCCTGGAGAGCGTACCAGGATCTGATAATAGTTGGCCTGAACCGGCGGCAAGCCGATCAGGAGATGCTGAATCTCCGATGAATTCCCCGTGAGAAACGCCATTCGGAGGCGAGAGAGTTCGTCTGGGTTTGGCTTTAATGGCGGCGTGGTCCGGTCAAGAAGGGCTTGAAGCCCTCGATCCATGGTCTTCCGGATCTCTGGTTCCAAGGTTCTGTGACTCAAGGACTGTTGAACCACGATGACCGCACGAAACTGATCCAGTAGCGATCCCGTCGATGAATGACTGGCCACTCGATGGGCCAGTTCCAGAAGACACCGAGCCCGAAGTGCGTGGTTCTGTTGATCGTGCCGAGCCAACCGCAGCGCCGCGTAGGGAAACCGCAACGAACACATTGCTCCAGCAACCTGCTGATCTTCGTGGGAGTCGCCCGACACCAGTGTGTTATCGAGCGTGAACTGATCGAGCCGCGCGGGCCACTCCAGGGTCATCAGACAGTCGAGCGCATGCCGGATCTGGATGGTATTCCGGGGATCGCCTACCCTGCCGAAAATTGTCTGCTGGCCATCGATCCCCATGATTCGCCAATCGGGACTGAGGGATAATCCTCGGATCGACAAATGGTCGGAACTATCCACCACGAGCAACATCGGATTCCAGGTTTCCATACGGGATTGATAGCCCCCCCACGTCCCGTCCACTCGCCGGTATCGAAGGTCCCGGACTTCTCGCAGATCGCGACAAAATGCGACGTAATCACTCAGCGATCCGCCCTTCAAGGCCCCTCCCCAGGAATCCCAACGATCATCGAGCAAGAGTTCAAACCGTTCCTGAGCCAGGGGTGAACTCCAGTGAGCCGAGTGATCAAGATTCATCAGCACCACCCTTCCACGAGAGTCCCAGAGCGTGGGATCAATGCTTCGAACGATTGTCTGTCCCGTCAGTAGGGTTGCCCAGCCCATTCCATAAATCCCATAGCCTCCGGAAAGAATCAGACACACAACGAGCAGGGGCCCAAATCCCGGAGTAGGACATCCCGTCACCGTGCGAGGCCGTAACCAGAGCCAGAGCCCACACAGCCCCAAAAACAGGTAGCGTTGAGACTGAATCGCAACCCCGACGAGGATCAGCATCCACACGATTCGCGAAACATTGCGTTCCGAACGAAAGTGAACAATGCATGTCGTCGCCACCAGAACCAGAGGAAGCGTGAATTGCATCGAGTCCCACGCCGGATGCAACGAAGGCATCATGGATGCTGCCGGTCGCATCCATAGCCAACTGACAGGTCGAATGGCTGCCCAAGAAAATCCGGGGATTACCATCGCGGTGCCGATGACCCCTGCCAGCCAAAGACTGGGGAAGATCAGTCGCCGCCCGACGCCAGGACGAACCTCATTGCTTGCGGGCTGACATAACTTCACCAGCACCGCCCCCAGCACCAGCCCAAACTCCAGCGTCATCAAGATCGCCGTCACCCCGATCCCTGCCAGCTGCCAGTCTTGAGTAGTGGACTCTGTTTTGGGCCCCATTCGGGCGACCAGGTATAACAGCACCATGGCAACCCCATCTCCCGGCTGGAACAGCAGGCTGAGGCCCATTAGCAGGGGAAACAAGCTCCACGATCGCGACACCTCCAGATCGCGACACAACGCCGTAATCGCCCAAGCCCCCCCCAGCACGGCGAGTACGTTGCGGATGACCGGAGGAATGAGTACCCACTGGGCCCCGGGAACGGACCAGCTGGACGACGCCAAACCCGAAGGCATGGCGGTCGGCAAGCCGTCCGAACGTACGCCATGTGCGGTGATCGATCCGGCGATCAAGAGGCACGCCGCAAGCCAGACACCAAATGAAGTCCAGGGAAATCGATGAGTCATGGCAGCGGCTTTTCCGATGGAATACGAATCCAATGATCCGTGAATCGCACCGGCCGATCCATCGACACCTTCGGCATATGGCAAGAGAGACAGTTGTCCAACTGACCAGATCCGCAGACCGGACGGTCGTCCTGCTTTCCATCATGACACTGTATACATTGCCAGATTCCACCCGAGTTCTGCGATTCCATCGTCTGGTGAGGGTCATGGCAGCTGGTACATGTCATCTTCGATCTTTGAAAGCATTCGGACTGCATCAGGCCGACGGGCTGAAACCGCACGATGTCCGGGTTCCCGATATGAATTGAATCGGGAGTCTGTTCTTCCGGATGCCGGTGGCACTCCGCACACCGAGCCACTTGCTCATCGCGAGACAGGCCCGACCAACGGTGCTCCTGGATGGATCCTCCGGTTTGAACATGAGCCTCCCGAGGGCCATGACAGCGCTGACAGGTGACTCCCGCCTGGATTTTTGCAACTTGAATCTGCCCGGCATCCACCGGTAAGTGGGTGGCATGACAGCCAAAGCAGCGGCGAGCTTTCGGCTGGTCAAACAGGACGCCCAAGTGAGAGTAATACCCGGAATCCAACTCTGTGGGTTGTCCCGGTGTCACCTGAAATCCATCCACGTCGCGGTACCAGGTCCAGCGAAACTCCAGCAGGTTCGTGGCTCCATCGCTGTCAGGCAGCGTCCCCACCCAGGTTCGTGCGTGACGTCCTGATCCGAAGCACCAATCCAACTCCGCATCGTTTGCGTGCTGTCCTTCCCGGTGTTGAACACGCGGAAAGCGTCCCTCCGTGGAGACCTGCATGCTGTCCCGTTGGGCAGCGGGGGTTGTATTAAGAGACTGGATCAATTGTCGTAAGACCGGATCACTGGCTGGTCGCAGCGTTAAGGCATGTCCGGTTTCGGCGAATGACTGAGATTGGGAGTGGCACTCCTGACACGAGGTTTCCAAGGCCCATCCCCGGGTAACTTCTAACTCGGGGAGGTCCCCCGAAGCGATCGCCCGGTCTTGAGACTCGCGCCAAATACTCCAGGCCAAAAGTGAGAGCAACAAACCCGGAATCACAAACTTCATCGTTGAAACTCACCGGATCTCGAATCCCCATTACCGCTGACTTTCAGCACTCCGTTCATCGAACGTGACAGGGTATTTGCACGTGGAATCGGATTATGAAACAGGGGTCCACTGAAACACAACAGAGGCTCCTGAGGAACAGGAGCCTCTGCGGATTCAGGAAGATTCAACAGGGACATCACTTCTTCTTGGGAGCATTGCCGTTCTTGATATCGCCGGTCGAACCCGTTTCGTCAGCCATCGCTGCCGCATCACTGGTACTCGCCGGGTCATTGGCGTCGCCCACCTTTCCCCCAGGCTGGGAACACCCCCAGCTCCAAAGAAGCAGTCCCAAAACCCACAGTTTCGAATTCATCAGAAGCACCTCCTCTGGATGTTGTCAGACGGGTTACCATTCACCCAGGGTTTCGTTTCCACGAATCGACCCTGCGGAGATCCACGTTCCCTGGTCGATGTTTTCCGAAACGAAGCGAACAGCTCCGTCACCCAGCAGACAATGCACACCCCCCACGTGATAACTGCTGGGGTCTTTCAGACTCATGTCTGTCGTGGAAGCGTCATTGTCACAGGACGGACCGGCGTTCGGCTTCACCAATGTGGTATGCCACGGCCCCCAGTAAACCCGTCCCATCGCCCAGAAACGCCCCTGCTCGTCGCTCTCACCACTCCAGCCTGAACCGGCATCATACATGCTGAGACAATTCGCATAGTAGGCGTTGATGGCAGCCTTGCTCGTCACGTCATTCCGGAAGATCTTGGAGCCTCCATTGCGAAGGGTCCCTCCAGTCACCACACGATGGTATGGCTCACGCGGTTTCAACCCAGCTGGGTACGCACCGCCATTCAATCCGATGCGCATTTCCGACATGGCGATCGTGTTGCTCGTCCCGTCGGTGATATCGGCTGTCCGAGATCCCCGGTAGAGAGTTGCGAAACCGACCGGGGCCGACGCCATGTCCCATCCAGATCCTGGCCCTGTCGAAATGCCATAAGATGTCGCCGCCATGTCGGTCGTGTATTTGGCTCCGGAACCCGGATCACTCGGACACATGAACGCTGGAATGGGCGTCCGCCGGGCACTCAGATTGCCATTGACGGGGAATGGTGCCGCAGCATTGGCACCGTGCTCATAGGAGAAGTTAATCGTCCCGTAGAGCGGTGCTTGATCGATGTACGGCAACAGCACCGCCAGCCCACTCCACGCCAGCCACGCCTGATTGAGCCGCTGCGCCCCGGTGATTTCACGGACGGATGCCACTCCGTTCGGAGGAAACGTCCCAAACACTTCGTGGTAGTTGTGCAGCGCCAGCCCGAGTTGCTTGAGATTGTTGCGGCACTGTGTTCGGCGAGCCGCCTCACGGGCCTGTTGAACAGCAGGCAGCAGCAGGGCGATCAGCACGGCAATGATGGCAATCACCACCAGCAGTTCGATGAGTGTAAACCCTCGTCTTTTGAACATCACAACACTCCTGAATGGATGAAGGAACCAAACGTAGGCTCGGATACAGAATCCGATATGGAAGGCAGAATGCCTCGACGTAACTCGCAAAGTACCCGGATTATTGTTCGTAAGCAATCATTTTTCATAAAAAACTCCTCATCCTGAAGTTTAACCGGTTGCAAATTCAAAAACATGCCACTTCCCTTTCGTCATTATCTTCTACCAACCGGCTGGCCAGCGCGTTCGTACGCATCGAATTGCTCGTGCATTCGCCTCGGGAAATACGCTACTTTCTCGCCCGGCGGGGCACTTCATTCAGGGATCAGAAGATCACGCCAGCGGCCACTGCGAGGATCACAGCTTGTCGCAATGCGTCACAATCAACACCTATCACGGCCCCTGGGAGGATCTGGCCCGATTCGTACAGCGGGTGTGGACTCATGATTATGCGGGCCGAATGACATTTCCCGGCTGGACAGGCGAGTACCTGCAGTGGCAGCTGGGTGAGCCCCCGGAACGCCACAACCTGTTGGGGGCATTCGTGGACGATACGCTGGCGGGAGTCTTGCTCGGTACCGACCGGAAAATGCGTACGCCCGTCGGAGGTTTAGCCGCTTCCCAATGGAGCTGGCTGTCAGTGGACCCTCAATATCGGGGGATGGGGATTGCCCGAATGCTCGACGAGGAACGCGTCCGTCGTCAGCGGGATCAGGATGGTGAACTGATTGTGAGTTATCGGTATGTGGGGTCCAGGCATTCCCAGGCGGAGCGACCGACGGCTCAGACCCGGTTCAAAAAGTTTCACGCCAAGCTCGGCTTCTGGGCCCGAATCCTCGATCCCGATCGGTTTGCTCAATGGCACTACAATACGTTCGAAGGACAGCTGGCCCGCTGGGCCCGAGGGTTGATGCCTCGGATTCCCCTGTCCGCAGAACGGCCCATTCGTCCGGCCACCCCGGACGATCTGGCCCCCTGTGTGGAACTCCTGCGGACCTGCAGCTCCGCAATGTCATTATCGATCGACTGGGATGTCGATTCGCTGCGGCAACAACTGTTCGGCAGCCCCCTGAGTCAGTCACTGGTGATGCGGGACCAAGATCGCATCATCGGGTTGATCAATTATCATCAACTCCCGTTTCATGCTCGAACCGTCGAGAACGTCGCTGTCATCGATATCCTGGCGTTCCTCCCCCAGTCCCACCGTTCGATGATCACCCTGCTCCAGGCAACGCTGGCTCAAATGCGAGATCAGGGAGTGATCCTGGCTCTGAAACTGCGATCAGGAGACACCCCCGCCTGGCCGTTGTTGCGAACCGGGTTCGTGCCTCAACCGGCTGATTCATACCTTGTCCTGCAATGGCTGCGAGAACCCGTCGAGCTTTCGCGACGCAGTCCGATGCGTCTGCTGTGGAGATAGGATGTCCCTGCTGATCCCAGCTTCTTTTCTGCGTCCGGCCATCCGGGGAATGCACTGGCTGAAGCACCGCACATTTGAGTGTCGCCTGGTTGAGGCGACCCGTCATCAGCGAGATTGGCTACTGCGTCGGGTGGTACTGTGCCGCGACACGCAGTTCGGAAAAGATCACGGGTTCGCGGATCTGCGAACCATCGGACAGATTCGGCAACGCCTCCCCGTAGCGGGGTATGCAGCCTTTGCACCATATATCAATGCAGTGGCCGCCGGCGACACCGCAGCCCTGATTCCGCCGTCGGACGAGCTATTGCAATTCACCATCACGACGGGCAGCACGGGAACTCCCAAGCTCAACCCGGTGACTGCCCAGTGGCTCAAGGAATATCAAGCCAGCTGGGATTTGTGGGGACTGAAGCTGTTCAGCGATCACCCCCGCCAGATTGGCCGCCGGGTGCTGCAGATGGCCGGGACATGGGATATGGGGCGAACGCCGGGCGGTCATCAAATCAGCATGGTCAGCGCCCTGCTGGCTCGCCGTCAGTCCCCGTTCCTGCGTCCGTACTATGCCCTGCCTGAAATTCTCAACACGGTCGCAGACCCCGTCGCCCGCCATTACACCGCACTGCGGCTGTGCATGGCGGAGTCGATCGGCTGGATCATTCTTATGAATCCCGGTTCGCTGCTGAAGCTGGCGGAGATCGGAGACCAGAACCGCGAACTCCTGATCCAGGACATCGCCGATGGCACTCTCTCCACAAAATTTGATATCCCGGACCACGTCCGAACGGCACTCCCCCGCCGCTCCATACGTGCCGACCTCCCCTCCGCGCGACGACTGGCGGCGATAGTCGAACGCACGGGACACCTGCTTCCCAGGGATTATTGGGATCTTCCGGTGATCGGGTGCTGGCTGGGGGGGACAGCGGGGTTTCCGTCCCGATACCTATCCGAGGTGTTTGGGGCATCCCCACTGCGGGACATGGGATTGGTATCGAGTGAAGGACGCCACACAATCCCCCTGGAGGACCATGTCCCTCAGGGCGTTCCGGCAATCGATGCCGGATTCTATGAGTTTGTCCCTGTCAATGAGCCGGGGACAGTCCTGGAAGGACACGAACTGACCGTCGATACCGAATACCGCCTGCTCATTACCAACTCCGCAGGATACTTCCGGTTCGACGTGGGAGACATCGTCTGTTGCCGGGGATTTGTCGGACAGGCCCCGTTGCTGGAGTTCCTCCAAAAGCAGGAACGAATCGGCGATCTGGAAGGCGAGAAAGTCACCGAGCACCAGATCATTGAGGCCGCCCATCAGGCAGCTGGCAGCCTGGGAATTACCTTGGGATTGATCACCGCGATTCCCCGGCGGGGAGCCGCTCATCAGCAGCGGTATGACATTCTCGTGGAGAGGGGGGACATTCCGGACATCGCCCGTGCCCGCGACTTCCTGGCCGAATTCGATCGCCAGCTCGCCGAACTCAATTTTTTGTGGCGGGCCCGGCGGCGCGAGGGCGTCCTGGGACCGCCCCGGCTTCATCGACTGCCCGAAGGAGCCTGGGACCAGTACATCCAGGGGGAAGTTCGGCGGAGAGGTACCGGAGATTTTCAATATAAACATCCTGGTCTTGTGCGAAATGAAGATTGGGTTGCACACTTCCGGCCTCTCGACACCATCTCTCTGGCCTGAACCGAATCCCGGGCCTGAAGCCGGATCCGATCCGACTTCGGGAACGACATCCCTCCATCATGGCGCAATCTTCGCAAATCCTGACCGGACGTTCGGCACTGCCCCTCTCTCCCAGGGAGCCCGCAGAACGCTCGGTCCATTGGGAGGGAATCCCCTGCCCGAAAAACATCAGGGAGTTATCCACGTCCGAGTTCTCAGCCCTCGAACAAGCGGCCTATCAATTTGGAACAGCGCCGGAGACCTACGACATTGCCTGCACCGACGGCCAGTTTCTCGAAGCTGCCGGACGGGGATCATTTGCCAAGGTCTACGTCGACGGACGGCACTGGCACATTCCGGGTGGCCTGATCTGCCCTCAGGACTACCACGGAGCCATGGCCGACTGGCTGCGACGCGCCGCCGATTCCCACCGCCGAACAATCGCTGTCTATTCGGTGGGGGAATGGGCCCTGAAGGAATTTCGCAAGGCCGGCTTCCAGATCAACAAACTCGGAGAAGAGCCACTGCTGGAACTCGGGGCCATTGACTGGCGCGGCGGAGCATTCGAATGGGTCCGCCGTCAGACACACGCCTGCACCCGGGCGGGGCTGCAGGTTGTGGAGATCAAACACCCTCAGGAACAACAACTGTTAACAGACGAGTTAGCCCGCATCCAGTCCGACGATCTTCAGGGACGAGTCTATTCTGAACCGCTGAAGCTGCTGGAAGGTGAGTTCTCCTGCCAGACACTCAATCGACGACGACTCTTCATCGTCCGACAGGCCTCCAGCGGACAGATCGAAGGATTTCTGGCAGCCAGTCCGATGAACGGCGGCCAATCGTGGGCCTTTGAAACCTATCGCAAACGCCCCAACGCCCCGCGGGGCACAATGGCCTATCTATTTCGAACGGTGATCGACCAGTTGCAGGATGAAGGAGTTCAAGCCATTTCACTCTGCCTCGTACCGGGAAAAGGCGTGAACAACAAAGCCATGAGAGGGGATGATTGCCGCGTCCGCTGGCTGCTCGGACTGTGGTACAAGCGACTGAATTTTCTGTTCAATACCGCAGGACAGGATTTCTTCAAGAGCCGTTTCCGCCCACGGTACGAAGATCGTTTCCTATGTGTCTACCCCGGCAATTCGTGGTCTGTCCTTTTTCCGAACAACGGGTGGCCTGCGGCCTAATCTTCGGAATCTGCTGGCCCAATGTTTCCAGGGTTCTAGCCGGTCATCCACGCCCTCCTGATCGAGTTCAAACCCTCGAAACGCTCGCAACGGCAAGCGGGATCGGTTCAGGAACAGTGGGCTGAACGAAAAACTCAGCGTCCAAGCCAAAGGCTCAAACGCTGAGTGAATCTGGCACGGTGCGGGATCGACACCGTGCGGGATCTAGAGTTATTCGTCCGTCACACAGCCTTCGCTCGCGGTCTTCACGTTCTTGATGTACTTGTAGAGCGTGCCGCGGGTGTTCTTGAAGGCGGGGGCCTTCCAGGCGGCTTTGCGCCTGGCCAGTTCGGCGTCGCTGACGGCGATGTCGATGCGGTTCTTTTCGGCGTCGATGGTGATGATGTCGCCGTTCTTCGCGAGGGCGATCGGGCCGCCGTCTTGGGCCTCGGGAGTGACGTGGCCGACGATGAAGCCGTGCGAGCCGCCGGAGAACCGGCCATCGGTGATGAGTGCGACCTTGTCACCCAGACCGGCTCCCATGATGGCGGATGTCGGGGTCAGCATCTCGGGCATGCCGGGGCCGCCCTTGGGGCCTTCGAAGCGGATCACAATCACCTCCCCGCCTTTGATCTCCTTGCGTTCCAGACCGTGCAGCATTTCCTCTTCGCTGTCGTAGCACAGGGCGGGGCCGGTGAAGACCAGTCCTTCCTTGCCGGTGATCTTGGCGACCGCTCCGTCGGGGCTGAAGTTCCCACGCATGATGCGGATGTGACCGGTGGCCTTGATCGGATTTTCGAGCGGATGGACCACGTCCTGCCCCGGAGTCAGACCCGGCAGCGAGGCCAGATTCTCGGCCAGCGTCTTGCCGGTCACGGTCAGGCAACTGCCATCGATCAGCCCCTTCTCCAACAGGTACTTGAGGACACCCGGTGTGCCGCCGACCTTGTGCAGGTCTTCCTGGACGTACTTGCCGCTGGGCTTGAGGTCGGCCAGGAACGGAATCCGATCGCTGACCTTCTGGAAGTCATCAATCGTCAGGTCCACCCCCACCGCCCGCGCCATCGCGATCAGGTGCAGCACCGCATTCGTCGACCCGCCGACGACCATAATCAGGACCATTGCATTCTCAAACGCCGCCCGCGTCATGATGTCGCGCGGCTTGATGTCCTTCTCCAACAGATTCTTCAGGGCGGCCCCCGCGGCGAAGCACTCCTGGTACTTGCCACCATCTTCTGCCGGGATCGAGGAGCTGTAGGGCAGGCTCATGCCCATCGCTTCGATCGCGCTGGCCATCGTGTTGGCAGTGTACATCCCGCCGCAGGCTCCGGCTCCCGGACACGACTTCTGCACGACGCGTTTGCGGATGTCCTCGCTGATCTTGCCGCCGATGTACTCTCCGTACGACTGGAAGGCCGACACGATGTCGAGCTTCTCCCCCTTCTCCCCGCACCCCGGCTTGATCGTTCCGCCGTAGATCATCAGCGACGGACGGTTCAGCCGCCCCATCGCCATCAGACAGCCCGGCATGTTCTTATCGCAGCCGGGGATCGTGATCAGCCCGTCATACCACTGGGCTCCCATCACGGTCTCAATACTGTCGGCGATAATCTCGCGAGACTGCAACGAGTACGACATCCCGTCGGTCCCCATCGAGATCCCGTCGCTGACGCCGATGGTGTTGAACCGCAGGCCCACCAAGCCCGCAGCTGCGACCCCTTCCTTGACCTTGCCGGCCAGGTCGAGGAGGTGCATGTTACAGGGGTTGCCTTCGTACCAGACGCTGGCGATGCCGACCTGGGCCTTGTTCATGTCGGCTTCGCTCATGCCGGTGGCATAGAGCATGGCCTGTGAGGCCCCCTGGGACTTCGGCTGGGTGATCTGCGAGGAGAACTTGTTGAGCATGGAAACTGGATTCAAGGGGGACGCTGTGATATCAGCCAGCCCTCCAGGCCACCCCGGCAGGAATCCCGACTGAGCCTGCATAATAGCGACCGTCTCACAAGCGGCGGTAGCCAACGCGTTCGAAGAGACGAGTGTGTCTACAACAGGAAAGTCGGCAGCCGAAATCTCCGGCCCCCTCTCCCTCACAGTGGGATCCTCGCCATGAGTTGTGTTGCCAGTGGGGAGAGGGGACTAGGGACCATTTTGACCCACATTCCTGACGCAGGCACAACGTTGTATGCGGGACCGTGAATTGAAGGGGCCCCAAACACAACCGACCTCGCCACGGGAACCGGGGCGAGGTCGGGAAGTGTCATCTCTTTTGACAGCGAGGTCGCCCCCGCTGAAAGTTAGAAGCTCATGACAGCGTCGATCCCGAAGATCGTCTCGGAGACGGGCACTCCGAGCGGGTTGTTACCCTTTTCCCCAGCGGGTGACCACTGGTGACGGATTTCCGGGCGAACCACCAGATTCGAGGTTGGCCGCACATTCAAGCCGACGGTCGTTTCGTAGTACGAAACTCCCTGCACCTTGAGCCACTCGCCACGAGCCCCGGTCGACAGGGTGTCGTTGATCGTGTAGAGCAAGTAGTTCGCGGCACTGACCGAGTGGAACGTCGAGTCCGCCGGAGCGGCGGCAAAGATTCCCTGATTACCACGGGAGATGTCGCTCGACAGAACGTGGGTCAGATTATCCGTCAGTGCAGTGGTGACCACGAAGTGATGGGTATGCCCGTCGCCGATCCAGCCGTTGTTACCAACGACTGTCATGTAGGAGACCGAGACATCATCGCTCACCTGGGCAATCACGCCCCCGTGAAACGCCGAGCTGCCGTTGTTGCGGGCAAAACCGGTATCCCAACCAGCCACCCATCCCCCATGGAGCGTCACATCATCGCTCACAGCGTATTCGGCCACAGCCCCCGTATGGGTAAACGGTTCCGTGAAGTTCCAGGTGAACGCATGGCTGTAGAAGAAGTTTCCGGTCGAAGGAACCACCTCATAGCCTGCGTAGGTGAAGAAGTGACCGACCTTCACCGTCAGATTGTCATAAGCGATTGTGCCGTAGGCCTGCGGAATGGCGAACCCGTAGCCGGCACCCCGGTCAAAGTCATCCTGGAAGTCCCAGCGGTCCCGCTGCGGGTTACCATAGGCCTGGGTGTTGTTGGCGTCTTGACCGTACATCCCGTCGATACGCATCCCCCAGTCGAGACCTTCGCTGCCGTCTGCCGTCTTCTGCAGGTAGAGCCACGACTGGTGGTTGTTGAACTTCTCGGGACGGGTGTTGGTGATACCATCCGCCTCGCTGTGGTAGCCGTTCTGAAGATGACCGCCGATGTCCCACGCAGAATCTTCGCCGAACACCAGCGTTCCCAGATCGAACGGATCGCCGCTGCCTGCTCCGCCGAACAGACCGCAACCGATGCCCCAATCACTCTCACATCCCGTTCCACAAGCTCCCGTACCGCAGCCACCGGTGCCGCATCCGCCCGCACCGCAGCTCCCGGTGGTACAGGCATTGCCTGTCGCACAGTCACCCGTGGTGCATTCGACCAACTGGATGTCCAATCGGTCAGAAGGAGCATTCAGGAGCGATTCGGCTCGCAGAATACTCGGTGACACCGGACCAGCCGCATGGGCTGACGCCGCACAACCCAGACCGGCTGCCGTCATCAGCATCCATGTCCGCATCGAAAACTTGGTCATGTCAAACTCCCTTTGGGATGAGCGAAGCGCCCGCACATCCATGTGAATGTGTGATTCCCCAACTCCTGTCTCGTATCCGACGCTCAGGCGGCGCGGAGCGTCGATGATGGAGAAATCGCGTTATCCCATTCCATCGGGGAGTCGTGCGTTGCGAATCCGACGAGAATCCCCGCAACGTTACACTTTATGTGACCGGCATTTGAACCATGCCCTGCAAGCCACTACCCGGCAATAACCGCCGAAACACCTGAAAAACTGATCATCCAATCCGGTTCCCAGGACTCCTCTTTGAGCAGCCCAACCGGCAGTTCTTGCCGTTACGCTGCGTGCCTTTGCGGTGACTCAGGATTTCCCGGATGAACCTCCGCGGGCAACAGCGATTCCAGTGTCGGACGGGGCTTGGTGTACCGCCTGCCAATGAACGGAAGACTCCGCCGACTGAACGTATTCATCCCATCGATCAGCCAAGGGATGAACCGCTTCATCTGATACAGCAGATGAGCCAGCGGCGTGATGAGAACCATCCGTCGATTCCAGCGAATGGCCCGAAGCGTTAATGTCGCGACGCGCTCGGGTGAAGCACTAAGCCAACCCGGAGGTTCCGGAGCCCGCGTCCCCTTGCCCGTCTGGCAATCCCGGTAGAGGTTCGTTTTCACCGGTCCCGGACAGATCGCCGTGACCCCCAGTCCAATGCGACCATACTCCGCCCGCAATGCCTCCGTGAACCCCACCAGGCCAAACTTGCTGGTGTGATAGGCACTAAACCGACCGCCAGCCACCAGTCCGGAAATACTGCACATGTTGGCGATGTGCGATCCTTCGCGACACAGCAGCGCCGGCAACAGCTTGCGAGTCAGGTGTACCGGAGCCAGCAGGTTAATCCCCAGCAGCCAGTCCCACTGCGATTCTGTCATGCGATGTGTTGGACCGTAATAGGCCACACCCGCGTTGTTGATGAGCAAATCCAGCCCGCGCCACCGCGTAATTACCGCATTCCCCAAGGACTCAATCGCTGCCCGGTCCGTCAAATCGACAGCACTGGTCACAACTTCTCTGCCACTCGACCGCAGTTCCTCGGCCAATTGCTCCAAGGCCTCACGATCCACATCCACTAACCACAAGTGAGCCCCGGCAGCCGCCAGCTGAAACGCCAGCGCCCGGCCAATACCACCAGCAGCCCCCGTGATCAGTGACTGTTTGCCGCAAAAGTCGTCCACGTGGAGCCTCCCTGCCCCGGATCGATGACGATGCCGTCTTCGAGAACCAACGTAACATAGTTAACTTCCGGCGCGAACCCGAGCTGCGCTATCGAAGCCCAATACCACCAGCTTCTCGCTCTCGGAGAGGTGGGGTATCATCGCCCGCGGGATGCCGACTCGCGGCGTTCCTAACGGTGTATCGCACGGAATCAGGATTGCCATATGATCATCATCTGGGGCAGCCGTTTATGCGGCAAAGTCGATGGCGTTCCAGGCGTTTGTCACATCGCCACACATTTTGGTCATCTGTACTATATCCCGCTGATTCCCCTGAAATCCGTAATCGTCTGGGGATCGACCCCCGAAGGAGAACAGGTCTCGGAATTCCACTGGAGTCTCAAATCCATTCTGATCGCCTGGGTACGAACGGCACTCTATCTGGCCCTGATTCCGGCGATGGCAGCTGTGTTCCTGGCCGTTGATCAGAAGCAGTGGGAAATCGTTCCGTTACTACTCGGAGGACTGGTCCCGGTATTGCTCTATCTGACGTATCGCCTGCCGTACATTGGTCGGGCCAGTGCGGAGCGAGCCACGGTAATCGCGGAGACCCCCGACCTGCCTGACCACGTTCGTCAACGGTTGGTCGAATCGATCAAGAAGATGTACATTGCCCAAGGTGACGTACTGCCCCCGCTCCCAGACCAAGACCACGGTTTTCACTGCGAGTGACCGGGACAGCGTCTGAGACTGGGCCTCCTTCCAACTTCTCCGAGACACCCCTGTGCCCCGCATCCCGGCCGCCGGAACATCGTCTATCCCCACCGTCACAGGCAGCATCTATGACTACCCGGTCTACTACGATGTGATCTTTGGAGCCGATTGGCGAAAGGAAACCCACTTCCTTCAGGCGGCTTTTGAGAAGCATGCCCAACGAACCGTAAAAACCGTGTTCGAGCCCGCCTGTGGCACGGGGCGGTTGCTGATCAAGCTCGGCCAGCGAGGGTACAAGGTATCGGGAAACGACCTCAATCCCCGAGCGGTTGACTACTGCAACGGTCGGCTGAAGAAAGCCGCCCTGCCCGCATCCGTGACCGTCGGCGACATGACGGACTTCCGGCTGAAAAAGCCCGTGGATGCCGCCTTCAACCTGATCAACACCGTGCGACACCTGCCGACGGAAGAGGCTGCGGTGGCGCATCTGCGGTGCATGTCCGAGGCACTGGCCCCCGGAGGGATCTATTTGCTGGGCCTGCATCTGATGCCGACCCAGGGCCGACCGATCCCCAATGAGTCGTGGCTGGCCAAGCGGGGGACGCTGACGGTCGCCTCGTTCATGTGGACCAAGAAGATCGACCGCCCCGGACGGATGGAACACCTGGGAATGACGCTCGATGTGCATACGCCCACCAAACAATTGCGGATTGAGGACGAGATGCACTACCGGACCTACACCGCTGCACAGATGAACGATCTGCTGGCGACGGTCCCGACGCTCGAATGTATCGCGACCTACGACTTTTTGTGTGACATCCACGACCCGATCACGATCGGTCCCCGAACGGAAGATGTCATCTTCGTGCTGCGCAAGAAGAAATAGGGTTTCCCCAACCATCGGAGAGTCGACTCATGTCTCGATCCCCTGCGATGGGAACTGCCGGCCTGCTCCTGGTGGTTCTCCTGTGTACTGCGACAAAAGCCGACGACGAGTCCACCGCGCTGCGGGAACGGACCACCAGGCTTTCCGCCGCGATTGAAAAATCGCCACGGGAAGTCGAGTTGTATTCACAACGCGGTGATACGTGGTTCTTCCAGGGGCGGTTCGCGGAGGCGATTGCCGATTACGAACAGATGACCCAGCTGGACCATTCGCTTGATGCCCAGCATTGGCGTCGGGCGATCGCGCACTTTTATGCGGGCCACTACGACAAGGCCGCCGCGCAGTGCGAGAAGTACCACGCATTCGACAATGTCGACCGCGAGAACGGGATCTGGCGGTACCTGTGTCAGCGAAAAGCGGGAGGGATCGAAAAGGCGCGACTCGAACTGATTAAATACACGAAGGACGACCGCGAACCGTTTGGAGACATCTACCGCATGTTCGAAGGAAAGATGACCGGCGAAGAGATTCTATCTAAGATCCGCGCCGCCAACATCACGGACGAAGAACGGAACAAGCGACTGTTCTACGCCGAATTATACGTGGGTCTGAACGATGCCGTCGAAGGACGGAATGACGCCGCCATCGGCCATCTGGAGGCGTCGTCCGGCAACCGCTGGGGAGCCACGGCCGGTTACGGTCCGCACTATATGTGGCAGGTGGGCCGTCGCCATCTGGAGTTGCTGCGGGCGGAGAAAACCAAGTCAGCGCCCCCCGCTCCGTGACCTCCGCCGCGTCAGGCAGCACGCGACTGCGGGGCCACGCCTTGCTCCGCCTGGATCACTTCCTGGCACAACCCGGTATAGTCCAGCGCCCCGGCGGAACCCGGTGCGTAGTCGAAGATTGACTGACCAAAGCTGGGGGCTTCAGCCAGTTTGATGTTACGACGAATGCGATTCTGGAACACCCGAGCGGCAGCCCACGGAGCCTGTGGATCACTGCTTTCGAGAAACCGCATCAGGTCGTCAGTCACATCGGTCGCCAGTCGCGTGCCGGTTTCGAACAGGCACAACACAATCCCCGAAACCTTGAGCTGGCGATTCAGCCGCCGAGTGACAAGAGCCGTCGTCTCGAACAGCTTTGAGAGTCCCTGAAGCGCGAAGAAATGCGGCTGCAGCGGGATAAACACTTCCGTGGCCGCTGTCAGAGCGTTGAGCGTCAACACCCCCAGTGACGGTGGGCAATCCATGACGATGTAGTCAAACTGCTCGCTGACACCCGCCGCATCGAAGGCCTTGCGAAGCACAAACTCGCGTCCAGGGGCATCCACCAGTTCCAGCTCGGTGGCCGCCAGATCGAGATTGGCCGGGGCCAACCACAAGTTGTGGCCCACCATCTGCCGAATCGACTGGAACGTCTTTCCCCCGGCCAGTACCTGATAAATGGTGTCCGTCCCGCCATGCAAATCGACGCCCAGATGGATCGAGGCGTGAGCCTGGGGGTCCAGATCAACAAGACATACCCGCTTTCCCTGCCGGGCCAATCCCGCAGCCAGATTGACGCTGGTCGTGGTTTTCCCCACCCCCCCTTTTTGGTTCATCACGGCAATGGTACGCATCGTCTCGACTCCGTTCCGTCGGCGTACACGGGTCATCCTGACCCGCCTCACCGGGGGGCGGACTATATTCCAGGGACTCCTTTGGGGGAAGACGAATCACCTCCAGGATCATCAGTGCCCGAGTACGAGACGCACTTGCGGGTTCGACGGACCGACTTCGCCGCAGGCGCAAATTTCCTCATCGTTCAGCGAAATGAAAACCATGGAATGAGGACCATGGAACACTCCCAACACGGAGTAAGAGTCGACCAGAACCGGACCTCAGTACGCTCAGGCAGAAACGTTTAGCCACGGAAGTTGTCAGTGCCTCAGTATCCGTGGGGCAGACATTCCTGACTGCCGGGCCTGTGAACGAACCCGAGCCCCTCCGTGTTGCATCTGTAGCTCCGCAGAATCGAAGAACAGCCTCGGATTGACACGAAAAAACAGGGATGCGGAGGGGAACTTCCAGCTGCCGAGACCAGTCGCCACGGAAGGGTCGCGGTGCTCTCATCGCGAATCGAACACCGGCGAAACACACACAATGAGCGTCTGGCACTCGTCGCAGGGGAAACTCCTGTGAGAGCCGACTGCCGTGCAATCCGTGAATCCCGGTTGGCGGATACGACAGAAGCATTCAACGCACGGGCAAATCGCCACAGTGCCCAATACACCAGCCAGGCAAATCATTGACCGAGGCGGGAATCGAACCCGCACGACCCTTTCGAGTCTCGGGATTTTAAGTCCCGTCCATCGCTTGCAATTAACCTAGACATCACTTGAGGTTACGAACACTTGCGGCAATCTGATCGCACAGAGTTTGCATGGAAAGGGTATCGTCAAAGACCAACCAAGGCAAGATGCGTCGATAGCATTTTGAGCGTATCACGAACAAGACAGTAGCAACCATGACACCCGAACATTGACCATTAGAAGACCTCTGTTTTTCAGGGCAGCTGATGTGCCATGCAGGGCCATTCAGTGGCTTCCTGAGCGATCCTGGGAGGTTTGGTGGGGCCTGGATTGGGTGTGAATGCCTTACATCCAATATGACGTTTCACCACATTCAGGGTGTAAACTTTGTTGGGCATCTAGACCGCGTACCCACGCACACCTTTCTGCTTGAGCGGACAAGCCGGAAGCTCCAGTGATGTTCAATATCGCTCAGGCGAGAATCGCTAACTACACCACATATAGCCCGCTCCCCCCTCTTCTGCCTATTACAGCTTGATACTCAATTATTATTGATGACAGCGGTACTGCTCGTTATTCGTCTTCAGGAATGGTTTAACACCCAGTTTTCTGAACTGGTGAATGATCTCCAACTCCACAGCTTCAAAGCACGATGGTGTGCATAAAATCGAATCATGAACCGTCACCAACACGATTTCAGGATGATCCTCAACCAGTTGCGAACAAACACCGTCAATCATTATGCGAGACTCCATACGCTGGAGTTCCCGAGATAAGTCCTTGTGGTCAAATGCCTTAGCACTCCAGGCGTAGTCCACAATCCCCGGAAACCTGTCATAGACCACGCTGGTAAGTTGGTTCCTTTGCATACCAGACTGCTTTTGAAAAAACATGCGGATCAGTTCTCCCTTGATGTTCTCGCGGCATTCCATGAAATCTTCGTGTGATAGCCCCTCTCTTTTACACATCACCAGCAGTTCACTTGTCAGGAACGAATACAACTCCCCGTGCTCACATAGACTTCGGTACTCTGGCTCAAATCCCGATCTTTCCTCAGCCGTCATGCCTTCAGCGGCTTTTGCCCACAGGAGCAAGGGCTGACAACAACTTACGTCTATCTCGACCAGGATTTCACCAGTCGATTTCAGCACCAGCCGCTTCCTCGCCACTTTGCTTAGCCCGGTAAACGAGGAATGAAAACGACCATACTCACACCGATTGGCGTAGAACTCTCCAGACTGAATGCTGTTCCACAGAATCTTATCCCAGCTTGTGAGCAGATCAGGATCAGTCATCCCCACGTCTTCCATCATTTCTGCTAACTTCCGACCAACCTGATCTGTGGTCGTTACTCGGGATTTACCGGGACGTGCCCGCTTGAGTTCATACCATTCAAAGTCAGCCTTTCGCAAGTTATCCGTGAGCCGATAACTCTTCGTGAATGCCCCCTGTGGTGAAAGATCGCCACCCGTCGAATAGGAATCATTTCTTTCAACCAGCCCCGCCTTAATGGCTGATTCAATGACCAGCGAATAGTCCCTGCCCACGACCTGCTTCAGAAGATCAGAGTGAATACTGACCAACAGCCCCCACTCGCGGTATTCCTCACGACAGGCGGTCTTTTTCAGGAGCAACGACAGAAACAAGGCGACACCATCACTGGTGGGAGCCGACCCTTTGGGAATCAGTACCTGCTTGAACGTAGGGCGTTTCGAAGCACCTTGGTTAGTGTCGAGCATGTCCCCACCTTGACCCGAGATTGGTCGGCATCCCCCAGCGACTCTCACCCGAAGAGACGTGGTGAGCCGTCGCGATCAAAACCGATCAACCTACCACAAAGACGCTGTAAAGCTCTGCCATCGTGCGTAGGGCCTCATCACTACTCTCAGTGCATCGACTGACCAGCCCAATCATGTCGGCGACAGGCGTGCCGATCCGATAGACCCGCACTTTGTGGCTTTGGTCAGGCCGAAGCTCCGGAGGCCAATGTCCAAGACCGTATTCAGTCAAGGTATCAGAGATTGTCTGACAGCACTGGGCAGTGCATCGCTGCCGCCCGATGGCATCACACAAATCCCGCATTGTGAAGGTGCAGACGTTGTTGCATTCCGAAACCCTCTGAACAATCGTTTCCATGTTCATTCCGAAGTCCTTCCTAGAGAGGTGGTTACGTTGCGACTGACTTTCAATCGGCTACACATTTAGTATCGGCATTCGACCCGCTACCGTATACGAATTCTGGTCAGAATTCTGCATTTTTTTCAAACTGAGCCTGATGTTTGGTGATGGATTCAAGTTGCAGACATCCCGATCATGCACTCACCGAACAACTACAATTCCATGTGGTCAAACAACTTGCGGAACACGCCCACCGACCAGAACGCAACCTGAAGGGGCTATCGAGAGCGAAACGCTGGAAAACATCAGCGACTTGCGTTCCCAGACCAATGCCCACCACGCACACGATCCCCGCGTATGCGTACAGCCGCAAGCCCCCTGAATCCCGACGATTCCATGACGACACTTGACCACATCGGGCAGGAAACCGCCTAAACGCGCAACGCTCTAGGATGCGTTTTGAGACCTCCAAATTGGTCAAAAATCGACATTTGACACTTACCTCATGCCGCTCCCTTTCGTGGCTTTCTGGGGCACGCCAGGGGCCTTGGCAGGGGGCTTGGAACGATCCATCACGCGAGAGAATTTCACGTCGGCGTCTCATCAGGGGAATGCCCATCAATGCAAGAGGACTGGGCGTGTCTTTCGCAAACGTATCGTTAAACTGCAATCGAAGATCAACTTGACTCGCCATCATGGAACCAACAACATGTCAACCAGCGAAGCCAAGCCCGCGATTGCATCAGATGGAATCGATCGTCCTCCAGTTGGCATTCTGGTGTGGTGGCTCATCTATGCTTCAGTCATGGTTGGCGCGGCAGTTATTTTTTGTGGCCGCATGATACTCACCGGCCTTTCAACCGACTCATCGGGTTTATGTGCATTGTTGGGATTGTTGTTCACTGTAGGAATCATAAAAAACCTGTCGGATGTGCTGTATGTGGATCGTGAACTGAAGCTCGCATATTCGCAGGTTAAGGAACTTCTTCAGATAAACAAGTTGACGCCATTTCTACGGCAAGCGGAACCCAGCTTGCTCAAAGAACATATGTCGAATCTAGTCCGCATATCGATGCGTGACCACGATGTAACTCAGGACAATCTAGTTGCCCTTTTGCAAGTTCGGCTGGTCAGCAGGACTAGACTTACCGACGTGATCGCTGGCCTACTGGTCACAGTAGGGCTGATTGGCACAATTGTAGGGCTGATTTCATCAATCGGCGGCCTAGGATCAGCGATGCAGGCAGTCGGGCAAGACAAGGCCGAACTTCTTTCGGGCATGAGAGAAGTGTTGTCAGGGATGGGCACGGCATTCTACACAACACTACTCGGCTCCCTGTTTGGCAGCGTAATTCTCAAGGTTCTTTCTAGTGTCGCAGATCAAGCCATTGACGAGCTAATTGCTCGAATCGCCGAACTGAGCGAAGTATACGTGCTCCCATTACTGCGAGTTACGGCAAGACGGCGAAGCTCTGGAAGCAATCAGAACAGAGAGTCGGACGAACAGTCTTGATCGACCCCGCGACTTGACCACTTCTTGAATCCATGGATCACCTAGATGGCCATTCACCTACTCACAAGACGCAGTACCAGCAATCTGTATGAGTCATTTTTCGATCTGATATTCTGCTGCCTAGTGATTTTCATTGTGCTTGTTCTGGCGATGATTACATCTGTTGAAGATCGTGTTGAATCACTTAAGGATGAACAGCAAGCGGTTGCATCAACGCTTGCTGACATCACTGGAACGACCAGGTTTACGGGTGGTCAAGGTGTTGCCGCGATCACGTTCATTTGGGACACGACGAAAGAGCCACCTCAGTTGTGGCCATTGCCTTTTAATCTAAGAAACTACAACATGGATTACGGCAATGAGGAGTTAAACAATGCTAAGTTGAAGTTGATTCGGACTGCAACGAAGAAGCTGGTCAAAGAAGTGCAGCCCATGACTCTCGAAGATGCGGTAGATGTGGTCAACTCGATCTCCCCGTTTGTCATGCCAGAGGTGAATGATGCCCCTCGATTGGGCGTGCTCTTGTCCCAACACACTGCGGGATTGGCTTTAGATAGCGTGTTTGACGGATCGCCCTACCTCGCATCAGGCGGTAATGCGGGAGATGTTATCCTGGCAGTGGACGAACAACGTCTAAGCGGCACTCATGAAGAGAAGATGGCAGCGCTTACCAATAATCTACGTGTGAAGAACTTTGGCGACACGGTAAGTCTAAGTGTTTCACTACCAACTGGAGAACAGGTAACAAGGGTTGTTCTGCTAAAGAGATTCACGTCGATGATACCAACATACATTGAAGTTCATTCGATGCCGAATGGCAGCTTATTGATTGAAGGTTTAATCAACGAAGATGGGACATTGGCGAATGGTCGCACTCAGACGGAGCTTTCCGTTCGATTGCAACGTGACCGCCAATTGCTTGACAGAATTTCACAGATTCGAAGTTATCAACGACTTCAAGAGCCTGTAGATGAGATATCGCCACTAATGCGAGTAGAGATCGATTCGACTGAACATGAGCTGATCGTTGGTAAGACCCGTCTCGGGCCAGCAGAGTTTAGAAATCTCACCGCTTCGATTTTCGGTGCTCCCTTGGTCATCCAGTTTGAGAACGAGACAGCTGCCAGAGAGGAGTGGGTTAGAGAGGAAGTGTTGATACCGAGTGGTTTTGTGAATAAGTCACCCCGACCTGTACGCTCTAAGTGAATGTCCCGATTACCGCAGTAGCTACGGGCACATGGTTCTGACGGGCACAAGGGCCAGCCTGCCAAACAAGCGGAAAGCCAGGTGGGGTGCGTAAACACCTGAGTTGCATTTCTGCATCTCAGGTGCGTGGTGAAATGGCGCGTAGAGCCTCAGAGCGATTCGACCGCTTCCCGCAGGTCTTCGATTTCCAGTTGGGTATAGACCGACATCGTCAGATTGATATCGCTATGTCTGGCCAGTCGTTGAGCCTTTCCGGGATGAACACCCGCTTTGGCAAGATTCGTGATGAAGGTGTACCGCAGGGAATGGAAATCGAGAACTCTCCCTTGGTCGTCACGGGCTTCGATTCCAGCACGCTTCAGGTCACGTTGGAAGACCTTTCCGGCCAATCGTTGAGCCACCAAAGGCCCCGGAAAGATCAAGACGTTTGAGCCTTGTTTGACCACAGGGAACAGCAGTCGACACAAGTCGGGATGCACGGGGAGAATCGCCTTCTTTCGGTTCTTGGTGTTGCTGGCTTCAACGGTCAGCGTTCTGGACTCCAGATGGAAGGAATCATGCCGCAGCGAGGCAATCTCGATGGAACGCAATCCGGTGTACAGGGCGATTGAGTAGAGCAGCACTCGGTTCTCGGGAGAGAGCGACCAGTTCTCGCCTCGGTAAGTCTTTCCAGACACTCCCGTCGATGTGGTGATTTTGCTCACTTCGTCAGCGGCCAAAGCTCTGCGAATCCGGCGTCGATCGGTTTGAGCATTCAGTTTTCGGATGCTCCTCAACAGGTCTTCGGGCGTGCGACGGTCAGTCCAGAGAAAGCGAGAGAAGCCCTTGGCTGCGGTCAGGTAGTGGTTCGTGCTGGCAATACCCAAGGGAGCCACTTTCCGGCGTCTCCACACTGCCAGAATGTTCTGAATCTGAGTCGCGTCCAAGTCTGCGATGGAGGCCACCTTGGCTTCCTGCAACAGCTTGCGAATGCGATTGATCGTCTTGCTGATGTGGTCATCGGTGTTGTTCTTGGATCGCAGATACGCCTCAAACGCGAGCAAATGCTCCGCGATGGGCTTTTCTCGCTGTTCCTCGGCTCTCGTGAAGCCCCTCGCTCGCCGCTCGTCTTCGGTTCGCTGGAGAGTCTTCAACAGAGTCAGGGACGTGTCACGATCCGTGGTCAGTGGTGTTTGCCGCTTCTTTCCCTCAAAGGTTGTCAGCGTGCCATACCACTTCGAGGAGTACAGCGTTCGCGGGCTGGCACCACATGCCTCTTTGCTTGCCCGCTTGCTCCCGATCATCCAAACCACACTTTGCTTCTTCCAGACCTTCATGGCGACTCTCCCAGGGTAGAGAGCGACCAGAGCCGAAAGTTTGTTTGCACGGAACGCCCAACGCCAAAGGCGAAAACTGGGATTCCGGGCATCACGAACCGCTCAACGACCATCGCTGAGAAACACCGTAACTCATTATGCGTAGGGCGATTACAATTGACCGAGGCGGGAATCGAACCCGCACGACCCTTTCGAGTCTCGGGATTTTAAGTCCCGTGCGTCTGCCTGTTTCGCCACTCGGTCAGTGAGTGAGAGGAGTGGAGAGAGTCGAGCCAGAGTGGGTGACAACCGTTGTCAGTGGTCCTTAATCTGGCTCTCGTCTCTCTTCATTCCTCACGCATCATCCAGCACATCGACTGCCGCGAATCGCTTCCCTTCCAGCATCTCCAGGCTGGCCCCGCCGCCGGTGCTGACGTGGCTCACCTTGTCGGCGAAGCCGAGTTGCTGGACAGCTGCGGCGCTGTCGCCGCCGCCGATGATGCTGATCGACTTCGAGTGCGCGATGGCTTCGGCGACGATGCGGGTGCCCGCGTCGAAGGGGGACATCTCAAACACGCCCATCGGGCCGTTCCAAACGACGGTCTTGGCTCCGGCGATGATCGCGGCGTATTGTTTGGCCGTTTCGGGGCCGATGTCGAACCCTTCGTAGTTATCGGGAATCTCGCCGGCCTTCACGACTAACTTGTTGCACGACCCCTTGAAGTCGTCGCCGCAGTGGGTGTCGACCGGCAGCACCAGCTTGTCACCGCCCGCTTCGAGCAGCTGCTTCGCGAGTTCGACCTTGTCCTTCTCGACGAGGCTCTTGCCGGTCTTGCCCCCCTTGGCCAGGGAGAACGTGTAGGCCATCGCCCCGCCGATCAGGACTTTGTCACACACGTTGAGCAGATTCTGAATCACCAGGATCTTGTCGGAGACCTTCTTGCCGCCGATGATCGCCACGAACGGACGCTGCGGAGCAGAGATGGCATCGGTGAGGTACTTGATCTCCTTCTCGACCAAGGCCCCGCACACGCACGGCTTGTCCCCCATCAGCAGCGGGGTGAAGAACATCGACACGTCTTTGCGGTGGCAGGTGCCGTACGCTTCGTTGCAGTAGATGTCCGCGAATGACGCCAGCTTGGCGGCATAGAGCCGGACTGCTTTGCTGTTCTCGGGGAGTTCAGCCTCGGAACCGCCTTCCACCTTCTGGAACCGCACGTTTTCCAGCAGCAACACCTCGCCGTTCTTGAGCGCCCCGACCTTGGCGGTCGCATCCGCCCCGACGGTGTCCTTCGCAAAGGCCACCGGCTTGCCGAGGATCTCGCTCAGCTTGGCCGCACAGGGAGCGAGCGTGAACTTCTCGTCCCCGGCCTTGCCCTTGGGCCGCCCGAGGTGGCTCATTAGCACGAGTTGGCCGCCGCGATCGATGACGGAGCGGATCGACGGGAGAGCCTCCCGAATGCGCCGATCATCGGTAATCTTGCCGGAGTCATCCTGCGGGACGTTGAAGTCCACCCGCATGAGAACCCGCTTGCCCGCCACATCCACCTGAGAAATCGTTCGCTTGGCCATGCCACTCGCCGTCTGTCGTCGAAACTGATTGAAATGCCCCATTGCACAGGCAGAATCGTACGTGAGAGGGGGTACGCTGCCAAGGAAGCTGTGGCGTTGGGAGGGAGTCATCGGAATTGGTTGAAGCGTGCAGAACCTGTCGAGGGCGGTCATTGTGGTCCAGACCTCTCACAAGGCGATCGGCAGTCCACGAATGAACCACCGGTTTACACGGCAGAGTTTCCCTAAACGGGAAGAGTCCCGAAGTCGATGAAGCCGGGAAGCTCGACCGGGAGTTCGCGAGGCAGTTCTGAACCCCTCTTGCCTGCATGGGGTTCCTGTGTCAGACTTGGTTCGGTAGCTCGATTCGGGAGTGGGTCTTCGCGGTGCGTTTCTCGATGGGATTCCACCGGGTGGACGAACTGTTCACGGGATTGTGATCTCCTCGCTGTAATCTCCTCACAAGGAGCGGTTGTGATGCGGCGGCTGATGATTCTGGTGTTGGCGACTGTGGTTGGAACCACTTTGTGCGGCGCATCCGTCACACAGGCTCAGGGCTTGTTGTGGCAGTTGCCCGCAGGTGAAAAGACCTGGTGCCGCTATGAGGGAACCTATCAACAGGTCATACGCCGTCCCGAATCGACCGAGGGAGACCTGACCCTCGACTGGACGCGGCATGTCACTCTGAAATCGCTGGGTAAGGAAGACGCGGAATACAAAGGGCAGACCGTGCCTTGCCGCTGGATCGAGATCAAGGTCATTACTGGCAAGGTGAAGGAAGGTCTGGTCGACGCTGGCCCTGGAAATAACCGGATCTACAAATTGCTGGTTCCTGAAAGTGAAATTCGGGGAACGGTTACGGAACCGTTGTCCGACAGTCGCGAGATGTATATTTCATATATTCCGATCGCGAAGGGATATCGAAAGATTGGCGATGAGCCCACCGCTGCGATCGAGGGGGGCGTGTTCGACCTGTATCCCATGGTGTCATTTCTGCGGCACTATCGCACATTGGAAGTGGCCGCGCAAGACGAGATCATCGCATCTCCGGTCAAGGAATTGCCGAGCCGTCTGTCCAAGGGGACTCAGCAGTCGGAAACGCCGACATTGCGAACGACCAGTACAGGCGAATTGTATCGTTCCGCCGAGGCTCCGTTTGGGATGTCTAAATGGACCGTCAAAGTCGTGACCGAGCGGAAGCAGTCGACCTCACCGCGGACGGAGTTTGCTCCGGCAGAAGAAGTCACCGAAACGATGCTGCTGAACGCCATTGGCGAAGACGCCGAATCGGAACTGGTGATTGACGACGTTCCCGCCGCCATGTAATTCCTCGCCCTTTAATTCCGTTCGATCACTGATCGAAAAAGCCGCCATCAAAAAACTCGAGGGCAAACGGGGCGAGGATGACCAGCACCGTCGCCATCATCACCAGCATCGAGGGAAACAGCATCTGCACCCCGGCTTCTCCGGCAAGCGTTTCCGCCCGCTGGGTTCGCTTGATCCGCAGCACGTCGGCCTGACTGCGCAGAACGTGAGCCAGCGGTGAGCCGTACTCTTCCCCCTGAATGATCGAGCCCACCAGGCTGGTAATCTCGTCATCCTGCAGTCGATCCCGCAGTGACTCCAGGGCCGCTGACCGGTTGCGGCCCAGACTCAACTCAGACAGTACGCGTCCAAACTCCTGGCCGACCGGCTGTTCCTGAAATTCCTTCACAGCCTCGCGCAGGGCATTCAGGAATGTGGCGCCCGCCTCCATCAGCAAGTTCACCAGATCGAGGAAATAAGGCAGCCGCGTTTTGATCCTCCACATTCGGCGGTGGGCCTCATTGTGTAATCGGCGACGCAGCCCCACACCGACCAGCACGACCAGGACGCCCGCCATCACAAGGCCCGCCCCGCCAAATGCTTTGAGAAAGCAGATCGTTCCGGGAATGGCCCACAGCACGGCTGCAATCGCCCGGCTGGCCAGCCATTCCTCCGGTTTCCATGCTCGCACCGCGCCTGAGACACTCAGGTCCCGCTGAATGCTCGGCAGTTCGTCAGCAAACATCCGTCGGAACAGTCCCGCCAGCCAAACAACCAACGGCTCAAAGAATCGAACCAACAAGCTGGCCCGGCGCAGATCTGCCCAGCGGACACTATCAAAGCGGTCGGGGTCCACCGGCGCTGCTTCCCGCTGCAGTCCCCGCCGCACGGTGATTATCAACACCGCTACCGCCAGACCTAGCAATCCGGAAGAGATCCAGTTCAAGGAGATCATGGAGCACTCCACAAAACGTTTCGGACCACCCTCCGGAGGGAACCTCCTGGACACACTATCACGCCCCTCCCGTCAGGGGAACTCAGTTCCACTTCGAGCGTGATTCCGGATCGAGGAGTTGATAACATCAGTGTTCGCCGATCGGAGCCTGCGGGCAGCGATTCGGATCGGCTCACTCATTGCCTGACACTCAAGATTGGAGGCTTCCATGCCCAGCTCCACACACTCCCGCCGCCAGTTTCTCAAGGCCGGGACCGCTGCTTCTGTCGGAGCGGCCATTCTCAGCTCCAGTGCCGTCTACGCAGCAGGCGATGATGTCCTGCGAGTGGGGATTGTGGGCTGTGGTGGTCGTGGAACCGGTGCCGCCAGTCAGGCATTGCGGGCCGACAAGAATGTCAAACTGGTGGCCATTGCGGACGCCTTTGCGGACAAGCTGGAGTCAGGGCTGTCTCAGCTGAAGTCGCAAAAGGACATTGCCGACCGCATCACCATCGACGAGGACCACAAGTTTGTTGGTTTTGACTGTGTCGAGCGGATGCTGAAGTCAGGGCTGGATGTGATCCTGCTCTGCTCGCCACCACACTTCCGTCCGGCCCACATGAAGCTGGCAGTGGACCATGGAGTCCACGTTTTCTGCGAAAAACCGGTGGCCGTTGATGCTCCGGGTGTCCGCGAGGTGATTGCCGCCTGCGAACGGGCGAAGGAAAAGAAACTCTCCGTGGTGTCGGGACTGTGCTGGCGATATCACCCAGCCGTCGTCGAGGCGCTGAAACGGATGCATGACGGCCAGATCGGAAAGATCATGGCGATGCAATGCTCCTACAACACCGGCTTCCTCTGGAATCATGGTCGCAAGGAGAACTGGAGCGACATCGAATACCAGATGCGGAACTGGCTGTACTACACGTGGCTCTCCGGTGATCACATCGTCGAGCAGCACATCCACAGCCTGGACAAGCTGGCGTGGGCCATGCACGATCAGCCCCCCATTGCTGCGACCGGTACGGGCGGGCGGCAGGTGCGTACCGAACCTGCCTTTGGCCATATCTATGACCACTTCGCCATCGAATACGAATACGCCGAAGGGGTCAAAGGTTTCAGTCGTTGTCGGCAACAGGGGGGCTGTCACAACGATGTGTCAGACCACTTCTGGGGCACCAACGGGATCTGTCACATCAAGAGCGACAACACCAGCATCGAAGGACCAAACGCCTGGGCATACAAGGACGGCGGTCAACACAACATGTACCAACTGGAGCATGACGCCCTGTTCGCCAGCATCCGCAAGGGCGACCCCATTAACAATGGCGAGTACATGACCCGCAGTACCATGCTGGCCATCCTGGGCCGGATGGCAGCCTACACGGGCAAGCGGATCACCTGGGATCAGGCTCTGAACTCCACGGAGAAGCTGGGACCAACGAGCTACGAATTCGGAGCGTTCGAGATGCCCGCCATCGCGATGCCGGGAATCACCGAGTTCGTGTAAACCGAAGATTTACGGAAGCACCTCACCATGGCCTGTCAGACAGGCCATGGTTTTTTTATGGAGTACGTCGCGGGAAACACCGCTGGCCGGTTCGACTGTGCCGTTGATCAGTGGGCAGACATTCCTGTCTGCCGGGCCCAAAGTCCAATTTCGAAACGGCGCTAAGCCCGAGGCGGCAGAGCACAAGTATCGGCAGTGCAGCGCCCTGTCCATTTCAATCGGTTCCGGGCAAATACCCGGTAACCAAGATTCATCAGCTGGGAGATTCCCGGCAGCCGGGTCGGCCAAACCAGCCAGCCGAAGCCGACCGCCGCGTACAACCGCCGAAAGACTTCCACGCCTTCGATCCAAGTGCCATCGGCCAGCCGACCGTGAATACGGTTCATCAGGGCCTCCTGCGTGGTTCCGAGGGCTCCGGCGGAGAATTGTGGGTCGGCGATATCCGTGAACCGAATCCGCTGGCGCCGATCCCATCCTCGCAGCATCGCAATCTCGCAAGCGCACAGGGGACAGGCTCCATCAAAGAATACTTCGACATCGAACGGGACGGGGTCCATGATTCGGTCTCCGGAGTGAGCCACCACCCGATTTTTCGATCGATCAACACCGATGGCCACGGACCATCCGGGAGTAGAGCGTGGAACACTCTACCACTCACACCGCATTCGGTGCTCCCTATTAACTCAGAACCCATTACGAGTACACAGTAAGGAAGGGTCCGGGGCGAATGGGGGCATCGGACCACGCTCGCAAGGCCCACTCGACTCTGGGCTACCACTCCAGCCCCAACATCACGCAGCTGAGGCCACTTCCGATTCCCAGCAGGGCTACCCGGTCCCCAGATTGAACATGGCCTTGCTCGCTGCCGAGCGCTGCTGCGGTGGGCAGCGCCGTGGCCCCGGTGTTTCCCATGAATTCGACGGTGGGAAAGTCGAGTTCCGGGGCCAGTCCCAGCCGCTCCAGAAGGAGCTTGCGATGGGCCTTGCCGACCTGATGCGTGAAGACCTTGTGGACATCAGGGACCGTCCACCCCAGTTGATCGAGCAGCAATGGCCAAGTCCGTTCCGCCAGATTCACCCCCGCATGCAAGAGAGCTTCCGAGTCGGTCGACATCTGCGGACGGCCATCAGCACTTTTTTCCGCATCAACACCACCAGCACAGAGGGCATGTGCGGCGGTATCCGCGAGGAGGGCTCCGCCAAGCAGGCGGTGCCCGGTGTTCGAGAGTTTACGGTCGCAAAGCAGGATCGCAGCCGAGCCAGAGCCGATGGTCAGCGAAGCGAAGTCCGCCTTCAGAGCGGCTTTGAGTCGGCCCCGGTCGCCCCCCGCCAGGGAGTTCAGTCGGTCGATGGTCCCTTCGACCAGTTCACGTCCCACCTCGGTCCCGACAACGATTCCGGCCCGGATCAACCCCGCTTCGATCTGATCGGCAATCAACAAAGCTCCATTCAGCAACCCTAAACAGGCGTTACTGACATCAATCACCAACCCCCGATTCGGCAACCGCAAGGCGTGATGCACTCCCGCGGCGGTGGCGGGCTCCATCTGATCGCGGCAGACAGAACCGTGGATCAGGGCACCAATCAGCGAACGATCAAAACCTGTCTGCTGGATCAGTTTCTCAGCGGTCTGGGCACTGACCGAACCGGGTAACGTTCCGGCAGCATGGAACCGCCGCTCGCGAATCCCGCTCATCAACTCAATCCGACCGCCGTGCAATCCCAGCCGGGAGTAGACAGGTTCGAGCCGTTGCTCGATCTCCGCAGAGGTGACAACTTCGGGCGGCAGGAGGCAGGCAAAAGCCTCGATACAAACATTCTGATAACGCATGGGCGACTGCGGCACTCCCTCGCAACCACTGTCCTAACCCGCAATGACTCGGGGAGAAAAGACACCATCCCCGATCATGTGAAACACAATCAGGGCGGGACCGATTATCCTGGGTAGAGGCGATTAAGCGCTCGCCCCCTGGACGATTGCTGCCTTGGACACGAGGGTTTCCACCTCGGCAATTTCGGCATACTGACGACGCCGATCGCCTTCCAGTTTGTCGGTGAATTCGGGCATGTCGAGGGCCACCGCACTCTTCACGAACCGCAATCCACGCAGGAGAATTTCCTGCTGTTTTTGAGTCAATTCAATGTTCATGGAACTCATCAGGTTCACCGGAAGCCGGATTGTCCGACTGCGAGTCAAGCCTCCGAGGATCGTCCCTGAACCGCGAGAGTAAAACTCCAGCCGATGGTGATCGACCCCGGATGTGACAGGAGCCGAAAATGTCTCGCGATGGCGATCCCTCACTCCGAGGGACCATGCCACAACGTGCTGACCGCAAGTCCTTGCAGTTCAGCCCACCATCTTTTCTTCATTGCAAGGAACATGCCCAAACCAATGAAGAATCTGTTGCTTGGCATTCTAGCATCGACCGACAAAAAGTCAGCTATGGCAAACAAATCTGCCCGCTGGCATTTCTTGCCAGACCGGAATGCCGAGCAGGTGGGAACTAACCACAACAGCTCCTGTGGCTTGCCCAAACACCGCAAACCGCACGATCAACACATTCCTAAGCTTTCTTGCCAACAGTGGCCCGCAGCTGTCCGCGCCCATACGCATCAGCCATGGCTTTTGGAATTTCTGCTTCGGCGAGGACGACTTTTGCCTGATTCTCCTGCGTCAGCGCCCGCATCTCCTGCTCTTGAGCAACAGCCTCCGCCCGGCGTTGCTCGGCCCGAGCCCGAGCCACGCGCAGGTCCGCTTCGGCCTGGTCGGCCTGCAGGCGAGCCCCGACGTTGTCTCCCACGTCAATGTCGGCGATGTCGATCGACACGATTTCGTAGGCCGTTTGGGAATCCAGACTCTTGCGCAGCACGTTCTGAGCGATCAGCGTCGGATTCGAGAGCACGTCCTTGTGGGACTCGCACGAACCGATGGCCGAGACGATTCCCTCTCCGACACGGGCAATAATCGTGTCCTCGGTGGCTCCCCCAATCAGTTGCCCCAGATTGGTCCGCACGGTCACGCGGGCACGAGCTTTCAGCTGAATCCCGTCCTTGGCCACACCATCGAGCGTATATCGCCCGCGACGGGGGTCCGGGCAATCGATTACTTTAGGATCGACGCTGGTACGAACGGCGTCCAGCACATCCCGCCCTGCCAGATCGATGGCCGATGCCGTGTCCCAATCCAAACCGATCCGGGCACGGTGGGAGGCGATCAGGGCTCGCACGACCTTGGTCACGTTACCGCCCGCCAGATAGTGCGCCCCCAAAGCCTGCGTCGAAATCGTCGCCAGACCGGCCTGCACTGCACTAATCTTGGCCTCCACGATCGTGTGGGGATTCACTTTCCGCAGTGACATCAGGATCAAGGCAAACGGACTGATTCCCGCCCGAGTTGTATATGACCGCAGCCACAGGTTGAAGTAGCGAATAAACAGAAAGAAGCAGACCAGACCCACGATGACCAAAAAGGCCACAAAGATCCAGACAAACCCCATGAGCAACACGTTGGCATCAGCCGCCGCCAGCAACCCCGACAACATTAAGGCATGGGACACGGGCATCTCCCTGAGGTGAACTCATCTGGTGAACGCAACGTGCAGAAGAGGCGGATAGTCCTCTCGACGCGATTTCGATTCTAAGCACTACCCTGACCGCTGGCGAGTGTCGCCCCCTGAGAAGCGGTTCCTGAGGGAAGCTCATCCGTCGGTGCGTCAGACATTCCTGTCTGACGCACGCCTTCCGAGGGCCCCCTTTCCGGGAGATCGTGGGACAGGCAAGATTACCTACCCGGCTCCCCACTTACCTGACGGACACACCAACCAGGGTTCCGAATCAGCGGGGATCGCCTTTCGAGGGGGAAGTGGGCTATAAAGGAGAATTGGCTGGTGACCCGGGTGGTTGCTGGCTTCCTGGAAGTCCGGCCCCGCGACCTCGCCCCCATGTTCACCCGTCTGCGTCATTTCCTGGAACTGATCCGCTTCAGTCACACCGTGTTTGCACTGCCGTTCGCCTTGTTTTCGGCGATTCTGGCGTGGCAGCAGACCGCGTTTCGCTCTCAGGATCTTTGGGGAATTCTGCTCTGCATGACATTGGCGCGGTCCGCCGCAATGGCCTTCAACCGGTTGATCGACCGGGAGGTCGATGCCGCCAATCCCCGGACGGTGCGGCGGCATATTCCGGCGGGGCTGTTGTCGGTTCCGGCGGTAGCCGGATTCGTGGGAGCCTGTTCGGCAGGGTTCGTGGCAGCGACGTTGCTGTTCCTGCCGAACCGCTGGCCGCTATACCTGTCGGTTCCCGTGCTGCTATTCCTGCTGGGATATTCGTACGCCAAACGGTTCACGGCCCTCTGTCACTACTGGTTGAGTGCGGCTCTCATGCTGTCGCCGATTGCCGCATGGATCGCCATTCGAGGAACGGTGGAGTGGCCCCCGGCACTGCTCGCAATCGTGATCTTTTTCTGGGTGGGGGGATTCGACATCCTTTACGCCAGCCAGGATGCGGAGTTTGATCGCGAAACAGGGCTGCACTCGTTACCCGCACGGATCGGGATTCCCGCCGCCTTGCGGATCGCCGCCCTCAGTCACCTGCTGGCAGTCGGGGCCCTGCTGGCATTGTGGCAGTTCACTCCTCTGGGGCCGGTGTTCCTCGGGGGAATCGTAGTGCTGTCGCTGCTACTGGCTTATGAGCATGCCATCGTCAGTCCCACCGACCTGAGCCGCGTGAACACGGCGTTCTTTCATGTGAATGCAGCCATCAGCGTCGGCGTGCTGGTCGCTGGAGTGGTGGATCTCTGGGTGAGGTGAGAGATGCGAAATCGAGAACGCACGCCCTGGCTTCTGGCGATCTGGGTCATCACCGGACTGGTGATCATCCCCCTGACACAGGGCGATGACCAGTACCTCAAGCAGGTCAAACCGGTCCTGCAGGAACGCTGCTACGCCTGCCATGGAGCCCTCAAACAGGAGGCACACTTACGGCTCGACACAGCCGCCGCCGCGATCCGAGGCGGTGATGAGGGGGTCGCCATCCAGGCCGGAAACCCTGACGCCAGTTCACTGATGGCCCGCATCACAGCGACCGATCTGGCCATCCGCATGCCTCCCGAGGGAGAACCCCTGAAGCCCGAACAAGTGGCAGCTATCCGCCAATGGATCGCCACCGGGGCTCCCGTCCCCGAGACGGAGAAACCGGAGGCCGATCCGCAAGAGCATTGGGCCTTTCGCCCTCCGGTTCGTCCGCCTGTCCCCACGGAGGCGGACCCGGCATGGCAGCGAAATCCGATCGATGCGTTCATCGCTGCTCAACACGCCGAACACGGTCTGACGCCACAGCCTCTAGCCGATAAGCGTGTCTGGCTGCGGCGGGTGTCACTCGACTTGATCGGATTGCCCCCCACTGCCGCAGAGCAGGCAGCCTTCCTCGCGGACCAATCCGATTCCGCCTGCGACACAGTCGTCACCCGGCTGCTCGACAGTCCACAATACGGCGAACGCTGGGGACGTCACTGGATGGATGTCTGGCGGTATAGCGACTGGTGGGGCCTGGGGGCCGAGGTTCGAAACTCACAGAAGCATATCTGGCATTGGCGCGACTGGATTATCGAGTCGTTGAACGCGGACAAGGGGTACGACCAGATGCTCCGAGAGATGCTGGCGGCGGACGAGCTGTATCCGAACGATCTCGACAAACTGCGGGCGGGTGGGTTTCTGGCACGGCAATACTTCAAATTCAATCGAACCAGCTGGCTAGACGAGACCATCGAGCACACCTCCAAGGCCATGCTGGGGATGACGTTCAACTGCGCTAAATGCCATGACCACAAATACGATCCGATTTCGCAGGTCGAGTATTACCAGATGCGGGCGATCTTCGAACCGTACCAAGTACGGACGGATGCGGTCCCCGGGGTGATCGATTTTGAAGTGGACGGAATCCCCCGGCCATTCGATTGCCATCTGGGAGCCGAGACCTTCGTCCACCTGCGGGGCGATGACCGCAACCCGGACAAAACCCGCGTCATCGAACCGATGGTGCCCGCCTTTCTATCCGTTGGCGAATGGAAACCCGAGGCGGTGGCCCTACCGCGGGAAGCCACCCTGCCGGGTACGCGACCCTTCGTAGTTGAAGCCCATCGACAGGTGGCCGATCAGCGGGTTACCGCAGCCCAGGCAGCACTCAAAGCCGTGCGACAACGGCTGATGGATGCCGAGGCCCCAGCGCCCGTCCCGCTCCCCGCAGGCGAAGCCCCGGTTCTGGTCAGTGATCACTTTGCCACGGCCCGGCAGGACTTATGGGAACCAGGCGATGGACAATGGACTTATGCGGATGGCCGGTTGAAACAGACGCAGGTCGGAACCACACGCGCAGTGCTGCGGTTGCGACAACAGCCCCCAGTCGACTTCGAAGCCCGCTTGAAGTACGTCCCCACCGGTGGAACGATGTGGAAATCCGTGGGTATGACGTTCGACACTCAGGCGTCCGGCTACGAAGCTCTGGCATACCTCAGCAGCTACGCCGATGGCCCGAAGGCCCAGATCGCCTACAAACAAGGCGGTAATTACGCCTACCCCGCCGAAGGGGCCCAAACCCGCTCGGTCGATCTCAACGCCCCGCATGAGATGATTCTCCGCGTGCGCGGGACGCTGGTGAACCTGACCGTGGATGGCGCGGCTGCGGTGGCCTACCGCTTACCGAAAACACGCCAGCCCGGAGCCTTGCAGATCATCACCTTTGACGCACAGGCGGAATTCCTCGCGTTCGAACTGCGCGAGCTGCCCGCTTCGGTCCCCTTGCTCGAACCCCGGAACGCGCCCCCCAGCCCCAGCGGAGCAGTGCCCCTCGATCAGTTGCGAATGATGGTCCAGCTGGGAGAAAAGTCTCTCGCAACGGCGGAAGCCCAACGACAGTCAGTCCTGGCCCGTGGTGCCGCCGATCAGGCTCGCACCCTCGAACCCCCGCCGAGTGATCTTCACGAACGGTGGATCGCAGCTGCCCGTACCGAGAAGGCAGCCACTGCGGCACAGCGGGAAGAAGAGTTGAGTCAGGCCGAGTTGTCCGTCTTGCAGGCGACACCCGAACAAAAAGCCGACCGCGAGACCAAACGCACTGCCGCCCAGGCCGCCCGCGAGCAGGCGATCAAGGCCCTGGAATCGCCGGGCGAGACTTACACGTCGTTACCAGGAGCCCTCAAGACACTGGAGAACAACCTCGAAACCGAGGAGTCCCGACGGCAGCCGTTTCCCACCAGCAGCACGGGGCGTCGCTCGGCGATGGCGCGGTGGATCACGGATGCCCGCCATCCGCTGCCGGCCCGTGTCGCGGTGAATCACATCTGGTCCCGGCATTTGGGGCGTCCCTTGGTCCCCACCGTATTTGACTTTGGTCGAAAGGGCACGCCGCCCACTCATTCGGAACTGCTGGACTGGCTGGCCGTCGAATTCCGAGAGAGTGGATGGAGTATGAAACATCTCCACCGACTCATCGTGACCTCTCGGACCTACCGGATGAGTTCCTCGAACCGGGGCGCGGCAGCGGACAACCTGAGACACGACCCCGAGAACAGGTTTTACTGGCGTGCCCATCCGGTCCGCATGGAGGCTCAAACGGTTCGCGATAGCCTGCTGCATCTGGCCGGCGAATTGGACATGCGATTGGGAGGGCCATCAATCCCGGTAAGTCAGGAAGACTCCCGTCGGAGAAGCCTGTATTTCGTTCACTCGCATAACGAACATGAAAAGTTTCTGTCAATGTTCGACGATGCCAGCGTACTCGATTGTTATCGTCGGACGGAAAGCATCGTGCCACAACAGGCTCTGGCCCTGGAGAACAGTATCCTGGCTGCTCAGATGGCCGAGAAGATCGCCGCCCGATTGAGCGCCGCCGCTCCGATGGCCGCCGACACCGACTGGATTCGGGCGGCCTTTGTCACCGTGCTGAGCTGTGAACCGACTGCCGAAGAACTGGCCATTTCACTGGACGGATTGGCTCGTTTGGGATCTGGCGAGGCGGCCCGGGCGCAATTCCTGCTGGCCCTGCTGAACCACAACGATTTTGTGACGGTGCGATGATCGGCGTTTTCAGCGGTCGGTGATTCTCCGAACGACTGAATTTCCAGTGATCCCCAGGTCCGGAAAATCCGTTCGAAGGGAAGCGACTCTCCGGACTCCCGGATCACCAACAATGCTTACCTGTCTGCCGCGTGCGATCTGCTCCTGGAACTACATCGTTCGCGGAACCACGGGCGGCGAGTCCCAGCTGACCTTTAACTGGTTCACAGAACAAGGCACGATCCAATGGGACGGGCAGGAGTACGAGGTCATCAAACACGGTCCGTTCAGCGGACACTGGACTCTCGAACATCACGCAGAGGTTCTGATCGACGCCCGTAAATCCAGTCCTTTTACTCGCACCTTTGAACTGGTCAGTGAACCGCAGACCATGAGGCTGCAGGCCCAATCCATCTTTTCGAGATCCTTTGAGCTACTTGACGATGGTGTATCGGTCGGCACATTCACGCCCGTGCATCCATTCACCCGACGAGCCACGATCCGTTGCTCGGAATCGATCGACGAACTGACTCAGCTGTTCGCGTTTTGGCTGGTGGTTACCACGTGGAAGCGGGCGTCAAAAAGGAAACACTGAACCACGAGCCCGGAGCTTTCGGGGGTGTGGGTTTGCGGAAGCACGTAGTCCGTCGTTAGCCAGCGCGCTGCACCGGGGCCAGCGGGGCTGCGATACTCGGGAACCGCAACGTAAACGTCGTTCCGCGTCCGACAACACTCTCCACGCGGATCCGGCCTTGATGCGAATCGATAATCTCTTTGCAGAGGGCCAGCCCCAACCCCGTACCGCCTTGTCCCTGCTCGTCCGGGGTTTTGGTCGTGTAGAAGCTCTCGAATATCTTTGGCAGCTTATCCGCGGGGATCCCGGCTCCCGTGTCCCGGACCATGATTTCACTGGTCCCCGCTTCTCGATTGACAATCACGGCCAGTTGGAGCGTGCCGCCATTGGGCATGGCCTGCCGCGCATTGACAACGAGATTCAGCAGCACCTGCTGAATCTGCCCCGCGTTGACACTGGCCCAGGCATCCTGATCGAATTGTGACTCCAGCCGGACACGATGGACCTGCAAGTCCTTTTCAACCAGGACCAGCACATCCTCGACCAGTTGCGACAACCGAAAGGCTTCGCGATGGGCCTGCCGTCCGCGAGCGTATGACAGCATCCCCGTCGTGATCCGGCCCGCGCGTTGTCCAGCCGCCAGAATCCGGTCGAATGCTTTATCACGAGTCGCCGCATCCTTATGCCGCAGCCCCATTTTGGCGTAATTAATGACCGTCGTCAGGATGTTGTTGAACTCGTGAGTGATCGAAGACGCAATGGCCCCGACCGAGGTCATCTTCTGGGCCTGAATCAGCTGGGTCCGCATCTCCACCAGCACGCTGCGCAGTTCCTGGTTTTCGCGTCGCAGTTGTTCCAATTCCCCGGATGACATGATGGTTCCCGCGAGTGCCGAGTGTTTCACCCTCGATATCGAGAGAACCAGGTTCCGAAATTCAAACGAACCCAGACTCACGTCCGCTTGTGGAGAATTCTCCGTGGAAAGATCGCCTCACAGAGGACACACACGCTGGAAAGAGTACAGAGGAATGTGAATCTAAGGGGAGATTAACGGTCAGTGGAAGAATTCCGTTTCGGGGCTGCGACTGCCTTCACGGACCAGAGGGTTAAAACTCTCCGACGATTTCGTTGCCACCGGGGGTGGCCAAGGCCTTGAGCACGCTTGGATCAACCTTGTCCGAGAGAAATCGAACGGCCCCATCCACCATCAAAATGTTCGAGCCCCCCGTGAAAGTGCCCCCGAATTTATCCGGAGCGGACCCCAGTCCCAGCGACAGATCGCGATGATTCGTGGGATCAGCCCAAGACTTGAATCCCGCGGAAACCTCGCCGACGAAGAAGGTGTTGGAAGTCCCGTCCGTAATGTTTCGGAGGCCCATCCATTGGTTAGAACTCAACAACTGCGTACTCCCCGCGTAGTGCGACACGGGTTGCCCATCACTCTTAAACCGCGGATTCAAATACACAGGAATCGGCACACCGGTCTGGGGCTGATTCTGGGGGCTGTTCCAAGCCGCATTCACATTATAAGCGATGTAACGCGGGGCCTGGTCCACGAATGGCAGGATGCTGATCCCCCAGCTCATAAACTCCAACTTGTCACTTTCACGTACAATGCCACCTGCGGGAAACATCCTGAACACATCGTGGTAATTGTGAAATGCCAAGCCAATTTGCTTGAGGTTGTTTTTCGAATTTGAGCGGTGCTCCGCCTCGGAGCCCCCGCTCTGCTCCGCAGCGCCGGAAGAGGCCACACCCGTTCCGGGAAGCTCCGTTGCCACGGGAGCCTCGGTACCAGAGATGGAGGTTTTGGTACGGTTGTACGCCTTGACGAACTTCCCGACGGCTCCCAGCAGAATCAAAACCGTGATCAGCACACCGCCATATGTTCCCCAAGGGATCTGCTGAGGCTTGGCCTTCTTCCTGGTGCCCTTCTTCTTTCGAGGGCGGAAATCCATCTCATCATCATGGGGACGGGCCATTGCTGTTTTCCAAGGCTAGAACTGACTCAAGAACCGCACATCGCTGGCATAGAACTGACGGATGTCAGTGTTATTGTGCCGCCGCATGCAGAATCGTTCAACCCCCAGACCAAAAGCAAACCCGCTCACTTCGTCCGGGTTGTAACCGACGGCCTTCAGCACGTTCGGGTCGACCATCCCGGCCCCGCCGATCTCCAGCCAGCGGTCGCCCCACTTCATGTCGACCTCAACGGAAGGCTCCGTGAACGGGAAAAACGACGGGCGGAACCGGATCACGACATCCTTGCCGAGGTACGCCTGGGCGAAGAGCCGCAGCACCGTCTTGAGGTCGGCCATCGTGACGTGCTTGTCCACCATCAGCCCCTCCATCTGATGGAACATGCAGGAGTGCGTGTCGTCCATCTCATCGGGCCGATAGACGCGACCGATCGAGACGATCCGCACGGGCGGCTGGGTGTTCTGCATCACGCGAATCTGGACCGTCGAGGTCTGGCTCCGCATCAACAGCGGCCCGCCGAAGGTCCGCTCCGCTGTGGCCAGGTAGAAGTTGTCGCGCGGGTCGCGGGCTGGGTGGTCCAGCGGGATGTTGAGAGCCTCGAAGTTGTGGAACTCGTCCTCGATCTCTGGTCCGTCGACCGGGTCAAACCCCAGCCGCACCATGATCGACTTGAACTCTTCGATCGTCTGCGAGATCGGGTGCCGATGCCCCATCGAGAACGGCGTCCCCGGCAGCGTCACGTCCACCCCATCGACGATTGCCGCAGGCTGGGCGAGCGTGGCCTGCCGTTCTTCGACCACGGCGGTCACTCGGTCTTTAACCTCGTTGAACTTCTTGCCGAGTACGGGCCGTTCTTCGGGGGTCACTTGCCCCAGTAAGGCCTGCAAGTCTTTCAGCCGACCCTGTTTCTTGCCGAGAAATTGAATGCGTACCGCTTCGATTCCGGCGGCATCGGTGGCAGCGGCGATCGCCAGCAGGGCATCCGCTTCGTAAAGGGCCAGTTGAGCAATTGCGTCCATGGAGTGACCAGATCGACCAATGAAGTGCGGTGATGTCGGAAAAAGAAGTATCCGAGATCATGCCCCCAGTGCCAAGGGTGACGCCCACGACTCACGAATTCCCCCCAGTCCCACTACTGCCAGAGGGCCGCTTGTTCCACGGACAGACGGGCATCCGAGCTGCGCCACAGGTACCAGCTGGCGATGGAGGCAAACGGGCGCCAAGGCTGGGCGATTTCCTCGCACTGGCGGGGTGTCGGGTGGGCGGGCAACTGATATTCCCGCTCAATCGCCGCCCGGACTCCCAGATCGCCTGTCGGAAGGACATCCAATCGGCCCAGGGAAAAAATCAGAAACATCTGAGCTGTCCAAATTCCAATGCCGAGGACTTGAGTCAGCTCGCGGATCACCTCGGCGTCCGGACGTTCGTGAATCGTCCGCAAATCGACCGTACGCATCGATACCTTTTCGGCCAGATCGCGGAGGTAACGCAGCTTCTGTGGCGACAGGCCACACTGCCGCAGTGCTTCATCTTCCATATCACAGACCCAGGCCGCTGATAGCTTGCGACGGCCCCGCAACGCATCCACCCGCCGCTGAATCGAGGCTGCGGCTGCGGTGGATATTTGCTGTGAGATGATCGACCGCACCAGCACACGAAACGGATCGGCCTCCAACGGGAGCGTCATTGGTCCATGGGCATCAATGATCCGACAGATCGTTCGATCGCTCCGACGCAGGTGGGTGATCGCTTCTGCCACCAGTTCCGGGCTCATCACTGTCGGGCGAAGTGATCGAGGCATGCTGCGATTCCTGCCAGGGAACTTTGACCCGGGGGATTTCAACGATGACCAACGAACGGCTAGACGCTGGAGATGCTCCAGCGGAGGTAGGCTTCGATATGCTCATCCAGATCGCCATCCAGCACTTCCAGCGGGTTGTTCGTCTTGAGGTCGCTCCGGGTGTCTTTGACGAACTGTTCCGGCTGCAGAACGTAATTCCGGATGGTCTGGCCTCCGAAACCGATCTTGCACTTCTCGCCGCGGCGCGCAGCAGTGGAAGCCGCCTTCTTTTCTTCCCCCATCTGATAGAGCTTGGCGATCAGCATCTTGCGAGCTGCGGCCCGGTTCTGATGCTGACTCCGTTCGTTCTGACACTGGGCCACTGTATTGGTGGGCAGATGGGTCAGCCGAATGGCCGAACTGGTCTTGTTCACGTGCTGGCCCCCGGCCCCTCCCGCCCGGAAGACATCTTCCCGGATGTCCTTGGCCCAGTCGATGTCCACGACATTCTCATCATCCAGATCGGGGGTCACATCGACTGCCGCAAACGCCGTGTGGCGGCGTCCCGCGGAATCGAAGGGACTGATCCGGATCAGGCGGTGATTGCCCGTCTCCCCCTTCAGAAACCCGAACGCATAGTCTCCCTTGAAATGCAGGGTCGCATTGCGAATTCCGGCCTCTTCGCCGGGTGATTCATCCAGCAATTCGACCGTCACGTCGTGCTTCTCCGCCCATCGCGAATACATCCGCATCAGCATCTGGGCAAAGTCCGCCGAATCCGTGCCCCCTTCACCCGCCTGAATCGTCATGTAGGCGTTGCCCGCATCCTCGGACCGTGACATGCTCGCCTGCAGCTCGGCTGCGTACAGTTGCCGGCCCAGGGATTCGTGCTGTTCCTTCACGTCGGGGATAACACTGTCATCCTCGGCCGCGAACTCCAGCAGCACGCCCAGATCATCCGCCCCCTGAGACAGGGTCTGCAACGGATCCAGTTGCCGGGTCAACAGACGTCGTTCATCGATTGTCTTTTGTGCGGCTTCGGCATTGTCCCAAAAACCGGGGGCCGACATCCTCTCTTCCAGCATCTCCGCGCGGACAATTTTGCCAGCGTAGTCAAAGAGAGTCCTTGAGCTGGGTGATCCGCTCGATGAGGTTCTGGCAGCTATTGCGGAGTTCGTGGTCAAGCATGGAAGTGTCGGTCTGCAAGTCGTTGAACAAAGAGGTAACGGACACGAAATCGGTGGTGTCCGTCGGAAAAACCGGAATGCAGAGATTAGTTCGCGTAGGAGTCGAACACCCGGACCTGCCGCCAGTTAGGCTTGTTCTCTTCGATGAATTTCAGGTGATCGGGAGCCGTCTGGTAGACATCGTGGGCCGCTTTGTCCTGGAAGACGACGTTCAGGGCAACATGGTACATCCGGTCATTCACGGGACGAGCCAGCTCGTGAGCCACTGTGCCCGCGGCGAAGAACACAACCCCGGGGTGATTCTTCAGGTACTTCTGACAGGCCGCCACGAGTCCATCGATCCGGGCAGCGGAGCAGTCTTCGAGAGTGAAGTAAACACTGTGAACGAGCATCGAGGCCTCTGTGAGAAGGTGGTGTGCCAATGGGTAATCCGGGATTATCGCGAATCAGAACGCGGGCTGCGAGCCACCGGAACCGGGAACTGGGGCGATTACCGGGAGGGGGGCGGACGGCACGACCGTCCCCCCGCCCATGAATTGGTCCCGCCGCTGGGCGTACCGCATCGGGAAAGATGACCAGACCTGCGCCGTGGTCAGCCGCTGCCCGTCCGGATTCTGGATGGCCAGCGGATAGGCCACGGCCTCCGGCGTATTCGGGCTGAGAATGGCGAAATTCGCCCCATCAAAGATTGGACCGTATGTCCCAGACCGCATCACGCGCTCGCTCACATATTGCGTAAATCCCAGCCATTGTCGATCCGGGGCCATCGTATCCAGCAAGTTCATCCGCTCGGGGCGAAAACCAAGGAACTCGCGAGGGAGTGGCGCGGTATGCAATGCCGTCAGCAGTATCGCCACCATGGCATAACCGGTCACAGCGCCGAACAGCCAGCGAGTTTCGTGCAGCAGGCCGACCACTTCCAGCGTGGTGGGCATGATGCGTTCCGTGGCTTCTCGCAGCCCCCACACGGACAGAGAAAAGAGTCCGAGAAAAGCCATGATGTCCGATCGAACACTCCAGTCGTAGGAGCCCCCACTCATTTTTTCGGCCAGCGGCTCGAACAAGTTCATCGCCAGCAAACCGGACAGGACCACGCTGAACAGCACCAGCGCGCTGCCCCAGGGCCCTTCGCCGGCGACCGCCCAGGTCACCCCCGCGAAAACCAGCAGCAGGATGATATCCATGGGAGTCATTTCACCACCCGCAGCACTTCTTCCACCGAGGTGACGCCCCGCACGACCAGACGGACGCCTTCTTCCATCATCGTCAACATGCCGGTCTTCCGCGCCTCAGCCCGGATCGTGGAGACCGACTCCGTTTCGCGAATCAAATCTCGCATTCGCTCGTTGATCATCAGCAGTTCGAACACCCCGATCCGCCCCAGATAGCCCAGGCCGCTACAGTGTGTACACCGATCCGCAGCGCCCTTGTTTTCCTTGGCTCGAAACAGTTCCTTGACCTTCTCTGCGGAGATCCCCGCCTGCTTCAGGAACTCCGGATTCGGCTTGTAGCTTTCCTTGCAGTGCGGGCAGAGCTTGCGGCCCAGCCGCTGGGCCAGAATCGCCGAAATCGACGACGACAACATGAACGGTTCCACTCCCAGATCAATCAGCCGGAACAGCGCTGTGATCGAATCGTTCGCATGGATCGTCGAAAAGACCATATGGCCCGTGTTGGCCGCCTGACAGGCGACCTTGGCGGTTTCCTCATCTCGAATTTCGCCAATCATGACCACGTCCGGGTCCTGGCGCAACACGCTTCGCAGAGAGCCGCCGAATGTCTGTCCCGCTTTCGTATTGATCTCGATCTGATTCACACTCTCCATCTTATATTCAACAGGATCTTCAATAGTGATGATGTTCACTTCCGAGGCATCGAGCGTACTCAGGGCCGCATAGAGCGTGGTCGATTTACCGGCTCCCGTTGGACCGCAACTGAGAAACAGACCGTGCGGCTCGCGAATCACTTTCTCGATCGCCTCCTGCATCTGTTTCCGCATCCCCAGGTGTTCGAGGGTGCGAACCGAGTTGGTCTGGTCGAGGATTCGCAGTGACATCTTCTCGCCGAAACGAGTTCCCTGAGTGGCAACGCGGAAATCGATCTCGCGGTTCTCCACAATCGCTCCAAACGAGCCGTCCTGGGGGCGGCGGCGTTCGGTAATGTCCATGGCGCTCAGGACTTTGAAGATATTGACGATGGCTTCACCAATGCCGCGATCAAACGGCTCGGTCGGGTACATCATGCCGTCGATCCGCAATCGGACCTGCAGCTCATCCTCTTTCGGCTCCAGATGAATGTCCGTGCACCGCCGCATAATACTGTCATAGACCAGTTCCCGAGCTGCCAGATAGCCCTTGGATGTCTCCACCCCACGGGAAGTTTTGTCATCCCGTTTTCCGGTCTTCGACTTACCGACAAAGACAATCGGCGGCCCGGCCACCCGTTCCATCTGCTCGATCGTGCCAATCCGAATTCCCACTTTCGATAGCTGGCGACGTGACCATTCGGCGAGATGCCGTCGAGTCATGACTCGAGCGTTCTCGGGGACGACCTGATTCCGTTCATTGACATAGAGCCCGAGCGGAACGCCCATGAGTAACAAGCCCGCTACGATCCCTCCATACGCGATCGGCACCATACAGGCGGCCCACAAGGCAGATACTCCGCCAACCAGCATCATCGAATTCCAGAACGACGTCCGCACTTTCAGCGAGCGACTGTCTTCATTCACCCAGTACGAATAATGTGTCCACCCCAGCAACATGAGGATCACCGGCAAGAACTTCAGCCAGCTGAGATAGAAGCCCACCTGAAGCGGAGCCCGGTTGCCACGGACAAACCCTCCGGGGTCAGGAGCCCAATTCCCCATGGAAGTAACGGCGGTCCCCGCAGCCGCAGCTGGTACGACGATCGGTGCAGGCTGTCCGGGGCCTCCCGCAGGGGCACCGGGCCCCTGCGCCCGAAGGTCAGGTGTTCCCCAAACCAGCAAAGCCCACACCACGAGGCACTGGACCACCCGGCCCCAGATCCTCATTGGAGTGTGTTTCGCCTGTGGATACATCCCAGGTTCCTTTGTTCAAGAACGGCTGCCAGAGGCCACGGGATTGCGGAACGCTGTCCGGCGAGGAACACGCTAATTCTGCATGATGTCCAGTTCCTTGGCCTCCGCCGAAGAGTTGACTTCCCCTTCGTACTTCTTGGTCAGGTTCTGAATCTCTTCTTTGCAGGCTTTCGCCTCGTCCTCAGTCATCAGCTTTTCTTTTTCGCTCTGTTCGGCGTGCTTGTTGGCATCTCGGCGGACGTTGCGAATGGCCACGCGGGCTTCTTCCGACATTTTGCCAATCCGCTGGACCATTTCTTTGCGGCGTTCCGTGGACAATGGTGGCACGTTAATCCGAATGATCTTCCCGTCATTGATCGGGGCCATCCCGGCGTCGCTGGCCTGAATCGCCTTGACGATTTCCCCCAGCTGCGAGGCATCGAACGGACGGATTACAATCTGCTGCGGCTCGGGACAGCTGATGTTCGCCATCTGCTTGAGCGGAGTGGGCGACCCGTAATAAAAGACGCGGACCCCATCCACCAGACCGGGTGTCGCCCGTCCGGTGCGCAGGCCCAGTAACTGCCCTCGGAAAACGCTGGAGGCCTTTTCCATGCGTTCTTCGGCATCAAACAGAATCTCTTCCTGAGTCATGGTGTCACCTCACAGACAAATTCCCGGGGGCGGTCTGATCCCGCGAACACCCCGGAGTTTCCAAGGCCCGTCGACGATACCACAAAGCGGAATGGCTTTCTATTCGGCCTCCCGTTCACGAACCCTGCCAGCCCGCCTGGGGGAGAACACGCGGTGAATCCACCGAAAGCCGATGAGATTCAGTTTCCGTGGTTCGAACCGAGTGTTAGCGTATGCGAGCCGAGTCCCCGCGATCCCCGACGCCGTGACTCTGTGCTCTGCGACGCTCTCATTCAAAGTGCGTCAGCCATTCGCCCTTCCCCCGCCAGAAACACCCCGGTCCCCTAGGATTCATTGCCGTGTTTCCGAACCACTTTGCATCCCGTGTGATCCCATGACACCCAATCTGGGTTACAGCTACCGGCGGGTGCTGGGCCCCGAGGCCGACGGGCATTCGGTTCTGTCATATCTGGTGCGATTTTTCCCCCATTCCACGGAAGTCGACTGGCAGCTGCGAATCCACGCCGGAGAGTTGACGCTGAATGACCACCCTGCCCGTGGATCGGAATCGCTTCGTCCGGGCTGGGTGCTGACCTGGCATCGTCCCGGATGGGTGGAAGAAGCGGTTCCGACGCAAATCCAGGTGATCTACGAAGACCAATACCTGCTGGCAGTCCACAAACCCAGCGGCTTACCGACGTTGCCGGGAGCGGGGTTTCTGGAGAACACGCTACTGCATCTTGTGCAACAGATCGCCCCCCAGGCCAGCCCGCTGCACCGGCTGGGGCGGGCGACGTCAGGCTTGGTGCTGTTGGCCCGCGACGGTGAAACAGCGGCTCGCCTGACGCGACATTGGCCCCTCGTTCGCAAGCAGTATCGCGCCCTGGCGAGCGGCATCGCGGAAGCTGCGGAGTATGACATCGTCGTGCCGATTGGCCCTCAGCCCCATCCGCGATTGGGCAGCGTTCACGCCGCCCACCCCACCGGAAAACCCGCGAGGAGCATGGCCCGCGTACGGGAGCGGCGGTTGGATTCGACTTTATTCGAGGTTGATCTGCTGACCGGGCGGCCCCACCAGATCCGAATTCATCTGGCCTCGCTCGGGCATCCGCTGGTCGGTGACCCGCTCTATGGTCCGGGCGGACTACCACAGGAAAACGATCCGGGTTTGCCCGGAGATGCCGGATACTGGCTGCATGCCGGACGGTTGGAATTCACGCACCCCCGAACGCAGAGACCGCTGGTGCTTACAGCGGAACCGCCGATGATCCTGCAGGATGAACGATAACCGGCGGTGGCTGGCATTTCCTGCCGAACATGGTCGAACTTTCCGGAACAGCGGAACCTCATCTTGACCGAAACGGGACCATCTGAAAGATTCCGTCCAACTTCGACGAGATTCGTTGAAGTTTCGCCTCAAGGATGAGAACAAACGGCCCGTTCGGGCTTCCAACGTCGATCGGGCCGTTCCCGCGTGGCAGGCGTCCAACGCCGGCCGAATCGGCACAAGCAAAGGAGTGCATACGCCGTGAAGAAACTCTTCGTCTGTCTCGCTCTCGCCGGATTCGCGCTGGCCAATCCCGCGTTCTCCCAGGAACGGGCTGCCGCAGCTCCCGCGGCTCCGGCAGCCGGGGCCACGCATCAGGTAGGCCTGATTGACATGGCGTTCGTTTTCAAGAACTACGACAAGTTCAAAGAGATGACGGAAGCCTTGCAGGGCGATGCCAAGGCTGCCCAGGCCAAGGCCGAGACCATGATCGGCGAAATGAAGACCCTGCAAACCAATCTGCAGGAAGTGAAGGAAGGCACTCCCGAGTTCTCCAAGATCGAAAAGAACCTGCTGGACCGCCAGACCGAACTGGAAACGTTCCGCAAGATGCAGCAGCGGGAATTCCTCCGTAAAGAAGCGGAAATCTACAAGGTGGTGTACCTCGAAGTGCAGGACGCCGTCCAGAAGTACGCCAAGTTCTACAAGTACACGCTGATCATGCGGTTCAATCGCCAGGGTGTGGATGACGCGGAGAACCCCCAGGAAATCATCAACAGCATGAACCGGCAAGTGGTCTACTACATGGAGCAGGACGACCTGACAGATCCGATTTTGAAGTTCCTCAATGACGAGTATGCCAAGTCCAAGGGCGGCGCTGCAGCCCCGGCTCGGGAAGCTCGCGGGGGAACCACCCGGCCAGCCGCCACGAAGTAATCACTCTCGGTGGCTCTCCAGCGCGGGTGAACGTTGTGGGACGTTCACCCGCGTCTTTATATTCACCGGCTGGATGATCACGGGCAATCATCCGTGCCAGCCCTTCGAGTGGCTTCTGGATCAATCAACATGACGGCGAGACGTCAGCGAACTCTGGCGCGGCCAGTAATTATCGAGGGATTCGGCCTGTTTGGCGGGGCCGATGTCACCATGACGCTGTTACCGGCTCCCGCCGACACCGGCCTTCTGTTTGAGCGAGTCGACCTCCCGGGACGCCCTCAGATCCCCGCTCGCATCCACTGTCTGGTCCCCCAACCGCGACGAACCATCCTCGCCCGCGGAACCGCCCGCGTCGAAATGGTGGAACACGTTCTAGCCGCCTTGGCGGGACTCTGGGTCGACAACTGCCGAATCCAGTTGGATGCCCTGGAACCGCCCGTCGGGGATGGTTCGGCATTAGAAATTGTCGAGGCCATACTTTGCGGCGAGATCACCCTGCAGGCATCCGAAGTTCGTCCGGCACGCGTCACGACACCATTCCGCGTTGACCAGCCCGGAGAACGCGGGGCAATCGATGTGTCCCCGGGCGAAGGCTGTACGATTCAGTACGACCTGGACTACGGGGCCACGGTAATCCCCGCGCAGAGCTTCACGGCCCTGATTACCCCGGAAGAGTTCGTTCGGGAGATCGCGTTTGCCCGGACATTTGTCCTGGAGAGCGAGGTCGCCCTGCTCAGAGCGCGAGGATTCGGCCAGCGGGCTACGCCACAAAACCTTCTGGTATTCGGGCCGGGGGGTGTTGTGGACAATGTTCTGCGTGCCCCCGACGAGTGTGCCCGTCACAAGCTGCTGGACTGTATTGGAGATTTCGCCTTGGCGGGGGGGCTGCCCCGAGGGCGATTCCATGCCGTACAATCCGGCCACCACCTGAACCATCGCGTGATTCAGGGACTGCTGGGAGCCCTGGAACCGCAGTTACAAAGTGCCTGAAGCGGAAAACCAGGGGGAATTTCCGGGGATCAACCTGAACGGCTCTATCACTTGTAGGGGGCAACGGTGAACAATCGTTCCCGGAAGAAACCAGTTCGGGTTGAGACTCTGCTCCCCCGCATGTATCCTGCTCCGCTTCGATTCGCGGAGTTGTTCCACGATGCCGGGGCCTCCGTGGCCTCGCGGGTGGAATTTCGACACGAAACGGTGTGACACGGAGCGATTGGCGTGCGTTTCTCACTGGTGGACCGCATTCTGACCCTCGAACCGGGGAAATCGATCACAGCGATCAAGAACCTGTCCATCGCGGAAGAGTACCTCGCGGATCACTTCCCGGGATTCCCGGTGATGCCCGGTGTCCTGATGATTGAGTCGCTAGTGCAAGCGGGCGGCTGGCTCATCCGGGAAACCGAGGAGTTCCAGTTCAGTACGATTCTGCTGAAGGAAGCCCGGGCCGTGAAGTTCAACAACTTCGTCAAACCGGGACGAGCCTTGCACGTGGAGTGTGAGATCACCAAGCACGAAGGGAATCTCTACACTCTGAAAGGCACCGGGACCGTCGACGGAACCAGTGCGGTCAGTGCGAAGATCACCCTCGAACAGTTCAATCTGGCCGAGAAGAATCCCGACTTGAAGAAGTCGGACGACCTGCGGATTCAGAAGCTGCGGGAACTGTTTGCCTGCCTGTGGGACGGGAGAGGAGAGACGCGAGACGAGAGTTGAGAGCCAGAAGGCTCGGACTCAAGTCACCTGTTTTTCACCCGTTTACGAATCTGGCGCTCGTCACTTCTCTCTCGTCTCTCGTCCCTTTCGAAGATCTTCACCATGAAGCTCGCTAACAAAATCGCACTCGTCACCGGCGGAAGCCGGGGTATCGGCAAGTCCGTGGTCGAAACCCTCGCCCGTGAAGGGGCCAAGGTCGCCTTTGTCTATCACTCCAAGGCCGAGGCCGCCAACGCAGTCGTCGCGGAGCAGGCTGCCCTGGGCCGCGAGGTGTTCGCCATCCAAGGCGATGTCAGCGACAACGCATCCGCTGACAGCATCGTTCAGCAGGTCATCGAGAAGTGGTCGCGGATTGACATCTTGGTCAATAATGCCGGGATCATCAAAGACGGTCTGCTGATGGCGATGGACCCTGCCGACTGGCATGCGGTCATCAACACGAACCTGACCAGCGTGTATAACTTCTGCCATGCGGTCATGCGGCCCATGATCTCGCAGCGGTCGGGCCGAATCATCAACATGTCGAGCGTGGCTGCCGAATACGGCAACCAGGGGCAGGTCAACTACGCCGCCAGCAAGGGCGGGATTCAGGGACTGACCCGCTGCCTGGCCACGGAAGTCGGACGCCGGAACATCACCGTGAACGCGGTGGCTCCCGGTTTCATCGAGACCGACATGACCGAGGCCGTTCGCAACATGGGCGGCGACAAGTTCAAGGAAGTCGTGGCGGGGATTTCGCTGAAGCGGCTGGGCAAGCCGGAAGACATCGCCAACGCGGTGCTCTTCCTGGCCAGCGATGACGCGGCGTACATTACCGGGCACGTGTTGACAGTCGACGGGGGCTTGACCCTCGGCGGCATCTGAAGCAGACGTAGCAGAAGTCGCCAGACTTCTGACGGCAGAACTCTCACAAGTTCTGCTAACACAGTTCGCATCGCAATCGGTTTCAGAGCGGGGTCAGACAATCCAGCTCGGAGGGTCCGAAGGGTGTGGCGATGGTCGCCACCTCAGCGCGTTGCATTGATGACGGGAGATACCCATGCCGAGTCGTGAAGAGATTTTCGAAAAGGTTCGCGAGACACTGGTCGATGCACTGGGAGTCGATGACGATGAGGTAACGCCCGAAGCGACACTCATCGGCGATCTGGGAGCAGAGTCGATCGACTTCCTCGACATTGTCTTCCGCCTCGAAAAGAACTTCGACATCAAGATTCCCCGGGGTGAACTGTTCCCCGAGAACATCGCATCGGCGGATTCGGGCTTCGTGGTGGGCGGTAAAGTGACCGACGCCGGGATCGCCGAACTGCGAACCAAGATGCCGCACGCAAACCTGGACAAGTTCGCGACCGACCCCAAGGTGGAAAAGATCTCTGATCTGTTCACCGTGGACATGATGTGCAAGTTCCTGGCTGCCAAGCTGGGTGTGTAATCAGGGAGACGGGCCATCCAGCTCGTCACGTCCGAAAGAGGGTCATTGGTCATTAGTCCTTCGTCATTGGTGAGACTCTCATTTGCGGGTCCGAATGACTAAGAACTAATGACCAATGACTTCCCCTTTCGCCCTTCCTCAACTCTCAACGATCTCCTCCTATGCGATGGTTCTGGATCGACCGTTTCATCGAATTCCACAGCGGCAAATCCGCCAAGGCCGTGAAGAACGTGTCGCTGGCCGAAGAGCATCTGCACGACCATTACCCCGGTTTTCCGGTCATGCCAGGGTCCCTCATGATTGAAGGGATGGCCCAGACGGGCGGCATCCTGCTGGGTGAGTCCCACGGATTCAAGCACGTCGTCATTCTGGCCAAAGTGCCGAAGATGATCTTTCACAGCTGGGCTCAGCCTGGCGATCAACTGATTTATTCCTGCGAATTACTCGACGCCCGCGAAGAAGGTGGCACCGTCAGTGCCCGCGCGACCTGCGGTGACCGTCTGGTGGCCGAAGGTGAAATCATGTTCGCGCATGTCGATAAGTCACAAGCTGGCCCCGCCGGGGCAAACCAGAAGAACTTCGTGTTCGAACTGGGGTTGCTGGATGTCCTCCAAGTTGGAAAAGCGGGCGACGGAACGTAACCATCAACCACTGAACCGGTTGTGATGAATCGCCAGGCAGATTGTCATTCCCGGCGACAGGATTCTGAAATATTCATGGCATTCCGAAGCGGGCTGCCGTACAATTCCGCCTCTTGATCCGTTGGTTTAGGCCATTGGACATGCCAGAACCAATGGCTTTTGTGTAGGGGCACTGCGTCTCTCTCTCATTCGGTCCTGGAACATTTGCTTGGGACCGTGATGACATTTGTCGAAATGGGGCTCGCTGAGCCCGTGCTGCGTGCCGTGACTGCGGAAGGTTATATCAATCCCACACCCATTCAGGCGGCGGCCATTCCCGCTGCGATGTCTGGGCGTGACCTGCTGGGCTGTGCTCAAACAGGAACAGGTAAGACCGCAGCCTTTGCGCTACCGATTCTGCATCGGTTGTATGGAGGAGGCGCTTCGTCCGGTGAATCCGGGAAGAAGTCGCGAGGATTCCGTCGGATCCGCTGTTTGATTCTGTCGCCAACGCGCGAGTTGGCTATTCAGATCGGCGAGAGCCTGCGTGTGTACGGAGCCCAGACAGGGGTGCGGCACACTGTAATTGTGGGCGGAGTGGGACAATCCCCCCAAGTGCATGCCCTGCAGAAGGGAATCGACATCCTGGTGGCCACTCCGGGTCGACTGGAAGACCTCCGACAGCAGGGGTACATCGACCTGCGAGCTGTGGAGATTTTCGTTCTCGACGAAGCGGACCGGATGCTGGACATGGGGTTCCTCCCTTCGATCCGCAAGATCGTGAAGATGCTTCCCGATCAGAAGCAGACGCTGTTCTTCTCCGCCACAATGCCCGGCGAAATCGCAGAGCTGGCTGACGGCATTCTGCACAATCCGGAGCGGATTCGGATCGCTCCGGTCAAGCAGACCACCGAACTGGTCACCCACTCGGTATACCATGTCTCCCGCCCCCAGAAGTCCCGACTGCTGGCAACCTTGCTGAAGAATCAGCCCATTGCCCGCGCCATCGTCTTCTGCCGGACCAAGCATGGAGCCGATCGGCTCGCGAACCAGTTGGAAAAGTACAGCATCACGACCGCAGCCCTGCACGGTGACAAAAGCCAGACAGCCCGCCAAAAGGCCCTGGCACAATTCAAGTCGAGCAGCCCGCCGGTCCTGGTGGCGACCGATGTTGCCGCTCGGGGGATCGATGTCGATTCCGTGTCGCATGTCTTCAACTTCGACCTGCCCAACGAGACTGAGACGTACGTCCACCGAATCGGACGAACCGGTCGGGCCGGGGCAACAGGGTTGGCCATCAGTTTCTGTGATGATGGCGAACGCGGTCTGTTGAAGCAGATCGAACGCCACATTAAGCAGACCATTCCCGTGGAAACCATCGGTGAATTGATCGACCCGCCGCCGCGGACAGACCCGCCAGCAGGGTCTGCGGACACCGCAGAAGGCGACCAGCGGACACCCCGCGAGGGTCAAGTCGCTGGTGAGTCAGAACAGCCGCGCGGCCAGCGCCCTCCCCGCGATCGCGGACCACGTGGAGATCAACGCGGCCAGCGTGGCGACCGGAACAACTCGGGTAACAATCGCTTTGAGCGACGCCCCAACGAACGCAATCCCCGGCAAGCCAGCTTTGGACAAGTCGGACAGCGTCAAGATCGTCGGCGTCAGGATCCTCAGGCTCCGACGGATGACCGCCCTCGCAAAGAACCGCGTTACGTTTCCTCACGCGGTCGCGAGTAATTTCTGAAATGGTTCAACGCCCGCCGTTTGATTCGGCGGGCGTTGATTCCTGCTCCCATCGCAAGGCCGTGGCCCCCGTGGAAGTGGAAAGAATCAGCACCGACCGACCGGCGACAAGCGTCGTCGGTTCGGGACGGGAACCGGTAGACAGTGTCCGTCGTTCAACGATGCGCCCGGTTTGAACCTCCAAGCCAAAAAGAGCTTGCCGTGTTGGCCAATAGATCACATCCCCCTCCCAAATGGGGCTGCCGGTTCCCTGTGCCGCCGGGTCATCCAGCCCCTGTTCCCAGAGGAACTGACCGGAACGGGCCCGAAGACAAGACAATCTCGATCCTGCGATCAACAGCTGATCTGCGGCCATTGTTATCCCCCGGCAACGGGTGGTGCAGGATTGAGTCCATTGCATGGTTCCATCATTCACCCGAAACGATTGGATCGCCAACCCACTGAGATCGGTGGCATAAACGCCGCCCGCACAGGCCGCGAGACAGCGGACTGTTTCGCCGGGTGATACCTCTTGGGAAGGCTCCACCAGTTGAGTCGACGCCCAGCAGATCCGTCCAGACTGCACATCCAGAACCAGCACCACACCCCGACTGGTTCGTACCGCAATCCGGTCGCCAACAACTACCAGCTGAGTGGCTTCCACCGGCGTGCCCGGCTGCCCCAGCGCGGTGCCGATCCGCCGCCACCAGACGAGTTGACCTGAATCACCGTCCCAAGCGGCAATCGCCAGTTGCGTCTGAGCCCCCGCCTGACAAATCGGTGCCAGCAACAGCTGTCCTCGCACAACTGGCGGTCCATGAAATCCCCAGCCAGACTCCGGCAGATCACGCGACGCGACGCGCCAGAGAACCCGCCCCTCTCCGGTTCCGAGGTCCAGCGCGCTGAGTGAACTTTCCTCGGGGATCAGTCGCGGTCGCGTATTCCAGATCGGACGGTCACCCAGGATTCCAAAATACCGGTCCCCCGAGAACACTCCCTCCGCCACTCGTTGGAGTGAAAGATTTTCTTCAGGCAGTTCCAGCTGGACCACGGTTCCGGGATCTCCGGCGATCTCCGATGGCCAATAAGCCGTGCCCGTATCTTCACGGAGGGCACGAATCTGCCAGCCGTCATTGACCATCACCAGATCGCGCGGCGTCCCAGGTCGACCGATCGCCGCATGGGCTGTGGAGACGGCGACCAGCGTCCCCGGATCGGGCCATGTGGAGATCGTGGATGGAGAGTGCCACCCCCACGCCCCGACACTGAAATATCCCGCAGGGGAACTCTTGCGATGGGACCGCGGACGCATCTCCGGCTGGCTCACTTGCGACAGCCAGGCGAGTCGCAAGTCTCCGTCGGGCAGCTGCGGGATGAGTCGTTCCACGGACTCGATATCGCCGTACCGCCATGCCCGCTCAATCAGTGATTGTGTAGCTCGTCCGGCAATCGATGTGGCGGCATATTGCTCCACGATCTGCTGCAAGGCGGTTTCATCACGTTCCGCCAGGTATCGATCCCATAGCCGCTGAGCCAGCGGGTCGGCACGGCGACGATAGAAGGCCAGTCCGGCATCCGGCAGGCCAGACAACCGCCGCTGGATGGCCGCTCGCAAATCGAGAAACTGGCCGGGTGCGATCCGAACCAGGATGTCTGGCGACTCTGCTGAGACCAGCCGCTCTATCAGGGTGAGAGCAGCCTCCCATTCCCGGTCAGCCACGAGCTGATCGAAGACAGCCAGTTGCTTCTCCGCGGGGACAGAGACACTCAGGCCGACGAGATCGGCAGGCACTTCGGCGGCCGTAAGTGCCGACACCGTGACAAGCCCCCAGGCCGTCAGCAGCAGGCTTCGCATCAGCCCTGACCGAATCCAGAGATAGTCATCAAGACGCATGCCAGTCAGAGAGCCCGAGGAGACAGCGGACATGAAAATTACAGATGCTCCGGAAAGTCTCTGGTGTAACGCCGGAGCAGTTCATCGACCGAGGACACAATGTAGATTCGACCTCGAATTGTCTTCTTTTCGTCAGGCTGCAACCCCCCCAGCCGGAAGTCCGAGTGCAGGCAAACGGCAACCCCCTGAAACAGTTCCTGATACGGTTCAAACGCCACGGCGAAGATCTGCTTCCGGTCTGCTGAGTAACATCCGATCAATCCGTTACTGGGAACAAGGGGACTCAACGGGCGCGGGTTCACATCGTTACGATCGACGGTCTTGGGACACCAGACCTGGCCGGGGGTGTAGCGGGCTTGCGTGGCCCAGTCGCGTGTCGGCATTTTCGTCAGCTGACCATCCAGGAAGATGAACGACTGGGCCAGGTACGTCTCCTGATTGGCCCCGGTGAATTTCTCCAGTCGAATGCAGGGCTGAGCCCAGTGGGCTTCGGAACGCTTGGGGGTCGGGTTGTGGGCCTGGATTTCAAAACGAACTTCGTCGGACGTGGACCGGATCTCGTGGTCGACCCGCACTCCATCCGAAACGACATCCCGCAGTCGAATCAGCGTCCCATCCGAGGACGCCTCGACCTGTTCGGACTGGTGCCCGACCATCGTGTGTTTGACCCAATCCGCATCCGTCGACCCGGCCCGACAGTAGGCCTCCAGATAGTGAATTTTGATCTCGCCACCCGCGAGTTCCTGCCCCGTGATTGTCAGATAGTTCTTCTCCCAGTGCAGTTTGAGAGGCCCATCCGCTGCGAAGAGCGGTGCCCCACCTGCCAGAATCAGAATGAAGCCGAGCCAGTTGCGAATCATCAGGGACTCTCTTCCTCAAGAACACACGCCCAGTCGAAACCAGTGACACCCGGACCGGGATGGGCCGTCACTCCGTCCCCTGAACATTCAGATTGGATTGCCCGGCCCCCTGAGCGGTCCCCAATGGAAAGGCATGCTTGGGCGGTTCGTAGTCCAGCAATGCCGCCGGACCGTCACGTCCGTCGATTGACTGTTGCCAAAGCGTCTTTCCCTCGCTGACCAGGGCCACCAGCCAGCCGCCGCCCGCATCCCGAACGGTCAGCGTTACGACGGATTTCGGCTGCACGGTGATCCGCGCTGCGGAAAAACGATCCGTCAGGAAGCTGGTCACTTTCTGTGCGAAACCGGTCTCACCTGAGACATCCGCCACCTGAACATCGAGGCTGACCGGCTGACCGGGTTCAAGGAGCAGGCGGCCCTTCAGACCGGCAGCCCCAACCCGTTCCAGCACGGTCCCGTCCGGCAGGTCCACACCGCGCAGTACAACCGCATTGGTGCGATCGGGATCGGCGGCGATGTACCAGTGCCGCTGATCCGGACTGTCGATGATGTGCATCCCCTGGGGCAAGCCATAATTCCACACGACACAGGCCCGCGTCACACTGACAAGGATCGATCCATTCAGCAGGAGGTAATCATCGCCGACCCATTGCATCACCTGGGCCGAGATGGGCAAGGCCAGACGCTTCTGCTCGGTGCCATCGACCAGATCGATCACTCGTAGTTCACCGCCATCCCCCCGCTGTGAAATCGTGGCGAACCAGCGGCCCTGCGGATGAAATGCACAGGACGCCACCGACTCGCCTGCCAGCTCGCAGACCACAACCGTTCCCTCGGGCTTACCCGAGGCCAGACTGATCAGCGACACGGTGCGATTGCCGGGATCAGCCACAGCCACATAATCGCGAGCGGGCGACAACTCCGGACGCATTTCGCCAATCTCGTATTCAAATTCGGCCCGGGCATTCATGAAGTCCCAGTGCGTCAGCCGACCCGCGCCCGTCGTGAGCAAGTGCGATGGATCGGTAAACTCAGCGAAGGTGACCCGCTGATCGGGCCCCGGTGCGGCATCATGATACGGTGCAAACCCCGCTTCACGATTCCCCTCTTTCATGGAGAGGATTTCCACACGGTCGAGTCCGTTCGCATTGTGGACACAGACCATCCCGCCACTCGGAGAGAGAGACATTATGAGACGGGCCTCGGGAAGAGGAACCGGCTTCAGTATCGCTCCAGTCTTCAAATCGACAGGCTGCAGCCAGAAACGCGAGTTCGCCTCAAATGTCGGCAGACCATTTTCCCCGAGAACCAGCGGACTGCTGGTATACATCACCATGCCCATCGTCTGAGACAGACGCCCCATGTAGATGTTGCCGACGGGAAGATTGATCCCCCGCGACGTGATCCTGGATGGAGCGGGAGGCTTTGCCAACTGCGCGGACCAGGCCACTTCCTCCGGGTAGGCCAAGGTAATCCCCGAACGATTGGCAACCGTTTCGGTCGGCTGGGGGGGAGCGGAAGTCGGAGGCGTTCCGGGCTTGGCACCAGCGATGCCCGCCGGGCTGGATTTCATGGAGGCGGACAGATCGAGGACCGCCAGCTGCCCCGCATCCACCGTCAGGATCTGTTGCGGACCAATGACGCGTTGAGCCGTCAGGGGTTTCTCATCGCCCCCGATCGCGGTGACGATGGTGCTTTCCACCGTATCGAATACTGCGTGTCCTCCGAACAGCAGATGCCGTCCATTCGGAAACCACTCCAGTCGCAATCCCTGGTAGGACTCGTGCGCGGATATCTGTTCCGCGCAATCGGCCAACCCATATTGTCCCGAAGAAGCCCCGTCCGCGATTGACCATGTTTTCAGCTGTGGAGTGGTTCCCTCGATCCAGGCGGCCAGTTGCTGACCATCACGCGAGATCGCCACCGCCCGACAGGTACCCGCCGCAACCAGTGGCAGCACCCCTGCGGATTCACCGAGCTGCAGATCCAGAAACTCGGCTTCGCACCCGCCCTTGATCAACCGCGTGATAACCATGTACTTGCCGCCGGGGCTAAAGGTCCAGGCGGCTTCCGGAGACCAGTTCGCGGGCTTAATCGTGGCTTGATTCGTAAAACCAGGAACGGCCAGTACGTGCAGTTCGCCTTTATCCTCGTAGATCAACCGAAGGGGCCCCGCAAAGGCCAGCAGCTTGGCTGCAGTGCCGCTGAGCTTCGGGGCCACACTCTTTTTCCCGGTGGCAATCTCCAGGATCTGGACGGCACTTTCCCACTGCGGCTTGTAGGCAAAGAAGCGACCGTCGGGGCTCAGGGTCTGAGCCTTGGCTCCTCCGAGTTCCAAGTTACGGATCGCCCCCAGTTTGCGTTTGGCAACAAAGTCCCAGACTTCTCGATAGTGCCGAATTTCATCATTCAATCCCAGGGCGACCGCTGTGCCCGGAGTGACCGAGTAGAGAACTCGAAAACGCCCCGCTTCCACGAACTCGGGCCCCACAGCTCCCAGCTGGGGCAGTTTGACAAGGTTCAGCTTGTGGGTTCGAGCAACATCGATCCCTGCAACAGCCGGATCGGCAGTGACCTTCCAGTTCATGGCAACTGTCGCAGGCATCGCTTCTTCGGCAGGCGGCGATTGTGGAACGGGCACAGGCAACGGAGCCGGAGTGACTGGCGACGGGGCAGGGACGGTCGGCGCGGGCTGAGTCTGAGAAGGGGGACCGCGACGGGGCGGAACCTGGGGAGATGTCGTCGAGTTCACGACCACCGGATTGACGGGAGGCAACGGAAGGGGCGGCATCGATGGCGGTGTGACCACCGCCGGAGCAGGAGGCGGTGTCACCGTCGCCGGGACTGCGGACACTTCATTCGAATAGGGGTTTGCCGCAGGCGGGGGGGGGGCTGATCCACCGCATCCGGACTGCAGCAGACACAATACCCCCACGATTCCCCACAAGCGGGAGATTGGCGTGGAGGAGATTGGTGTGGACATGGAACTCCCCTGTTCCGAATCACTCAGATCGATCGAACCTCCCGCGCAGCGTATCACCTACAGAGTACCGCGTCCCGAACCGAGTTAAAAGCTCTCGATTCGCATCTAGGAACTGATCGCGCCATCGATAGTCATCCAAAAGCCCTTCGACGGGGCGCCCCATCTGGGCATGCGCCGCAAACAGGGCCTCGATCGTGGCCAGCCCGCCACTGGGATCCTGAAAGACTTTGGAAACCCGGGGGTAGGCTGTGACCCATGGGGCCAGGCTCCTCACGGGCAGATCCTCGTAGGACTGCTCCATCTTGGCTGCCCAGCGCCAGGAGCCATCGAGCAGCACCAGCCCTGTCGCCTGATCGGCGGGGGTCAGCTCGGGTCCTCCGATGCCCAGACGGACATAGCCTTGCAGCGATTCTGTCCCGCGCCGGGGGTAGTTCCAGAAAATGAACTCCGGGCGGGTCCGCAACGGCTCGACCGAGCATTTGCTGCGTTTTTCGGAGGGGTGAACCACAATAATCGTCGGAGGCAGGGACATCGTCCCCGTATTCTGGCATTCGACCGAGAATCTTCCCAGTGGTTGAACGGGGTAAGGAGTGCCGCAGGCGGATCGAAATGCGAAGAAAAACGGATCGGTATGGCAGGAAATTCGGTCTTTCGGGAGAGGAATCAAAATTCGTTGTACGAAATCCCCGGCCACAGGGCACTCCTGAATGTAGCAGCCTGTGAAGTGTTCTCACCGAGGACAATGAACCAGGTGACCCCATATGGGATTGATAGCCATGCGACTGACACTGCGAGCCTTGCTGGCATACCTGGATGACGTACTGGAGCCCAAAGCCCTGCGCGAACTGGGAGCCCGGATCAGCGAAAGTCCCCAGGCTTCGTCCACCGTGGCTCGCATTCGTGAGATTGTCCGCCGTCGCCGGATCGCGGCCCCCGAACTGACCGGTTCCGGCTCGGCTCCGGACCCGAATCTGGTTGCGGAATATCTCGACAATACGCTCGACCCGCAGACCGTTCCGGCCTTGGAGAAGATGTATCTCGACTCCGACATGCATCTGGCGGAAGTCGCGTCGGCTCATCAGATCCTGACAGCTGTCCTTGGGGAGCCAGTGGAAGTTCCAACAACGACCCGTGAGCGAATGTACGCTCTGGTCATGCCGCCCCCCCCGGTGGAACCGGCCCCCGTGACCACCACCGCCCCCGTCCTGTCCCCGACAACCGAGGCGCCTTCCGGGCCGATCCGGGCCATGGTCAGTCCAGTTCCTCCGCCACCCATGACGCCAGACTATCTCAAGCCATCCGGCGGGAAATCACTGCTGGTAGGACTGCTGGTCATTGTCCTGGGCGGGGGCTGGATGGTCTGGGTTTTGAAGGAGCAGGGTTTCCTCGGTGAGCCATCCGGCGGACTAGTGGCATCCAATGACACTCCCGAGATAGCGTCGCCCGAAGCGGGTACCACGGACGCCACATCGGCCAAACCGCGACCACCCGTGGTGCCCGCGACCGCACCAAATGCCGCTAGCGGCCCCCCCGACAGCACAGGGGGCCCGCTGACTACCATCACTCCCACAGTGCCGGTCGAGATGCCCGCCGAACCGGCCCCGGTGGAACCCGCCCCTGAGCCCACGCTACCGAATGTCGCGGTCCCCGAAGTGGTGGGCCTTGCCCCGCAACCCGCCCCCGCTGCGGAGGCTCCCGCCCCGGTCACGTTCCCGGAGGTGTTGTATGGCACGCCCACGGGAGTGCTGCTGATCCATAACCCGGCAGAGCAACAGTGGATCGTCATGCCTCGTCGTACTCTGCTGCACGCCGGTGACGAGATTGCCTGCCCCGAGCCGTTCGAAGCTCAACTGCAGATTGATGGCCAGGAACTGGCGATTACTCTCTTTGGCGGAACACGCCTCCAATTCAGTCGCGGAACCGAGACACAGCTGTTGTCCTTGAAACTGGATCGCGGACGAATCGCCCTCACGCGACCAGCCGGGGTGGAGAATCAACCGGTTGTGGTGCATGTCGATGTTCGCGGACGAACCGTGGAGCTCAGTCTGGATCCCGCGACACGCTGTGGCTTGGAGGTGGGGTTACGCTCGCCGCATGGCACGGGGCCAGATCCGCAGTTGAACTACCCCGAAGGTGGGCTCTCCGTGGCCACCGGTTCGGTGGCCGTGTCCTGGCAGGGCGGTCCTGCGATTGCAGTCGGGGCCGATGTCGGCTGGGCCGCCTGGCCAGTCCATCGAGAACCCTTCGTGGTGGGCCCCGCCCACAGTCTGCCTGTCTGGATGTCTCTCGACGGAATTGCTGTCACGCTGGCTGCCCGGCGGATGAGCGACCGTTTCGAGCAGGAGTTTGCGCTCGATCAACCGGTCAGTGTTTCGATGCCTGCTCTCGTGACGCATGATATCGCTCGAATCTCCGAGCTGGCGACCTACACGGTTGGGCTGGTGGACGACATCCCCTCCGTCGTGCGAGGACTCCAGTCGAAGAATGAAGAAACCCGGCTGGCGGCGATCTACACGCTGCGAACATGGCTGCCGGTGGCCCCGGAGAATGCTGCGGTGCTGGAACAGGAAGTCCGTCGCCTCTTCCCAGACGAAGATGTGGCCGCGGTGGTCGCCCTGCTATGGGGATATTCGGAACGGGATGCCCACGATCCAGAGATCAGCCGGAAACTGGTCGATTATCTGGGGCACCGGGATATCACGATCCGCGAGCTGGCGATCTTCCACATCAAGCGGCTGACGGGACGTGATCGTGACTATCACGCCAACCTGTCCGACTCGACGCGCAATCCCGCCTGGTTGCGATGGAAAGACCATCTCGACTCGCATGGCGGAGCATTGCTGAAATAGCGATACTGAAGGGATCGCGACCCACGGGACAGATCCACTCACAATGCGCAGCTACGACACAATCCTCGTTGGGCTGGGACTGGCGGGTGGATGTCTGGCGTGGGCTCATCAGGCTCGCGGAAGCGAGCTGCTGGTGATTGATCGGGAAGAGTCTGTGACAGCTTCCCGAATCGCTGCGGGGCTGGTCACTCCTGTCACCGGCCAGCGGCTGGTGAAAACGTGGCGGCTCGACGAATTCTACCCGTGCGCCCGCGACTTTTATCGGTGGGTTGAAATCGAGACCGGAGTGGCATTCTTTCACGAGTTGCCCGCAGTCCGATTGTTCGTCGATGACAACGAACGGGCATGTTACGAAAAACGGCAGTCCAGTCCGAGCTACGCCGGGATGTTCGCTCCGATCGATCGCTGGCCCGCGTCGATGCCCGCGCCTTTCGGGGGTGTGGAGCTTGTTCCAGCGGCCCGATTGGATGTCGCACAATTTCTGCAAGTCACACGCGAACACCTGCGATCCCGGCAGTGTTACCGAGCCGGAGAGTTACAACTGCCGCAGGATGTCCAGCTCATTCACGACGGTGTTGAGCTTCCAGCGTGGGGAGTGCGGGCACGGCATTTGATCTTCTGCCAGGGTTACGCCGCACATGCGAATCCCTGGTTTCAAGGCTTCGCCTGGAACCCCGCCAAAGGTGAAATACTGATCGTGGCCATCCCGGGCCATGAGGAACCGCGGATCGTCCACCGGGGGATCTGGATCGCTCCGACGGGGATGAAGAATGCCTCCGGAGATCGCCTGTATCGGGTGGGGGCAACCTACGACTGGAGTCGACTGGATCAAGTTCCGACTCCCCACGGACGGGAAGAACTGGAACAGCGACTGGCGAGCAGCCTGACTGTTCCATTCCACGTGGTGGGGCACGATGCGGCCATTCGGCCCATCCTGAAGAATCTGAATCCGGTGATCGGCTGCCTGCCCGAACATCCCGCGATCGGGTTCATGAATGGACTGGGATCGAAGGGATCTCTGCTGGCTCCCTACTTCAGCCAGCAACTCACGGGACACCTGCTCGAAGGGATACCTCTGGAGCCCGCCGTCGATTTTTCAATTCGTCGAGGCCAAGGCGGATGATCCCCCTCACGCAAAAAGTTCACCATTCCCTGGAAGCCCGGTTCCGGGGGCAGTCCCATTTAAGGGCCATTGATGCGACGGTGGGAAACGGCCACGACACGCTATTTCTTGCCCAACTGGTCGGGAAGACTGGCCAAATCTGGGGATTCGATATTCAGGCAACTGCCATTGAGCGAACCGTAGATCGACTCCGGCAAGCCGGCGCGTTTCCAGGTTCCTCGGAGGCGGCCCCGTCCAGTGTCGTGCTGCATCAGGCGAGCCACGCCGAAATGCTGGACAAGCTGCCGCTCGAACATTTTGGTAGTACGATCGACATCATTCTGTTCAATCTGGGCTATCTACCCGGCGGAGACAAGACCCTCATCACGCGAACCGACGCGACCTTGCAGGCTCTGGCCGCCTCACTCCCACTGCTGGCCCCTGGAGGCGTACTGAGTGTACTGGCTTACCCCGGCCATGTCGGCGGCGAAGCGGAAACGCAAGCTGTCCAAGACTGGTTTCAACGGCTACCTCCCGATGAGTTCCGCAACATACCCAAGCTGCGAGTGGTCTCTTCGAGCGAACTCGACCGTTCCAATCGATCCCCTCGCTGGTTGGAATGTCAGCGGCATGGCGAACATTGACCCTGAATCATCGGGGACTTCACGAGACACCTGAGGATCGAGCGGTGTTGTTTTACCCTGGACGAAACGGAAGGCGGTCTGGGCGCAAGGTTTCAAGCCCACGGTACGTGGAACCGCATGCCGCTCTGTTTTTTTATCCAGGGACTGGACGACATGCGGTCCAAGGCGGATGATGGATGCGGCGCGGTTTGCTCCTGTCCGTTTCTCTCGAAGAGGAATCGATCGTGATTCGTTCGGTCTTGTCGATGATCGCCCTGTGGGGGCTCTGCGTCGTGGGCGTGGTTTCCGCAGCGGACGAAATGGTCGGTCCCTCCGGAGACAGCCTCGCGGCCAGCCGCGCCAAGGCGATTGAGTTCCTGCTGACCGCCCAGCAGTCCGATGGCAGTTGGACCTCGGACAAGCAACCGGGAATCACCGGGCTGGTGACGTTCTCCTTGCTGGAGGCAGGGGCCAAGTCCGACCATCCGGCGATTCAGAAGGCGATTCAGCATCTGTCGCAATACATCCAGGCGGACGGCGGGATCTATCATCCCGAGACCAGCCACAAGAATTACGAGACGAGCATTGTGCTGCTCGCATTTCGGGGGGCCAACGTCAACGGCCAGCATGACGCCACACTGGGGAAAGCGGTGGCGTTCCTGCGTGGCGTGCAGTGGGACGAGGCCGAAGGGGCCGACCCTTCCGACCCCGGCTATGGCGGCCAGGGGTATGGACGCCACAAGCGGCCTGATCTGTCCAATACGGCATTCTTCCTGGAGGCATTGAAAGCCTCCGGCATCGGTCCCGAAGATGAAGCGTTTCAGAAGGCCCTGGTCTTCGTCTCCCGCTGCCAGAACCTGGAATCGGAGCACAACACCACCGAATTCGCCGGACGTGTCAATGATGGTGGCTTCTACTACACCCCTGCCGCGGGTGGGAATTCTCAGGCGGGAAGCAATCCTGATGGCGGACTTCGTTCGTATGCCAGCATGACTTATGCGGGCCTCAAAAGCATGCTCTACGCGGGTGTGACCCCGGATGACCCTCGTGTGAAGGCCGCCACCGGTTGGATTCGGATGCACTACACCGTGGCCGAAAACCCGGGACTAGGCCAGCAGGGGGTCTATTACTACCACCAGACGTTTGCCAAGACGCTCAGCACGCTTAAGATCGACTTGTTCGAAGACGCCAGCGGGACCAAACATGACTGGCGCAAAGAACTGGCGGATCACCTGATGAAGGTCCAATCCACCAACGGCAGCTGGCTGAACACCACGGATCGGTGGTATGAAGGGGATCCGAATCTGGCCACAGCCTACGCTCTCATGGCTCTGAAGCACTGTGATCCCAAGCCACTGGTGCGGGACAAGTAACGGGGCAACCTTCAATCGTCCGAGTCGTCGATCATTCCGGGATGGACTGCGACTGATCGATGGCCGGAATCCGGGACTCCCAGCCCCACCAGACGATGGCAGCCCCCCCTAGCGGCAAACAGCCCGCGATTGTCAGCCCCAGATCAAACGCTCCGATGATCGGGGTTTGACCGGCGTCAATAATCGCCTGATTATGCTTTTTCAAGGCGTCAATCACCATCCCATACAGAGGATGAACCAGCGACGTTGAAACCCAGGCAATCGTGCCAAGCGTTCCCGCAATCTTTCCGGTATGCGATGCGGAGATCTCCTGCGTCCATGTGTAATAGCATGGAAACAGCCCCAGCAGTCCTGCGGCAATCAACAGCAGTACCCACTCCAGGGCCTCGCCGCGGGGAAGCCAGGGAATGGTGACCGATGCCGCACAACACAGGGCACATCCGGTAAAGACGATTCTCCTCGCATGACTGGCTGAGCGTCCCCACCGCTGCATCAGCAAGGTGGCCAACCCGGCGATGATGCACCCGACATCTGTCGCCGCATTGAACAAAGCACTGAACGTCAGCTTCTGATCTGCGGTATAGCCACGGCCTTCCTCCAAAAAGGCCGGCATCCAGACACGGAACTGATGCCAGGCGATATTGATCGTCACGACAACACCGATCAGCACCAGATACCGCCGGGAAAAATCGGGGTCTCGCGCTGGCTCCGGATGATCGAAGTTCTTCACAGCAGGGGCGGGCTGCGACCGAAGATTGATCCCCCGAGCCTGCAGCAGCCACAGAAACAGCCACAATACCCCCAGAGCCCCCGTGACCAGAAAGGGGGTCCGCCAGCCAGCCAGTGTCGGACGATGGGCCATCTCTCGAATCATCAACGGAACCAGGATCGCCCCGATCGAAGTTCCACTTTGCAGGATACTATTCCCAAAACCTCGATCGGCCGGAACCAGCAACCGTTCCGTAGTCCGCAAGGCACACGGCCAGTGCGCAGCCTCAAAGAAGCCCAGCAGGATACGCCAGATCACAAGCTCCGGATAATCACGGGCGAGGGCCGTCCCCGCCCCCGCCCCGGACCACATCAGCATGGCCGCCGGATACAGCCAATAGACATTCACCCGGTCCACGGCGAAACCAAAGACCGTACATCCCAAAGCGAACGCCAGACCAAACCCCAGTTCCACATAACCGTATTGGGTATTGTCGAGATGGAATTCCGTCGAGATTTCCGTCTTGAGATTCGACAACGTCTGTCGATCCATGTAGTTCAGCGTACTGGCCAGAAGCAAGGTAATGCACACGGTCCACGTGGCCACGGACCAGCAGGAACGCGGCTCAGCCAGAGAATCACTCATCACGACGCTCCTGCGGCAGGACGACAAAACGGGAAGCATGCCAAGCTGGACTGACTACAGTCGACTAGTCCAGGCGAGAAGTTGTTGCACAAATCGAGCGTAGTACGAACCGACTTCGACCGCTTCGGCTCCCGGAGCACGAGCGGTGACGCGGGGGCGGTTCTGGGATGCCCCCCAGTCCACCAGCGGACCGACCCAGTGCGGTGCCAGATCGGTCGCCAGGGCCGCCACACGCCCCAACCCAAACTCGGAAACAACCAGCAGAGGGGTCTGCTCCATCCGGGGAAACGCCGCAGCCTCTCCGGGGATTTCGGCTCGGGGAGCATAATGATCCGCCCAAAGCAGCGTCTGGCTGTTGGCCCTGGCTTCGAATTGGTTATATCCCCCGATCACCGGGGGACTGGACTCCCACGGCAGCCCCTGAAGAATGGGATGATCGGATGCCAAGCTTCCCGGTCGGGCCAGAATCACATGATCACAGTTACGTCGATCATCCGCAGCGGCAATCTCCACCGGCAGACAGCGAGCCACCGGAGACCGATCCCAGTCGCCACCGAGCCCATGGTACGACTCCCAGCCTCCAATCATCAGCAAGCCACATCCGGCCTGGACAGAGGCCACAATCGCATCTGCCGTTCCGGACAATAACCGGGCACTGGGGTAGTCGCTAAGGATGATCAACCGACGATTGCCAATCCGATCGACGAAGAGTTCCTGGTCACTCGCCACATAGTCGAAAGACCAGCCACTCGCAGTGATCACGCCACCCAGATAGCTGGCCGCTGTTGCCAGCGAAGTGTCTCCGCAATACAGAATGGAAGGCGACATCCAGAGAACTCTCGCAAGGAGGAGGGGAATCAATCCACATAGAGAAACGCATTGCTGCCCAGCAGCGTCCGCAGGTATGCGGCCCACGCCCGACGGTCGGGCGAGTCGGATTGTGCGGCAATCAGTTCGTCGCGATACCGGGCCAGGAAATCCTGGGCTTCGCTGAGTTCCGACGGGCTGGGACGCATTCCCCAGGCCATCCGCCAGACCGCCTCCACCCGACGTACAGGATCTGGTTCCTGCGTCTCCATTCGTTCGGCCCACTTCAGTGAAGTCTCGTGAATCAGGGGGTCGTTCAGGAAAAACAGGGCCTGTGTCGGAACGATGGTCCCCAACCGGTCAGCCGTCGAAGCATTCGGATCGGCCCCATCAAACAGCGCCAGAAACGGATGCCGCTTCAGCCGCTGAGTCATCAGGTAGACTGACCGTTGCCGATGCCCATACACCGCACTGAATGGCCCGTGCTGCGTGAAGCCCCAGCTGATGGGTGTGGGAAACGGATGCCCGTGAGCGGGCGTCCGGTCCAGTTCACCACTCACCTGCAGAATCGCATCGCGAATCTCTTCCGCCGAAAGCCGTCGCCGGGCATATCCTACATACAGCGGGGCCGGGTCCGCGCCGCCGCCCTCCGATCCGTAAACAATCGGGGCCTGACGATACGTAGCACTGAGCATGATCTGACGGTGCATCGATCGAATGGACCAGCCGCCACGCACAAACGTGGTGGCCAGATGATCGAGCAGCTCCGGATGCGTTGGCGGTTGCCCGCGTACGCCAAAATCATTCGGCGTTCCGACCAGTCCCCGACCGAAGTGGTACTGCCAGATCCGGTTGACCATCACGCGCGCGGTCAACGGATTCACCGGATCGGTGAGCCACTGAGCCAATTCCAAACGTCCGCTACCCGTGGCCGTTCGCGGTAAGGGGACGCCTCCCAGCGAGCGGATGAAACCCCGGGCAACTTCCTCGCCCGGTTGGGTCGGCTCACCACGCAACTGGATTCTCGCATCGCGGGGCGTTCCCTCGGTCACGCCATAGCACAGATCCACCGGCCCGTCAGCGAGCAGCCGATTCAGCTCAGACACAGCGTCATCGGCGACACGTTGAATGGCCGCCTGTTGCTCTCGCAGTGCTCGAATCCGAGCCCGACGCTCGGGTTGATCCACGGGATTTTCTTGTGAATGATCGAACGCTGCGAGCGGCTGATCGGTGTACACGAAATTGTCGGCATCCAACCCGGGACGCACGCCACCCAGGTGGCCGTAGCTATCAATAAACGAGTAATCAATGGCCCCATCCCATCCGGAGGCCAGCTGCCCCCCAAACTCGGTCTGTGATTCCGCGGAAAGCAACCGGCCCCCATAGGTTTTGGCATTCAGATCCAGCGTCAGCTGAACCTGATACCAGGTTCCTACTGCCAAGGGAGCCACAGGCTCGCGGGCATCTCCACTGCGGCGAAAGAACTGACTGCCGTTCATGAACAATTCCACGGCTGCCGAGTTGCCGGGGCCATGCCCGACATAGTACCGCCACGACCCACCGCCTCCGGCGTCTACCTGAGCACACCGAAAATCGAACGCGGTATACAGTTTTCCCGACGCATCCGGTTTGACGTTCGGCAGGGTCAACCCAAACCCGTCGTACTCGCCACGGTTGGGCATATGCAGACCGAGTTCCCCCTGGGGAAACAGGTTATGGTACGGGCTCTGGGAATTCGGAGAGACCTTCACAACGCTATTCGGTCCGGGGCCCCAAGGGCTGGCGGGGGGAGTGTCCGGCGATTGCAGCTCGAAATCGCCATCAATTCCAGACAACTGTTGCAGCTCTTGCGAGAGGGCCACCGGGTCTGGCCCGCTGGCGGAGAGCGGAAGGGTGGGGGCTGCGGTCGAAACGGACGCGAGGGGAGCCTCCTGCAAACCGAGGTTGTCGTATTCGATCACCGCCTGGGCGGTCCCAATGGCGGCTTCTGACAATAACTCGACACGGTCAATAACACCTGACCAATCACGGCTTAATGGCTGGACCGGAAGTTCCAGTACCGTGCCGGGAACGCCGATTCGCCCTCGCACGGTTCGCTGCGCGAGATCCAGTTCCAATTGAAGATTGATCCACTGTCCGGGAGTCACTGCCGCCCATTTCTGAGGCTGTGAGTGGATCTGGATCGTAACCTCGGATGAGGTCAGCTCAATATCGACAGCGGGAGCAGAACCATACGCTCCCACTCGAAACCGATGGGCAGCGGCCTCTGCGGGAGCATCCCCGATACGGAAATCGAGGTTCACAAACAGAGGTGATCCCGATTCACGGGAACGCCGCGGATGAACCGCCTGCTCGATGTGGTAGGCCCCGGCGTTGGCCGCAATGGAAGCCCCGACGCGGCCTTGCGGGTAGAGGTGTTGATAGGGGCTTTGAGCGGCATTCGTCACCGCCACCGAGCCCGCATATTGCCAGGGCGGAACCAGAACTCCATTACTGCCCCCGGCGGCAGGAGCCTGCAATTCAAAATCGCCATCCATGTCATGCAGCGACCGCAGCACAGACGCCGGGATGGGCCGCTTTTGCTGAGACAGGAAACTGGTCAGCGCAGCCACGCGACTTTCGTACGCTCTCCAAGCGGGCTGGGACTGGCTAGGCGGCACCACTGGGACCATGGAACGGACCTTCTGTTTCTGCTCAGACCCCGGGAAGGCGTATCGGCTGCTTTCGAAAATGCCATAGAGTGAGTAATAGTCCTGCATCGTGACGGCATCGAACTTGTGATCGTGACATCGGGCACACCCCAGACTCAGTCCGAGAACGGATTGCCCCAGGGTATCAATCGTGTCCTGCAGGGTTAGATGGTGATAGTTCTCGGAGTCGAATCCAAACCGCCTTGATATCGCCAGATAACCGGTGGCGATCACCCGCTCGGTGTACTTCTCAGGCGGGCCCTGATGGGCCAGGATATCGCCCGCGATCTGCTCACGAAGAAACTCGTCGTACGGTTTGTCCGTTCGAAACGCATCGATCACATAGTTCCGGTACTTCCAAGCCAGCGGCACCGGGTAATCCGCCGTCTCACCGGCAGTGTCTGCATACCGCACTACATCGAGCCAGTGCCGTCCCCAGCGTTCGCCATACGCGGGAGACTGCAACAATCGGTCGACAACACGCTCAAACGCCTGGTCACTGCTGTCCTTCAGAAAGTCGTCGATTTCGGCTGGTGTCGGCGGTAATCCCGTCAGATCAAACGTGGCCCGGCGAATCAGTGTCACCTGGTCGGCCTCGGGAGCTGGCTGCACACCGGCCTGCTCCTGTCGGGCTCGAATGAACGGATCAATGGATGTTCGCCCCCAGGCAACATCTCGCACCTCCGGTGCCACAGGGTCTTGAACCGGTTCCAGTGACCAATGCCGGCGAGCGACAAACGGCCCGGTCGAAGCTGGCCAGACAGCCCCCTCCTGAATCCAGCGCTCGATATCCGCCACTTGTTCCGGACGCAGCTGCTTGTCCTTCTCGGGGGGCATGGCGGAGACATCGTCGGCATGGCGAATCGCCCGTACGATCAAACTGTCCCCTGGCTGGAGCGGTATCAGGGCGGGGCCAGAACCGCCGCCCGTCAGTAGACTTTCGCGGCTATCAATCCGCAATTCGCCGGAACGCTTGGTTTCGTTGTGGCAGTTCAGACAACTGCCGATCAGAATGGGACGAATCCGCGATTCAAAGAACTCCTCCCGCGGATCAGCGGCGTGCGTAATGGCCCCCAGTAAAAACACGGCCACGCCGCATCGCCACAAGAGAGAAGATTGCTGGCTCATCAGAGGCTCACATTCATGCAGCATTGTCGATGCGTTCAGTGTAAGCGATCATGTCCAGCAACGCGAAGATGATCCTCCAAAGAGACCGTTCACACGAGACCGAGCCACCATGCACAGCGACACTCGATGGTCCCTTCCTGAGATCTCCCGACGGGCCCTTCTGCAATCCGCAGGCGGAGGATTTGCCGGGATTGCCTTGTCCAGCCTGCTGGATCGGGATGGATTATGCGACGACGGAGCGGCCTCCCCACTCCGCCCCGGCCAACCGCATCACAAGCCCCGCGCGAAAGCGGTCATCCAGCTCTTTATGGGCGGTGCGGCCAGTGCGGTGGACCTGTTCGACTTTAAGCCAGCGCTCATCAAGTACGACGGAAAGCCGTCTGACTTCGGCGAGGCGGTGGAAGCCTTTCAAAACGGGCTTGGCCCGTGGATGCGGCCGCAGTGGGAGTTCCGGCCGTATGGCGAATGCGGCAAGCCGCTGAGCGAGGTCGTGTCGGCTCTCGGTCCGTACGTCGATGACATGGCCTTCGTTCACAACATGGTCGGCAAGACTGGGGTGCATAGTCAGGCGACGTACCTGCAAGCGACTGGGTTTCAGAACCCCGGATTCCCCGGTATGGGTTGCTGGGTCAGCTATGGGCTGGGGAGCGAGAACGAGAACCTGCCCGCGTTTGTCGTGCTGCCGGACCATCGCGGGTTCGCGTCGAACGGGACCAAGAACTGGGACGCAGCCTTCCTGCCGGGGCAGCATGCGGGGGTGACGGTCTTCCCCGGTCGCAACCCGCCGATACATGACCTGTTCCCGGATTCGCGCGTGCCAGTGATCTCGGCCCATCGCGATGAGGCGGCGCGGCGCGTCCTCGCGAAGCTCAACGCCGAGTCACTCCAAGCCTCCCCCAGCGACCCCCGCCTCGAAGCCCGCATCCGCAGCTACGAACTCGCCGCCCGCATGCAGCTGGCCGCACCGGAGGCTCTCGACATCGGGGGCGAGCCGGAACATATCCTCAAGATGTACGGACTCGATGCAGTGCCAGCTGCGTTTCCGACAGAGATCAATGACCACGAAGAGACGGTCCACTTCGGGCGGAAGTGTCTGGTGGCTCGGCGACTGATCGAGCGCGGGGTCCGGTTCGTTCAGATCTGGTCCGGGAACGACAACGGGTTCCCGCGTCGGAACTGGGACTCGCACGAGGACATCCGCAGAGACCACGGCCCGCTGGCGACCGGGATGGCGCGGGGAGCCAGCGCTCTGATCCGCGACCTGAAGCAGCGCGGGTTACTCGATGACACGATCGTCTTCTGGACCACGGAATTTGGACGGATGCCGTCCTCGCAAGGCGGCAAGGGCCGCGACCACAACCCCTACTGCTTCACCAACTGGCTCTGTGGCGGTGGTATCAAGGGCGGCACCACCGTCGGCGAAAGCGACCAATGGGGCTACAAACCGCTCGACCGCCTGCACCCCACCCAAGTCTACGACATCCACGCCACCATCCTGCACCAACTGGGGTTAGACCACACCCGCCTGACCATGAAGAGCCACGGGATTGATCGGCGGTTGACCGATGTGCATGGGGCGGTGATTGAGGAGCTGGTGGGGTGAGGGAATTCGCTTTGCTGAATCAATCTCCTCGTCGTCCAATCCAATAAGCCGGTCGCTGGCGGATATGAGCGACCGCGAGAATAACGACTTCTTCGGAGAACAGTTCATAAACCACGATGTAAGGAAATCGACGGAGTCGTACTCGTCGGATGTCTCGGCCAGACTGCACGTCTTCCAGATGAGACGCGGACTCCGCTCGTTCTCGAATCGAACCCAGCGCGGTTTCATACGTCCCGAGAAACCGCTGTCCGACACCCGCTTCTTGATCCTCGTACCAAGCGGCTGCCACGAGCAGTTCGTTTTCAGCTTCGTGCAGGATGCGAACGATCACGGCGAAGTCCTGGCGACCAACTTCGCTCGGACACAATCCAGTGACTCTTGGGCATCGCACGCCGAGGCTTGACCCGCTCGATATGCTGTCGAACGTGCGAAGATTTCCTCGGCCCATTCGGCATCGATTTCGGTCTGAGTCTCCGGCGAGGTCAAACTCCCCAACAGTTCCACAGCCAACAACTCCCGTTCGTCTACTGGCAACTGCAAAGCCTGAGTGCGAATTTCGTCGATTGTCATGGCAGAGACTCCTCGAATCAGTGGTCGCCAGCGGTCGTTACTTCAGTGCGATTGCGATTCCGAGCAACGATTCGGATTGTACACTGACTCCGATGGGACTCGAAACAATTCGGGATTGAACATCGATAAACGCCCCTGGAGCGACAAACCCCGCTGTCCTCACCCACCCCAGTCGACGACATCCACGCCACCATCCTGCACCAACTGGGACTCGACCACACCCGGCTCACCATGAAGAGCCACGGGATTGATCGAAGGCTGACCGATGTGCATGGGGGCGTGATTGAGAACTGGTGGGGTGATATCTGTCGTCTTTTTCTCCGAAAAAGGGCGGCGGGCTTTCGCGGAGTGAAAGACAACAGAGGGTGACTGGGATCTCATGGGATGGGGATGCGGGCGTCCATTTTCGGAGAAAAAGGCGACCATCAGGGGCATATTTGATCGTGGAATTGGTGGGTTAGATCTCCTCAATCCGCGGTGCATCCGCTGCGGCTGACATCACCTCGCGGGGCAAGCCGGGCTTGAGACGCATCTGCGGAACATCGACCAGCGTATGCATGATCGTTGAGACCAGATTCGGAATGCGAATCGGGGAGGTCTGCGGTTCGGCGGCCTGGCGGTCGGACTGGCCGATTACCTGTCCCATGGGAAAGCCCCCGCCCGAGAGCAGTAACGGGGTCAGATTCCCCCAATGATCGCGGCCTCCGTTCTGGTTGATGCGCGGCGTGCGGCCCATCTCGCCTGTGACGACGAGCAGGATCTTGTCCGACAGTCCGCAATCACGAACATCTTCCAGAAAGGCTGATACCGCATGATCGAGGGGATGCCCCATGTAACGCATCCCCTCCTCAACTCCAGCGTTATTAACGTCCGAGTGCATGTCCCACACGAACGAGGTCGTAACCGTCACAAATCCACAGCCCCGCTCGCACAAGCGACGGGCCAGCAGCAGGAGCTTGCCCAGTGAACGCGAGTTGTCGACGTAGTGGTTGTAGTTGTTCCACTTGCGGCTGATCTGGTCGGGCCGGACCAGGGGGGCCGTGTCGTATCGCTGGATCGTCCGAGGATCTTCCTTCCGCCAGTCAAATGCTTCCGAAACCCCACCCAGCAGCGTGTCGAATGCCTGCCGCCGCAGGGCATCCAGGCTTTCCGTCTGGTCATTCTGCCGCCGCGTCTGGTCCAGCCCCGCAAGCAGGGAGCGCCGATCATCCAGCCGATCCAGCGGCATCCGCAATTGAAGGTTCTCCTGCATGGCCCCCTGCGAACTGGGAGTGAACGGCGCGTACCCGCCACCCAGGCTGCCAGACGACTGCAGATCGCCGAACGATGTAATTGCCGGCCCCGATTCCGGGACAGCTGCCTGAGGATAAAGCAGGACATTGGTGGGCATTCCGGTGGCCGCCCGATTCTGGCCGACCACCCGCGCATAGTGTGCCCCCAGATTGGCCCCACCGGTCGCTTTGCCCACGATGGGCTTAATATCGTGGTTTCCATCCCCTGTCTGGAACGATCGAACGATCGAAAAGCGGTCCGCTAGCGAAGCCAGCCGAGTCATGGTACTCCCGAAGGTCACGCCCGGCAGTCGTGTTCCGATTTCCCCGTTGACACTACAGATTCCACCGGGTGCGGTCATCTTCGGATCGAAAGTCTCGATCTGGCTCGGCCCCCCCTGCAGGAACAGGAACACCACGGAACGCCCTGTTGCCAGCGAGACAGCGTCCGCAGCCTGCAAGGGCGGAAACCCCGACCACGGCCACACGGCTCCTCCCAAGGCTGCCGTGCTGACTTTCAGGAAGTCGCGCCGCGAACAGCCCGATCCATCAAATAGTGTAAGCACAGACACCTCCCAGGGAATCCTCAACACGCATCCACGCAATCTTATATCACAAGCTGTTACTGCGACAGAGAACTCGGTTGGTTCCTCCTCTACATTCCCGATCAAACAGTTTACCCTCCGGGTATTGGAGGTCGACATGCAACCTGTATCTCTGGCCATTGTTTGGCATCAGCATCAGCCCTATTACCCCGATGACATCTCGGGGGATGTGTTGATGCCGTGGGTGCGGTTCCACGCGACCAAGGATTACATCGGGATGGCCCTCCACATTCAGGAGGTTCCCGAGTTCCGCTGCACGATCAATCTGGTTCCCAGCCTGCTGGTCCAGTTGCAGCGTTACGTCGATGGGGGCAGCGATCGACATCTGGATGTTTCCCGGTTGCCGGTGGATGGACTCGCCGAAGTCGATGCCCAATACCTGGTGGAAAACTTCTTCGCAGCCAACATGGAGTCGATGATCCGCCCCCATGCGCGGTATCTGGAATTGCATCGCAAACGGCACACGCAACCCGCCGACTTCCGCTCGGCGCTGGCGCGATTCTCGCTCAGCGAGCTGCGGGACTTGCAGGTGTGGCACAACCTCAGCTGGTTCCATGAACTGTTGTTTGAGACCGATCGCGAGTTGCGGGAGTTTCGCCATAAAGCCCGGGACTACACCGAGGCCGACAAGCACTGGCTGTTGCAGAAACAGCGAGAGGTGATCGCCCGTGTCATCCCCCTGCATAAACATCTGGAGGATTCCGGCCAGATCGAGATCACCACAACGCCGTTCTATCACCCGATCATGCCCCTGCTGTGGGACAAGCGAGCCGCCCGGCAGGGGATGCCTGATTGCCAGTTACCCCAGTCGATCGACCCGTATCCCGAGGACGTGCGACGGCATCTGAAAGGGGCGATCGAATTGCACGAGAAGTGCTTTGGCCGCAAGCCACGCGGGATGTGGCCTTCCGAAGGTTCCGTCTCGCAGGAGATCCTGCCCGCGCTGATTGAGCACGGCATCGAATGGATCGCTACGGACGAAGAGGTGTTGTCACGTTCACTCGATGGCCAGATGCATCGCAGGCGGCATGGGGATCGTGGCCTGCAGCGGCCCGATCTGCTGTATCAGCCGTGGGTCTGGGATCAGGGAGCCCGGCCATTGCAGATGATCTTCCGCGACCATGGGCTCAGCGATTTCATCGGATTTGATGCGCAGCGGATCGAGTCCGTCTCCGCAGCGCATACGCTCATCAACTCGTGCGTACAAATCGGACGAGCGGTGCGGGGGGATCACACGGACACCCCCGTGCTGGTGCCCGTGATTCTGGACGGTGAAAACTGCTGGGAATCGTTCCGCGACGGGGGCGTCCTGTTCCTGCGTACGCTCTACCGGGAAGCGGTGCGGCATGCCGAAGTCCAACCGACGCGAGTCGGGGACTATCTGAAGAAACATCCCCCCCAGGCCCGGCTGCCGAAACTGCATGCGGGCAGCTGGATCGATGCCAACTTCTATATCTGGATCGGCCATTCGGAAGACCGCGAGGCGTGGGACGTCCTGCATGAAACGCGAGCCTACCTGAAGAAGCAGGAAGCCAGCGGGCAGCACCAGGCCGAACTGATCGCGCGGGCCTGGCGCGAGATCGACATCGCCGAAGGGAGCGACTGGTGCTGGTGGTACGGCGACGATCGGAATAGCGGACAGGATGATCTGTTCGACCTGCTTTATCGACGCCACCTGCAAAACGTCTATCGCTTATTCGGGGAGTCCCCGCCGACCACCCTGCTGCGCCCCATCTGCAAAATCCAGTCCGCCAGCCTGCACACACAGCCTGTCGATCTGTTGCGAGTGATCCCCGATGGGCGACGACGGTTCTTCGACTGGAAGCCTGCGGGAGTGTTCATCGCGGGCTCTGAACGCGGCACGATGGCCCGCGTGACAGAAGGGCTGATCCGCAAGCTGCACTTTGGTTTTGACGAGACAACTCTGCTTATCCGCTGCGACACCCTGGGACGGACGGCGGAGGACTTGCTCTCGACATACGAACTGCGAATCCGGTTCGTGGAACCCGATGGCCACGAGGTCCGTGTGCGGTGTGACGGAACGATCTGCTGGGGAGCGGTGCTGCTGCGGGGGGTCAACATCGAAACATCCGCGGTGCAGGCGGGAGTCTATGACTTTGCGGTGATTGCGATTCCACTCGCCGACCTGAACCTGACCTCCGGGCAGGCGTGCCACTTCTTCGTCGAAGTGTTCGAAGAGCGGCAAAGCATCGATCGAATCCCGTCCGAGGGACTGATTCAACTGACCGTTCCTCCAGCAGACTTCAGCGAGCGGATCTGGCAGGTGTAATGAGCCCGAAGTCAGGGTCGCGATCGGACCGCAGGGTTCGCAGCCGGACTGAGCGGGAGGAGGTTACTCCGAGGTCTCGTCGGGCTCCACGCCCTGACTGCGGAGATAGTCGGCGAGCTTCTCCTTCGCCAGCCGCAATCGGCTTTTGCTGGTCGCCAGCGGGGTGTCCATAATCTGAGCCACTTCCGGCAGCCCCAGCCCGCCATAGTGGTGCAGGGTGAACACTTCCCGCTGTTCTTCGGGGAGCGTCTGAAGCCCCGCTTCAACGAGCTTCGTTATCTCCCGCTGGGAAGCCTGATCCGTGGCGGTCTTTAACTCCGAGGCGATCCGCTGCAGAATATCGTCCTCAGCATCATGCGGACGACGAATGGCCCGAACCAGCGCATCATTGGTCCGCCGTCGAACGTCATCAATCAGAAGGTTGCGGGCAATCCGAAACAACCACCCCCGGAACTTACCCAACGGCAGGTAATCCCATGCCTGCTGATAGACCTTCAAAAACGTTTCCTGGGCCAGATCCTCCGACAACTGAATATCACGGGTATTACGAATGAAAAAACCGACGAGAGCCCCCTCGTAGCGCGACACCACCTCCTGGAGAGCTGAGCTGTCCCCCTCCTGAAGCCGGATCATCAGTGCATCATCTTCGAACATTGACTCGCGTGTCATCATTGGCCGGGAACGCCTGCGAACAATATATTCGATTCCCCGGACGAGTTGTTACTGGTCGCCGGACTCGCCCTTCCTGTCGTCGTTCCAAGGCCATCGCATGAGTGACCAAGATCCGCCTTCGCCGGTCCCCGATCGCCGCATCTATGTCCCGCACCATGAGGGGTGGACCGCCCTGATTAAAACCAGCTGGGACAAGGATTACTGCTACTGTAAAAACCCAGGCGAGGACTTCTTCCACCTGCTGCTGTGCGGTGAGATCTACCTCGAAAACGGCGAGGAACGCCTGTGCCTCAGTTGTGCCCAACGGCGGGGAATCACGACAGATGATCGGCTGTACTGGCAACGGGGCGTCCGCCGGGCACCACCTCCGCCGCTGTAATTGCCAAGCCATCTCACGAGAATTAGAGCGAACCAGAGTTTGACTTCATCTCGCACAGACAGGAATGTCTCGCTTGCCTGAAAACCAATTCGGACGCGGCTCTAGTACCGGGCCAGATCGCCTCGCTGCGATTTGATGTCGAGTTGCTTCACCCAGGACTGGGCGGAGGCCACCATCATGCGAATGTCGCTGCCCAGGGCCAAAAACTGCCAACCCTCGGCGATCCGCTGCTGAACGTCATCGGGAGTCTGAACATGCAGCCCCACCGGCGTGCCGGCCCGCTTGCCAGCTGCCAGGATGCGTTGAAGCATCGCTTCGTGCTCGGCGGGGGTGGGATCGATGCCATCCGGTCCACGCATCTGAGCCTGCAGGTCATTCGGCCCGACAAAGATTGCATCGACGCCCGGCAGGCGATAAATCGCATCCGCATTGGCCACCCCCGTCGGGGACTCGGTCTGTAGAATAACCAGCACCTCATCATTCGCACGCTTGTAGTAATCGCCTGCCGCCGCGTCAAAATTCAGGGCATGGAGATTACCACCCACCGAACGCGTTCCGGTCGGCGGGTACTTGGCTGCGGCAATGGCTGCCCGGGCCTGTTCCACCGTATCCACCATCGGAACCACAATGCCCCAGGCCCCCCCATCCAGCGCTCGCTTGATGTTCTCGTGACTACCACAAGGAACGCGGCACAACGGCACACAGCCCGCATCGGCAATTGCTCCAAACAAGGCCGAAGCTTGCGACCAATCGATCGGAGAGTGCTCCATATCGACCGTCAACCACGGAAAGCCCACGCGAGCCAGCAAACGTCCAGCGACCAGATCTCCCAGAGACAGCCAGGTACCGACCTGAGCCTGACCTTGACGCAGGGCCGCTTTGACGGGGTTACGCTTCATGATCGACACTCGATAAAAGGGCGAAGGCGAGAATGCATATCTTCCCGTGGGCAGGGTTAGCTGACAAGCATCCCCGTCCCACAGAGCCCAACCATTCCACGAATCTCAAGCAGCCCGACGATCCGGCAGCGGCAACAGCTTGGGGATGGGAATCCGCGTCCCGGTGATCAGTTCATAGTCCCGTTTCAAAGCGGAAAAATCATGATGCAGGAAAGCCAGCAAACGGGATCGCGGCGAGCGGCGACGCAAGTAGTCCCGCAACAGCACCTCCACGATCTCATCGTAAACGCGGTGGCTGGAAGAATGCGCGAAACAACGCCCTTCGAACCGCCGAATATCGCCGTCAAATTGCGGACTGATATGGTACAGTTCGTGGATCAGCGTGTTGAGCTTCTCCTCAAACGGCAGATCAAAAAAACGAGGCAGATAAACCGACAGGATATAGCGCATCTCCCGCCGACCGACATGCAGTCGTTGAATCGTCCATGGGCGACCGTCACGCAACATTGTCAACGCCCCCTGTTCAAAGCGCAGGGGGGTGAGCTTAGCCAGCGTTCCATGCAGACTGCCGCGACGGGTCTGGCAGTAAGAAATAGCCACCCGAGACATATCGATATGTCGTAACTCAGGGACCCGAACAGTCATGTCTTCACAGACCGACCGCAGGGCCGCAGTCACATCGAATTCCGATTGAGCAGAAGCGAATCCATTCGCTGCAGGCACAAATCACCTCGGGGGCTTCCCTGTCCCCTGTTGACGGATCGGACACTGAACTGATACCAACAAAAAAGGGCAAGCCCCATGGCTTGCCCTTGTCAATTCAGCATCATGCGTTAGTTCGTGGCCATCTCGACCGCGGGAGCCTGACGCTGCTTCTTGCGATCACGTTCGTTCCCAACGAACTCAATGATCGCGAGTGGGCTGGCATCATTCTGCCGCACGCGGGGCAATCGCACAATACGGGTATATCCGCCATCCCGGTCCTTCATCAGAGGACCGATCTTGTCGAACAGCACCTTGACGGCGTCCTTGTCACGAAGCAGAGCAAACGCCCGGCGGCGGAGAGCGACAGCCGGAGCAATCGCCTTGTTCCACTGCTGGTAGTTAGCCGACTTGCGCCAGTTGACCCACTCGGCACTGTTCCGCTCCGCCGTAGAGGCGAATTGAGCGGCTGCTTCCTGGTGGGCCTGAGCACGACGCGCCATGGTCACGAGCTTTTCGACGTACGGTCGCAGCTCCTTGGCCTTGGGCACCGTGGTCTCAATGCGACCAGGCACAATCTTCTTCTTCGACTCGGGATTTTGTTCCCGTGTGATGGTCTTGATCAAACTGGCGGCCATGTTGGAGAACATGGCATGACGGTGAGACGATGTTCGTCCCAATGTCCGACCGCGAAGACGATGACGCATAGCAACACCCGTTCCGACTAACCCACGATGTTCGAGTTCCGCCGCACTCAGCTCTACTTACGCAGAGATGATGTGGGCACCTTCATTCCGAGCCGCAGATTCAATTGAGTCAGCCGCTCTTTGACTTCCAGCAGGGTCGTTTCACCAAAGTTACGAACCTGAAGGAGCTGGTCTTCAGACTTTCCAACCAGATCACGCACCGACGCGATCCCCTCGGACTCCAAACAATTGGTGGCCCGCACGGAAAGATTCAGCTCAGCCAGCGACTGCGACAGTCGATCTTCCAGCTCCAAGTCGATGGGAGAGTATCCCGTCTGATCCGGCATACCCTTGAGGCCCGCTTCCAGCGGCAGCTCCTGACCATGCTCACGGTAGTTGATGAACGGGTTGAGATGCTTGCGAAGGATCTTCGCAGCTTCCACAAGAGCCATATCGGGCTTCACCGTTCCGTTGGTCCAGATCTCCAAGGTCAGCTTGTCGTAGTTCGTCCGCTGCCCCACACGGGTATCATCCACCTTGTAGCGAACGCGCGTCACCGGCGAAAATGCAGCGTCGAGGGGAATCACGCCCAACTCGGGAAGCTTCTCATGGATTTCCGAAGCCGTGATATAACCTCGGCCATTCTCGACGGTCAGTTCGATATGCAGCGGAACTGAATCGGTAACCGTCGCAATCACCAGATCCTTGTTAATCACTTCCACCTGATCGTCACAGATGATGTCATTGGCCGTGACAACACCAGGTTCATGGCGCTCGATGCGGAGTGTCTTGGTGGTTGACGAGTGATTCTTGACAACCAGCGACTTGAGATTCAGGCAGATATCCGTGACATCTTCAACGACACCGGGAATGGTGGTGAACTCATGCTGAACGCCGTGAATTTTGGCACGGGTGACCGCACTGCCTTCTAGGCTGGACAGAAGAATTCGGCGAATGCTATTGGCAATCGTATGACCGAAGCCGCGCTCGAAAGGCTCAATCGAGAACTTTCCGTAGTTCGCTGTCATTGTCTCGCGTTCAGGCACAACGCGACTGGGCAGCTCCAGATTTCTCCATCGAATCCGCATAACAATCCCCCTCAGTCCTGGCGAGGCCGCCTTCGAGTGAGAAAGACCAGGGACTCTTTCTCCTCCTGCGGCGCAAACTTGTGATCGATTCTCAGACGCGGCGACGCTTGCGAGGCCGGCATCCATTGTGGGGCAGCGGCGTGATATCTTCGATCGAGCGAATCGAAATCCCGGCGATCTGCAAACCGGTGATCGCGCTTTCACGTCCCGAACCCGGACCGTTCACGCGAATTTCCATTTCTTTCACGCCAAACTTGCGAGCCTTGTCGGCACAAGTTTCCGAAGCCCGCTGTGCGGCAAACGGCGTGCTCTTGCGAGAGCCCTTGAACCCCACCGTACCAGCACTACCCCAACACAGCACATCACCGTTGGTATCGGTGATGGTTACGATCGTGTTGTTGAAGGTGGCCTTAATGTGGGCGATGGCCTTCGTGACGTTCTTGCGAACCTTGCGCTTCTTGGATGGCTTCGCAGTCGTATTCATCGAGAAAATCCTGACAGTCTGTCGGCCTGAGAAACCTGTTGGCTGAGGCTTCCCTGATCATTCTTAGAAGATAGCCAGTGGCCATCCTCGCATGCTGCACGTCGTCCTGAGACGACTCCTAGTGCCGCATATCCTTGACACCCTTCTTACCAGCGACGGTCTTCTTCGACCCCTTGCGAGTTCGGGCATTCGTCTTGGTACGCTGACCCCGACAGGGCAAATTACGGCGGTGACGCAGCCCACGATAGCAGGCAATGCTCTTCAGACGCCCAATGTTTTCCTGGGTCTGACGACGCAGCTGACCTTCGACCGTGTAATCGTTGTCGAGTACGGTGTTGATCCGCTGAATGTCATCTTCAGACAGTTCGCGAGCGCGGCGCTGGGGATCCAGCTTAAGATTCCGGCAAATCTGCACAGCGATAACCGGGCCAATCCCCTCCAGATACTGAAGGGCGATGTATGTCGGCTTGTCGTTCGGGATGTCTACCCCGAGAACACGTGGCATGTCGTCTCTCCGGAACCGGCATCGACTGATCGATTGCCGTAACTCTTGATCTCAAAACCAGTAGGGACTAACCCTGGCGCTGCTTGTGGCGGGGATTGTTGGAACAGATGACGTACGCTCGCCCTTTACGGCGAACGAACTTGCATCCTTCACAAATCCGCTTGATGCTCGCTCGAACTTTCACGAACCACTCACCTTTCGATCACCAATCCACTGCTCCGGCTGCAGGCTGAGCCTGCCGCCAAAAAAGCGAGCCGAGTAGTCTAATCGCCCTCGGCGGGCGAACGCAAGCATGTCGACAATTTTTCAAAGGGACTGGCAATCCAGCAGCCCCTCTTCTCCACCGACACCTGCGGTGATTAGTCGCGGACCTTCCGCAGTCAGGGCAATCGTGTGCTCAAAATGAACACTGGCCGCCCCATCTTCCGTCACTGCAGTCCAGTGATCTGCCAGAATCCGAACCCCTGGCCCCCCGGCATTGAGCATCGGCTCAATGGCCAGAACCAACCCCGGACGCAACGGAAAGCTGTTTTCCGGATCACTATGATCCGTAAAATTTGGCACCTGCGGCGGCTCATGCATCTCCCGACCGATCGCGTGACCCACGAACTGCCGAACCAGAGAATACCCCGCCTCCGACGCCAATCGCTCCATATCCCGGGCACAGTGATGCCACTCCGGGTGGCCCCCCAGCCCCTGAATCGCCACTCGCAGCAATTCTCGTCCGACGGACATCAGCCGCTGCTTCTCGGCGGAGATGGGCCCCACGGCGTAGGTCCAGGCGGAATCGGCACACCATCCGTTGAGGCGGCATCCTGTGTCGAGGCTGAGAATGTCCCCTTCCACCAGAACATAGTCGCCCGGAATCCCGTGAACGATCTGCTCGTTCACACTGGTGCAGGTCACCGCTGGAAATGGAACCTTGCCTGGGAAGTTCAGAAACAACGGCTCCGCACGGTGCCGAGAAAACACTGTGGCAACTGCCGCATCGATCTCCCGCGTCGTCACGCCAGGCGCCACCCGGCTGGCCGCAACTGCGTGAGCTTCGGCAACGACTTTGCCGGCCTCACGCATCAATTTCATTTCGCGACGGCTCTTCAGAGCAATCACTGACGAGCCCTCTTATTTACTACGCTGGATCATCGGCTTGCAACAGCCCGCCCTTGTTCATCATGACCAGATGACTGTCAATCTTCTGCACCAGGTCAATGGCCACCGACACACAGATCAGCAACCCGGTCCCCCCGTAGAAACTGGCAACCAGCGGCGAAATCTGAAGAGACGATGACACAATGGTCGGCACGATGGCAATCAACGCCAGGAAACCCGCCCCGACGTAGGTGATACGATGCATCACCTGATCCAGGTAGTCCGCAGTTCGAGCCCCTGGTCGGTACCCGGGGATAAAACTGCCATGATCCTTCAGGTTTTCAGAGATGTCCTTGGGATTGAATGTAATCCCCGTCCAGAAGTAACAGAAAAAGTAAATCAGCAGAATGAACAACACATTATACAGAAAGCCCTTTTCATTGTTGTCCAGGATCTGGAAGAGCGGCTGAATCGCCTTGAGCCAGGCGATTTCCGTTCCGGCGATCGCCTGTCCAACAAACCCGAAGAGTGTGATCGGGATCAGCAACAGGCTGGAGGCGAAAATGATCGGCATCACACCCGACTGGTTGATCCGCAACGGAAGTGACTGACGACCACCACCGCCCATCACCCGCCGGCCCCGGACGTGCTTGGCACTCTGAATGGGAATTCGTCGCGTTGCCGTGGTCATGGCAATCACCCCAATCACGACTGCGGCAAACAACCCCGCCAGCAACATCAGCTTATCGATGGCAGCTGGGCCACCCAACTTTATGTTTAACCCCTGAGGCGTGAATGCCGGCCCGAGCAGCTCCTTGATGGCTTCAGGAATTCGAGAAAGAATCCCGGCCATGATCAACAGGCTGATTCCGTTGCCGATCCCGTAGTGGTCGATCTGCTCACCGATCCACATCAGGAAAACGGTCCCCGCCGTCATGGTGACGGTAGCGACCAACCAAGTGTAGGGCTCGTCAAACGTGCTGTAGATATGGCCAGAACCGTCTCCGCCAAATCCCCCCCGCAGCATGAACACTACCCAGAAGAAGCTCTGTCCCAGGGCAATAAACACCGTCGCATAACGCGTGTATTCATTAATCTTTCGACGCCCGGACTCGCCTTCCTTCTGCATGGCTTCCAGCGGCGGATAGACCGTCGCCAGCAGCTGGAAGATAATAGATGCCGAAATGTACGGCATGATCCCGAGACCGAAGATGGTTGCGCTGCCCATGGCGGATGCCGAAAACATCGACATCGCCTGCATCACCTGGCCGAGCGTACTTTGCGACTCGGTCACCCGCCTCAATTCGGCGAAGTAATGATCCTGATCCAAGAATGACAGGGCGATGAACGACCCCATCCGAAAGACAGCCAGCAGGATCAACGTCAGAACGATTTTCTGACGAAGCTCAGGAATGCGAAACACCTGCACAATGCGAGCGAGCATGTCGACGAGTCCTTACACCGACCCCACAAACGAAGCAAGCGAACGGCAAGAAGTCCTGCCATTCGCCTGCGTTGTATTGGATTGTCCAGTTCTCAGCAACCAGTGGCTACCAGAACTGACCACACAGCTTAGGCGATGACTTCCACCGTCCCACCGGCTGCACGAATCTTCTCTTCGGCTCCGGTTGAGAACCGATGAGCCTTCACGTTGAGCTTTACGGTCAGCTCCCCGTCACCCAGAATCTTGATCGCGTCGTAATTCCGCTTGACCAAACCCTTTGCCTGAAGGGATTCGGGACAAACCGTTTCGCCGGCGGCATAAGCGGCCTGCAGCTGGTCAACATTCAGAGCAATAACAACCGTTGCGTGGAAGTTGTTGTTAAAACCACGCTTCGCCACCAGGCGAAACAGCTGTTTCTGTCCACCCTGAAATCCAGGACGACGAGAAGCGCCGCGACGGCTACCCTGGCCCTTATGTCCACGACTACTGGTCTTACCATGACCAGAACCGCAGCCACGGCCCACACGCTTGGGGCCTTTGTTCTTGTTGACACCTTGATGTACATCACTGAGGATCATTAGATCTCAACTCCCCGCAGACGGGCGACATCATCGCGAGTCCGCAGCTTAGCGAGCGCCATCATCGTGGCTTTCACGACGTTCGCTGGATTACTTGAGCCACGCTTCTTGGTGAGAATGTCTTTGATGCCCACTGATTCCATGACAGCCCGAACAGTCGCACTGGCAATGATACCAGTACCGGCGGGAGCTGGCATCAGCTTGACATGCGATGAGCCGTATCGGGCTTCCACCGCGTGTGGAATACTGGTCCCAATGACGGGAAAGTATTCAAACCGTTTCTGAGCCTGCTTGGTGGCCTTGTCCACTGCCACGGGAACTTCACTTCCCTTGGAGTAACCGACGCCGCACTTGCCGTTGGAGTCACCCACGACAACGAGAGCAGTAAAGCTGAACCGACGACCACCCTTCACGACGCATGCACAGCGACGGATCTGGACGACTCGTTCCGGTGAATTAGGGGATTCGCCTTGTGACACAATGATGCTCCTGCGCTGAACTCAGCGTTCTTAGAAGTCCAGACCAGCCTGACGGGCCGCCTCGGCAAGTGCTGCCACGCGGCCATGGTAACGACGACCACCACGGTCAAAACAGACCTGAACAACACCCTTTGCCAAGGCACGTTCGGCAATTGCTTTACCAACGGTCACAGCGCCCTCGCAGTTTCCATGGCAAGTGCCAGCTCCACCCAGAGACTTCTCTAATGTGGAAGCGGACACCATGGTGTTGCCTGCCACATCGTCGATGATCTGAGCGTAGATATGCTTTCCGCTGCCGTAGATCGACAGACGAGGACGACCCGAGTTTCGCAATGCATTGCGAACGCGGAATTTCCGCCGTTGACGTTGAACCGAAAGTCGCTTTTCCAGACGCATCACACACCTGCTCTAACGAACGAGCTGAACCCAGACGATCCTAAAAACGACTAGCTGCCGAATGCCTTGCCGGCCTTACGACGAACCTGTTCACCCGAATAACGAATTCCCTTGCCCTTGTAAGGCTCAGGAGGACGAACCCGACGAACATTGGCTGCGAACTGACCCACCACAGCCCGATCAATCCCCTGAACAACGATCAAAGTCGGAGTCGTCAGAGTGACCGTCAAACCAGCCGGAATGGGAAGCTTGATGATGTTGGCAAAACCAACCTGCAATGAAAGCGTTTTCCCAGCCATCGTGGCCTGGTAACCAACGCCGATGATTTCGAGTTTCTTCTCGAAGGGCGTTTGTACCCCAGTCACCATATTGTTGATCAGTGCACGAGTCAGGCCATGAAGTGCCCGATTCTGACGGAGATCGTTCGGACGTCCCACGACAATTTGCCGTGAATCAGCATTGAACTCAACCGTCATGGCCGGATTCCAATTGAGAGTCAACTCTCCCTTGGGCCCCTTGACCTTGAGTGTGCCATTGTCCACAGAAACAGTGACGTTTTCTGGAACAGTGACAGGCTTCTTCCCGATTCTTGACATGCTTCACCTCTTCCCGTCGACGTGCGAGTCACACTCTCAGAATCACATCCCGCACACGGGACTACCACACTTCACACAGAACTTCGCCACCGACGTTTTGGGTCTGTGCTTCACGACTGCTCAGCACACCCTTACTCGTGGTCAGAATAGTCACACCCAGCCCGCTCAGGACTGGCTTGATTTGATCGACACCGTTGAACTTCCGCAGACCAGGCTTGCTGATCCGAGTGATCTTCTGAATCACGCGTTCGCCGTTCGGGCCATACTTCAGGTTGACCCGAAGCACTTTCCCAACGGTTTCCGGGCTTTCGACCACTTCGAAATCCCAGATAAAACCTTCGCGCTGCAAAGCAGCGGCCAAAGCTTCTTTAAGCTTGGAGTGAGGCATATCCACAGACAAACGCTCGATCATCACGGCGTTGCGGATACGGCACAACATGTCTGCAATGGGGTCGGTCATCATGATGTGTGACTACCAGCTCGCCTTCTTCACGCCAGGAATCAAACCGTCCAATGCCAGATTACGGAAGCAGATACGACAGATCTGAAACTTCCGATAGACTGCGCGGGGACGACCGCAAAGTTGGCATCGACGTTCAGCACGGCTACTGAACTTCGGCTTGCGGGCGGCTTTCGCGATTTTCGCGGACGTGGCCATCTCTGGTCCTCGGTGACGTCGCTCGACATTCGGCGACGGATCTTATGAGTGCGATGTGAGGGGGGAATAGCTTCGTCGGTTTGACACTCAACGTCAAGTGTGTGAACCGCAGGAAGCGAACTAGGCCTTATTTTCCTTGCGGAACGGCATGCCAAACTCGCGAAGCAGTGTACGAGCGCTGTCGTCATTTCCAGCGGTGGTGACGATGGCGATGTTCATCCCCTGCGCGTTCTGAATCTTGTCGGCCTGAATTTCAGGAAACACGGTCTGCTCTGGAAGGCCCAGGCTGTAGTTTCCAGCACCATCGAACGCCTTGAAACTCACGCCCCGAAAGTCGCGGACTCGCGGCAGAACGATGTTGATCAGACGATCCAGAAACTCATACATCCGGTGACCACGCAGGGTGACCATACATCCAACCTGCATCCCTTCCCGCAGCTTGAAGTTCGAGATCGACTTCTTCGCTTTGGTGATCGCCGGCTTCTGACCGGTAATCTGTCCCAGATGCTGGCTGACTTCCTGGAGAATCTTGGCATCGCCGATCGACCGACCCACCCCCATGCTGACCACGATCTTCTTGATCTGAGGCAGAGCGTGAGGATTAGTCGTCCCAAGCTGAGCTGCCAGCTTCGGGAGGATTTCAGTGCGATAACGATCAAGCAGACGAGGACGCATGGTATTCCTTCGAAAATCCTGATTGCCAACCAGGATTTACTGGAAGAAGGTGTTTGTTGACGAGAATCAACCGCTAGGAAACCGACTTGGCCTTGCGAGCAGGGCTCACTTGTCCGGCGGAAGCCTGACAGGCCTTGCAGTAGCGCTCCTTGGCGCCTTCTGCTGTGACCCGAAAGCCGACTCGCGCTGGCTGATTACAGGCCCCACAAAAATAAAGCACATTCGAAGCCTGAATCGGCTTTTCGAAACGCAGCCGACCGCCCTGAGGGCTCTTCGGATGATTCCGCTTGACGTGCTTCTGAACCACGTTGACGCCTTCAACGACAACCTTCTGGCCGCCGTCGAGCACTTGAGTGACCTTGCGAGGAGCCTTGGCGGCATCATCGCCCGAAATCACAACCACCATGTCGCCCTTCTTGATCTTCATCTCAGACGACCTCGCTCGCCAAACTCAGGATCTTGGTAAACTTGCGCTCACGCAACTCGCGAGCCACGGCACCGAAAATACGGGTCCCGCGAGGGTTATTGTCCGCATCAATCAGAACAATGGCATTGCGATCAAATCGCACGTAGCTTCCGTCGGCTCGACGGTAGGCTTTACGGCAACGAACCACGACACCCTTCACGACCTTGCCGGCCTTGACAGAATCGGGTGCGCCCGCAATAGCCTTCTGAATGCTGACCACGACAATATCGCCGAGGCCACCCGATCGCTGGTGGGTGCCACCCATCACGCGGATACAGCGAGCCAGTTTGGCTCCCGTGTTATCTGCGATGTCCAGCAGTGTTTGCATCTGAATCATGAGAACACTCCCCGTCCGCGACGGATACTGTAGTGGTGCGTATCAGCAGTGGTACCTACCACCTAGCTCTGAGGCGCCGCGCCTGCGGTCTCCGAGACCTGTGGAGCACGATTGCCAATCTGAATCACTCGAACCAGCTCCCAACGCTTCGTACGAGACCGCGGACGGCACTCGACGATTTCAACGGTGTCACCGTTCCGCGACTCATCCTTCTCGTCATGCACGTGACAGACGGTCCGGGCACGGACAATCTTGCCGTACTTCGGATGACGGTACAGCCGGGGGACCTCGACTCGACGGGTCTTACTGTTCTGATCTCGTGTCACCACACCGACAAGTTGCCGACGCATCTTCTTCCCCTGACCTAAGCAGTCTTCGCGACCTGTTCACGCTGATGGATGATCGTCTTGATACGTGCGATCTGACGACGCATGCGACGAATCTGACTCGGTGAATCCAGCTTCTCGGTAGAAGCCTTGATCCGCAGATCGAACAGCTGTCGCTTGGTAGCTTCCAACTCGATTGAGAGCTGTTCGCCACTCATTTCGCGAAGGTTTGTGGCCTTGGACATCATGAACTCCGAACTCACTCGCTGGTGACCCGCACTGAGTCACCATCCTGCCCCGGAACTAAGCACCGGGACGACGTTCCACCATTCGAACACCCAGGGGGAGTTTATGAGCCACGCGATTGAAACAATCGCGAGCAGACTCCTTAGATGCTCCTGCAATCTCGAACATGACTGTGCCGGGCTTGACAACGGCAACCCAGTGATCGGGTTCACCCTTACCAGTACCCATTCGAGTTTCCAGTGGCCGAGCCGTCATCGGCTTGGATGGGAAAATTCGAATGAACAAACGGCCTTCGCCACGAATGTATTGGTTGGCAGCCACTCGGCATGCCTCGATCGTCGTCGCATTCACGTAGCCGCCATGAATGGCCTGCAACCCGAATTCGCCGAACGACACAGTATTTCCACGGGTCGCATTACCTTTTATGCGACCTCTTTGGACCTTTCTGTGCTTGACCCGCTTGGGCATTAGAGCCATTGTCGGCCTCCTCGCTGTTGTAGTCCCCGAGATCGATCCACACCTTGACGCCAATCACCCCCATGGTCGTCTTCGAAATGGTAAAACCATAATCGACATGACGCTGGAGAGTTGACAGCGGGATCGACCCGCGACTGGCCTTCTCACATCGCGACATCTCGGCACCGCCAAGACGTCCCGACAACTGTACCTTCACTCCGTACACGCCGGAGTCCATCACCTGATCCAATGTCTTCTTGATGGCTCGACGAAAGCTGCCACGCTTGGACAACTGCTGTGCGATGTCTTCTGCCACCAAGAAAGCACAACGGAACGGATTGTTGATCTCAACGATCTTGACTTCGGTCCGGCGACCCGTCAGATCTTCCAATCGGGCTTTCATCCGATCGATTTCCGCACCCTTGCGGCCAATGATCATGCCGGGACGGGCCGAATGCAGATTGACGATGACCTGATCACGCGTCCGTTCGATGATCACCTTGGCGATCGATGCAGACTTGTATTCGTCGGAGACGAACTTCCGGATCTTGAAGTCTTCGATCAGGAGTGTTCCAAACTCACGCTTGGAGGCATACCACTTGCTTCGCCAGTCCTCGGTGATGCCGACGCGAAATCCGGTGGGGCGAGTCTTCTGTCCCATGGTTAATCCTCGTCCTTTGCCTGAACTTCCGGTGCGTCGACCGAAACCTGGATGTGTGCAAACCGCTTTCGGAGGGTAAAGACCATCCCGCGTCCCCGCGGACGAAACCGCTTGAACATCGGACCACTGTCCACGGTACATTCCGCAATGGCGAGATTCTCGACATTCCGGGCACCACGGTCCTCCGCGTTGGCGGCGGCCGACTTGATCACATCTTCGAGCAGCCGGGCACCACGGTTCGGAAGATAACGCAGCGCTTCCAACCCCTCACCGACCGACTTCCCGCGGACAATGTCAGCGAAAGGCCGAATCTTTCGGGCCGAGATGCGAGCATGCTTGCACAATGCGCGAACCAAAACCATCGGAATGCACTCCTAACCAGGGGCCTACTTCTTGCCCCGGGCGCCGTGACCACGGAACGTTCGCGTCGGAGCGAACTCGCCGAGCTTGTGACCGACCATTTCCTCGGTGACATACACTTGAGTGTGCTGTCGACCATTGTGAACCAAGAAGGTGTGGCCCACGAAATCAGGAGAGATCGTAGAGCGACGTGCCCATGTCTTGATCGGATCTTTGCGGCCCGCTGCGTCCAAGGTCTGAATCTTCTTCATGACCTTTGGATCGATAAACGGACCCTTTTTCAGGGAACGCCCCATGACTCAACCCCACCCGTGAATCGTGAATCAGATCTTCTTCTGGCCGTTACGACGGCTCCAGCGACGGCGAACGATGGCTCGACTCGAGGGCTTCCGACGCTTACGGGTATTGCCACCCTTCGCCGGACGTCCATTGGCACTACAAGGATGACGACCACCAGAACGGCGACCTTCACCCCCACCCATCGCATGGTCGACCGGGTTCATGGCAGAACCACGAACATAAGGACGACGCCCCATCCAACGTGCCCGACCGGCCTTGCCGATTCGGATGTTCATGTGATCCAGGTTACCAATCTGGCCGATCGTCGCCCGGCAACTGGCCGGAACACGACGCACTTCACCTGACGGTAACGTAATCTGAGCCCACTGCCCATCGCGAGCATTCAGCGTCGCATAGGTTCCGGCAGCTCGACACATCTGTCCGCCCCGGCCAGGCTGAAGCTCCACATTGTGAATCTGCGTACCCAGAGGAATCAGCGTCAGAGGCAAGCAATTGCCAACCTTAGGCTCCGATCCTTCACCACTTTGAACCTTGTCGCCCGCTTTCATTCCCAGCGGTGCCAGGATGTACCGCTTGTCGCCATCAGGATAATGGATCAACGCGATACGGCATGTGCGGTTCGGATCATATTCCACGAAAGCCACATCACCGATCACGCCATCTTTCTTCCGAGCGAAGTCGATGATTCGGTACTGACGCTTATGGCCACCGCCGCGATGGCGAGCCGTGATCTTGCCCTGGAAGTTGCGGCCCGACGGCTTACGCAAACGAACCAGCAATTCCTTCTCAGGCTGCTTCTTGCGATCCGTAATGTCCGCAAAGTCGCTCACCGACGAATTTCGTCGTCCAGCGGAGGTCGGCTTGTAAACGCGGATACCCATGGGGTCACCTGTAATTTGTGAGGGTGTCTCGAATCAGACTAGAAAAACGCGATATTGTCTTCTGCATGAAGCTTGACGATCGCCTTCTTCCAATCCTGAGTACGACCCAACCGCATCTTCCAGCGACGCGGCTTGCCTTTGTACACTTGAGTTCGGACGTCGAGGACACGGACATTCCAGAGAACTTGTATAGCCTTCTTGATGTCGGCCTTGGTTGCTGCTGGATTCACTTCGAACTGGTATTGGTGACGGCTCTCAGAGAGATACGTCCCCTTCTCGGTCACCAATGGACGGATGATAACCTGGTACGGTTCAAGAACGATGCTCATGCCTGAACTCCCGTTTGATCCTGAGCTGATGACTTCAGACGAGCACGAATGCCATCCAGAGCTTCACGTGTAATCAGCAGACGCTTCTGATGAAGCAGATCGTAGGCGTTCAGATCAACACTCGGCGAAACCCAAAGGTCAGCAATGTTACGAGCACATCGCCACAGCGTTGCGTCATAAGAGTGAATGGCCAGCAGAACACTCTGCTCATTCACCTTCAACGCCTTCAACACACTGGCCACAGCCTTTGTCTTCTCTTCGGTCAGCTTGAGATCATCAATGATGATCGCTTCACCATCCTGAAACTTCGACAACAGTGCCATGCGAGTCGCCGCACGAACCATCTTCTTGGGCATCCGATACGCCCACGACTTTGGACGAATCGCAAAGGCGTGACCACCGTGACGACGTGTTGGAGAACGCTTGGTACCCGCACGTGCGTTACCTGTCCCCTTCTGCTTGAACAGCTTCTTGGTGCTACCCGCCACTTCACCACGCGTCTTTGTACGAACTGTCCCCATGCGGGCGTTCATCTCGTACATCACAACAACGTCGTGAAGAAGCTGCTTGTTGATAGCAGCCGCCAGCTCAGCCGGGTCGAACTCGTAAGTTCCCACGGATGCGCCGGACGTATTGACAACTGGCACGCTGATCATGACTTCCACCTGATCCCCGAATACAAGGCGAGGCTGTACGTTACGCCGGCCTAGGCCTTGCGAATCACCACATAGCCACCCACAGGCCCCGGCACAGGGCCATTGACCAGCAGCATGTGATTCTCGGCATCAATTCGAATCACCTTAAGATTGCGGGTCGTGCGATGCACGTTGCCGAACTGTCCAGCCATCCGCTTCCCCTTCCAGACGCGGGAGGGGTCAGTAGCCTGACCAATACCACCGGGCTTACGGTGACACTTCTTCACACCATGCGTTGCTCGCTGGCCCGAGAAATTATGCCGACGCATAACTCCCGAAAAACCACGACCCTTGCTGGTCGCTGCGACATCAACGTACTTCACGCCTTCCAGTGCTCCAGCCGAAAGAACCTGGCCCACTTCGCATCCATGCTCTTGACCATCGGTCCGGAACTCACGAATGAATCGCTGGGGCTCGCACTCCGCCTTCTTGCCGGAAGCAATCCCTGAAGCTTCACGCTTCTTGGCATTCTTACCCGAGAGATTCGTGACCTGCCCACGCTCGGCACGGCTAGCCCGACCCCGAGAGCGAGCCGACGCATCACGGGCAGTATCCGCCTGGCTCAGCTTGTCCGCAAAACCAAGCTGCACCGCCTCATATCCATCCTTCTCCTTCGTGCGGAGCTGGAGAACATGACATGGGCCGACCTCAAGGACGGTGACAGGGACAGCTTGCCCCTCAGCACCGAACACTTGAGTCATTCCGATTTTGCGGCCGAGAAGTCCCACCGACATGGCCAACCTCTAATCACCCTGACACTTGAATCTAAACGCCGAATTACCGGCACGTGAACCACAGGCACACAACGACTTACGTCGTTGCCTTGATCTTGATATCCACCCCAGCCGGGAGGGACAGCTTATTCAAGGCATCGATTGTCTTGCCTGTTGGCTGGACAATATCGATGACCCTCTTGTGAGTCCGAATTTCGAAAGTTTCACGGCTCTTCTTGTCGATGTGAGGCGACCGAAGCACAGTGTAACGCTCGATTTTCGTCGGAAGCGGGATTGGCCCATGCACGACGGCACCCGTTCGCTTGGCTGTATCAACGATGTCACTCGCCGAAAGATCCAAGACTGCGTGGTCGTAAGCTTCCATGCGGATTCTGATGCGGCTACCGGCCACTTAAATCCCCTTGATCCAACGACTTGCGTCGTCACTTTGCGGGCCCGCAGGGAGTCGTCCGATGCGGGAAGCGAAAAATCATAATTTTGCGAGTTGCGATTGTCAATTGACCGCAGCGACTTTCTTTGGGCCCACCCAAAGCCCCTTTTCGGGTCCCTCGAAACCACCACATCCTACATCCAGGCAACAGGATACAGGGCGCACCCTCCCGCTGTGATCTATCTCCCCAGCATCTCATCCAGCACCGACTGCGGCGCAAAATCGTACTTCAATGGCTCCATTGAGTATGTCGCACGCCCCTGCGAGAGACTACGAATCTGGGTCGAGTACCCAAACATCCGCGACAAAGCCGCCTCCGCTTCAATCGCCGTCAGATGATCCCTCGGCTCGGCCCCCATAATTCTTGCGTGTCTCTGATTCAGGTCGGCCTGAATATTCCCCATGAACTCCGAAGGAGTCACAACCTCAATCTTCATAATTGGTTCCAACAATCCAACATCAGCCTTTGTCAGCGTTCCATGCACAGCCTGAGCAACCGCCGTGCGAATCGCCTCCTCAGTTGACTCCCCGATCACAAAATCCACTGAAATCACCGTAAACTTCACGTGCATCAGAGGATATCCCACAATGCCCCCCGATTGGCCAGATTCCAGCACCGCCTGGGCAATCAGCCGAGCCACCTCCACTGGCACCTCGTCAGGCTTCAGGCTGCTCCCTACCGTCACAGGATCTTTTCCTTCGAACGGCTCAACTCGAACTTTGATCCCGAATCGCTGCACCGCCCCCTGAACAGCCCGGTGAAACTCCCCCGTAGCCTCCGCTTTCGAGCGGACCGTTTCCCGATAAGAAACCCGGGGCCTGTGAACCTTGACGTTCAGATTAAAGTCCCGCACCAGCCGCTTCTGCAAAACCTCAAGGTGCAACTCGCCCATTCCACTGATGATCGTCTGCCCCGTCTCCTCGCTGACCTTGGCTCGAAAGGTCGGATCCTGCTTAGAAAGCCGGGCCAGGGCATCCTCCAGCTTTTTGCGGTCATCCCCCGTTTCCGGCTCCACAGCCACCGAGATTACCGTCTCCGGGAAGACAATCGACTCCAGGCAAATGCCATGCTTCTGATCGCACAAGGTGTCGCCGGTCACCACATCCTTGGGGCCAATCACCCCGGCAATCCCGCCGGGCCCCACCAAGTCCGTCTCGATTTTTTCCCGGGCATCCGCCTGAATGTGCCACAACTGGCTGATTAGCTCCTTCTTTCCCGTGCGAGGATTGAGAAGCCGCGACCCACTTTTCAGTACGCCCGAGTAAACTCGCACCCAGCACAGATCGGCGTGTTTATCCGCCTGAATCTTGAACACCAGGCCCGCAAACGGCTCCTCCGGGTCGGGCTTGCGACTGACCCGACGCTCCGACTCCTTGCGGGCGGTCGGGTTCTCGCCCTCGACCGGCGGGCGATCCAGTGGACTGGGGAGGTAACCCAAGACACCATCCAGCACAGGTTGCACCCCGCAGTAGTGCAACGAAGTCCCACAGAAGGTCGGCTGCAACTTCCGCTGCAATGTCCCCACCCGCAACAGCGTGTGAATCGTCTCCACGGGCAAGTCCCCCTCATCCAGGTAAACTTCCATGGCCGCATCATCGAGCACCGCCACAGCCTCCAGTAGCTTGCCACGCCACTCGGCTGCGGACTCCTGAAACTCATCAGGGATATCGCGAACGTCCACCACCTTGCCGTAGGTCTTGGCATCAAAGTACAGGGCCTTCTGAGCGATCAAATCAATGATCCCCATAAAGGTCGTACTCGCCCCCATCGGAATGAACAGCGGGACGGGGTCCGCATGCAGACGCTTCTGCATCTGCTGCAGGGTTCGCTCAAAACTCGCCCCAATGCGGTCCATCTTGTTAATGAAGCACAACCGGGGAACGCCATACTTATTGGCCTGCCGCCAGACAGTCTCGCTTTGAGCCTCGACTCCCTCAACTGCACTAAAGACCACCACGGCCCCGTCCAGCACTCGCAGACTGCGTTCCACCTCGGCGGTGAAGTCGACATGCCCCGGCGTGTCAATCAGATTGATGGAGCAGTCCTTCCAGCGACAGGAGATCGCCGCCGAGTAAATCGTAATGCCACGCTGCGCCTCTTCCGGGTCAAAGTCCGTGATTGTGTTACCGTCATCCACATTCCCCATGCGATGCGATTCGCCGGTATAGAACAGAATTCGCTCAGTTGTCGTCGTCTTGCCGGCATCAATGTGCGCCACGATTCCAATGTTACGAATCTTGTCAATGGGAGTGGCAATGGTGGACATGGAATCAAGACCCAGGCAGCGTTAGCGGAGTTGCTTGCAGCGCGAAGCAATTGAAAGGGTAAGCACCCAACGAAAAAAGAGGCTTCCGTCGCCGGAAGCCTCTTTGGAAATTCAGTGTGATCTCGCTGTAACCCACAGGGTCACCCGGCAGTCGCGAGCGACTGCCGCGTTACCATGCGAAGTGGGCAAATGCCTTGTTGGCATCGGCCATCTTGTGAACGTTTTCCCGTTTGGTCATCGCTGCCCCTTCACGCTTGTAGGCCGCCATGAATTCATCCGACAGAGAGACGGCAATACCGCGCCCCTTACGACTGCGGCAGGCTTCCAGAATCCAGCGAATCGCCAACGCCCGCTGACGACGGGAACCCACCGGGGTCGGAACCTGGTAAGTCGCACCACCGACTCGCTTGGAGCGAACTTCGATAGCGGGCTTCACATTGTCGACGGCAATCTGGAACACTTCCAGAGGACTGGCATCCGGCAGCTTCTTCTGAATAATGTCCATGGCATCATAGAAGACGCGAATCGCCGCACTCTTCTTGCCATCACGCATCATGCAGTTGACGAACTTGGAGACAAGCAGCGAACCGAAACGAGCATCGGGCTGCAACTGGTCTTCGCTGGCGGTGAAGCTCTTCGACATCTGACTTTCCGATCACAGACACGCTGTCATTGGCACTGCTGCCACAAACCCCACCGGCATCAACCAGCAAGGGCAACAACCAGCCGAAATTACTTGGCCTTGGGACGCTTCGCACCGTAGCGGGAGCGAGCCTGCTTACGATTGGACACACCGAGGGTGTCCAGCACCCCGCGGACAATCTTGTAACGCACACCGGGCAAGTCGCGAACACGACCACCGCGAATCAGCACAATGCTGTGCTCTTGCAGGTTGTGGCCTTCGCCCGGAATGTATGCCGTCAGCTCCTTGCCACTAGACAGACGCACACGGGCGATCTTCCGCAGAGCCGAATTCGGCTTCTTCGGAGTCATCGTCCGCACCTGCAAGCATACACCGCGCTTCTGCGGGCAGCCTTCCAGCAACGGAGTTTTCGACTTGGTGGTTTGCTTCTTCCGCGGTTTGCGGACAAGCTGATTGATGGTTGGCATTCGTCTGACGCTTTCAGTCCAGACACTCGGCCCGGAGGCCAAAATTCGGGAAGTCGGCCAGTGTACTGGTGCCGACCCAGAGGGTCAAGTTATCGAATTCAGGTTTCCGACAGGTTGCCCCTAAAGATTCTCCACACCCCTCCCCACTTCAATTTTCACTGAACTCCGGTGGATACCTCCGGGGCGGCAGCTCCCCCCCTTCCCGCTGCCGGGCACGCAATATCTCCAGCAGTAAGTCCGTTCGCAGATCCACATTCGCTTCACGCAGCAGACTCATCGACTGCTCCGACGACAGTTTCACTGTACTGGCGATCAGGTCGCACAACACACCCAGCGGCAAGTCGCGGATCGCCGAATCCGTCGCCTCCCGATTCGCATCAAATCCAGGGGCTGCCGAAACCAGATTCTCCAGCAGCTCCAACCGACGACGGTCTCGCAATATCGCCGCCTCTGCCGGGTAATGGTCAAACTGCAGCTGCAGCTCGACCTGGCGGTAACTGGTTTTTGCCAGACGCTCAGCCTTGATGCGAGCGCGACACAACCCCCGCAGCAAAATCAGGTAACGACCATCTTCCTGCTGTTTATCGACCATGACCCGACCCAGGCAAATATCCGTCCACACCGGAGCTGATTTCGTTTCGTACAGCGACTCCCAGCCGGGCTTCAGGGTTCCCAGTGCAATCAGCCTGTCACCTCGCAAAACATCAGCCACCATCTCCCGATACCGGGACTCAAAGATGTGCAGCGGTTGCGTGACCTGTGGAAACATCACGAAATCCGGCAGTGGAAACAGAGGGGCCACCCCGCTGAACCCGGCCAGCTCCCCCGTCAGTCCGGACAGGTCATTCATCTTCCAAACTCCAGTTCAACGTGGGAAAGCTTGTCCGGTCGGGGATGTCACCAGGCCGGACTGCCCCAGCCTGCCACAAAGGGGCCAGGCAGACTGCCAGCCCCTCCCGCAACCCCTTTAAGTCGACACCGCAATGCCGTTCACCGTACCCGGACAGATATTCCAGTGTCGAGCCTGCCATCTTGCGGGCACCGGTGGGATTTCCCTCGGAGTAATGAAACAAACTGACGGCCGCATGCAGCAGACCTTGGTAAAAGTCTCGCTGTGACTCCTCGGCCAATTCCCAGAGTCCCTCCAGAACATCATGGCAGGCAAAATATTCCTGCCCATTGAAAAGCTGCACCACACGTGCAAAATCCTCCTGTTCGGAACCGGGAACACGAGAACCAGCCATCAAGTAACCTCCACTGGGAGTCGCACGATGAATCCAGATCGATCGGCAACGCCCCTGCGCGATCGCCTTCCGGATCGACACAACGGCTCGCCGCGACACCCCGAATTGCCACCGAGTGTTGTACCGAATAATCCGGT